>JBGAWJ010000006.1:0-31247 GCA_044227605.1 Alphaproteobacteria bacterium
CCCGCCCCGCGCGCCTCGGAACGGTGTTTAATAAAAAAATAATCATCACACGCTTTTTTAAAGCGGGCATAGTAATCCTTATTATGGCGATTGCATATTCCTTCTAAAACTTCATGAAAACGATGAATTTCTGGCTGATTAATTGTAAAATCCGCTATCATGGGAGTAATATCCGCCCCACCCCCAAACCAGGTTTTACCCGAGGTAACAATCATGCGGGTATTCATATGAACTGTGGGAATTAATGGGGAGTGTGGGTGAATAACAACACTAACCCCGCTTGCCCAAAACTTACCGTCCTTTTCCGCCCCCGGAATTTGCCTACGAAAATCCTCCGAAAACAATCCGTAAACAGCGGAAAAATTAACACCTGCTTTTTCAAATAAACATCCCTTCAAAATTCGCATTTCCCCACCACCAGCTGCTGTCCCAGGCGGTAACAAGGGATCTGTGCGTTTCCAAATTTTGGCGGTAAATTTCTGCGGTTTTTGTTTTGCCTCCAAGTTTTTTGTTATAAACAAGGATTCATAATTTTCGATTTTATAACAAATCTTCTGCTGTAATTCTTGAAACCAACGTGAAGATTTTTCCTGATACTGCTGATAATTTTCTGGCATATTACGCTCCTTACTTAGGGAATTGTTTGGTTTGCCGCAAAGCTTCACTTAACACAATACCTGCGGCAATGGCCACATTCATGGAACGCATCATCGGCATCATCGGGATATAAACACGGGCAAAGGCTTGACGATGCAATTCCTCTGGAACACCTTGGCTTTCTTGTCCAACTATCAGTAAATCGTCACGGGTATAGCGGAATTCATCATAACGTTCTTCACCCTTGGTCGTTAACAAAACCAATCGGTTTGGAGGTGATAACATCACTTTTTCGTATTCCTGCCAAGAACGGTAGCGATAGACTTTTTCAGGATTAAAATAATCTAAGGCAGTTTGTCTTAACCGGCGCACGTCCCATATAAAACCCAATGGCTCAATAATATCGGTTTCAACACCTAAACACGCTGTTAAACGCAGCATTGCACCTGTGTTTTGTGCCATGTCGGGTTGAAAAATAATTAATCGCATTTTATTTATTATTACCTATGGTTCAGACAGATAGTAGACATCTATTAGAAAAGCTTTTGCTATTGATGCAAAATGCGGCTGTTTGACGCACATTTAGCGAATGATTACCAGAACTTCAACAACTTCTAATAATTAAATGGTCTGTCAGATAAAATTTTTGTTGAGAACATCGCTATATCAGGTATAAGCAGAGATGGTAGATTTTAATAAATTCTTTTGAAGAAAAAGCGCTGTTATCAAGCGGAGCGTCAAGAATGGTAGAAAAAAAAACGTCAGATAAGATTGAAAATAAAGAAAACCCTTCAAGGCGGGATTTTCTTGTTTTAGCCGCCACCGCCACCGCTGCAGTCGGTGTTGGTGCTGTTGCCGTGCCGTTTATTCAGCAAATGAACCCTGCCCGTGACGTACTGGCTTTATCATCCATAGAAATTGATATTTCAAAAATTGCCGTTGGGCAAAGCATTACCGTTAAATGGCGGGGAAAACCTGTTTTTATTCGCCACCGTACACCGGAGGAAATTGCATCCGCTGAAAGCGTCAATATTAAGGACCTCCCTGACCCACAAGCAGATAAAGACCGGGTAAAAAAACCTGAATGGTTAATTGTGGTAGGCATTTGCACCCATCTTGGCTGCGTTCCAAGTGGTCAAAAAATTGGTGATAATCGAGGGGCATTTGGCGGCTGGTATTGCCCTTGCCACGGTTCACAATATGATACATCTGGTAGAATCAAAGAAGGGCCAGCACCGTTAAATCTACCGGTCCCGGCATATGAATTTATTAATGATAAGATTGTTCGCATAGGCTAAGGAAAATTAGCATGAGTGTGGTATTTAAAAATCGCTTGGTTCGTTGGATTGACCATCGTCTTCCTGTTTTCAGTACGATGCATCATGAGTTATACGAATATCCTGTTCCCAGAAATTTAAATTACTTTTGGAACTTCGGTTTCCTTGCAGGTTTTATGCTGATGGTCATGATTGCCACCGGCATTGTTTTAGCCATGCACTATACTGCCAATACCTTGTTAGCTTTTGACAGCGTTGAAAAAATTATGCGCGATGTGAATTATGGGTGGCTGATCCGTTATATCCATATGAATGGCGCTTCGATGTTTTTTATATTGGTATATATCCATATTTTCCGTGGGATGTATTACGGGTCATTTAAAGCACCGCGTGAGTTATTATGGATGTTAGGGGTGGTCATATTCTTCCTGATGATAATGACGGCATTTATTGGGTATGTACTGCCTTGGGGACAAATGAGTTATTGGGGGGCCACCGTCATTACGAACCTATTTTCTGCTATCCCCTTGGTAGGCGATGATATTGTAACTTGGTTGTGGGGTGGTTTTTCAGTTGATAACCCTACCCTTAATCGTTTTTATGCTCTGCACTATTTATTGCCCTTTGTTATCTTAGGCGTGGTTTTCCTTCATGTTTTAGCGCTTCACCGCTTTGGCTCAAATAATCCCTTAGGAATTGATTTGAAGAGGCCCCAAGATAACATCTCCTTGCATCCCTACTACACGATGAAAGACTTGTTTAGCTTGGGAATTTTCTTAATTATTTTCAGTTATTTTATCTTTTTTAACCCTAATTACTTAGGTCATCCCGATAATTACATTCCGGCAGATCCTTTAGTTACACCCGCGCATATTGTGCCGGAATGGTATTTCTTACCCTTTTATGCCATTTTGCGTGCAATACCTTCCAAATTGGGCGGGGTTTTAATGATGGGTGGGGCCATTGGCATTCTATTCTTATTGCCTTGGCTTGACCGCTCGCCTGTTCGCAGCGGAAAATTCAGGCCTATCTTCAAATGGTGTTTCGCTTTATTTGTCCTGAATGGGTTTGTTTTAGGGTATTGTGGAGCTAATCCACCAGAGGGTGATTTTATTCTGATCTCGCGTATTTCAACCGCTTTCTACTTTGGCTATTTCATTATCTTACTGCCTTTTATCAGCATGATTGAAAAACCAAAACCGTTACCCAGCAGCATCAACCAGCCCATTTACCCGACAGATACCCCTGCTTCTAAAAACAGTTGAGGATAGCGCATAATGTTTCAATCTTTTTTCAAACTACCTTTTACGGTCATGTTATTAACGGGTAGCCTGACATTGAATACGGCCTTGGCTGAAAGTAACGGGGAAGGCATTCCTAAGCAAGACTGGAGTTTTACAAGGTTATTTGGAACTTTTGATCGGGCGGCACAACAACGCGGGTTACAGGTGTTTCGTGAGGTTTGCTCCGCTTGCCATGCGGCGTCCAAACTTTCTTACCGTAATTTACAAGAGCTTGGTTTTTCTGCAGACCAGGTCAAAGCAATTGCCGCCCAAGATCAAATTACCGATGGCCCGAATGATGAAGGGGAATTTTTTGAACGCCCCGGCCTTCCTAGTGATTTTTTTAAGGCACCCTTTGCTAATGAACAAGCCTCACGCGCCAATAATAATGGTGCTTATCCACCTGATCTCTCTTTAATTGTCAAAGCCAGGGAAGGTGGTGCGAATTATCTCTATGCGTTATTAACAGGTTATGATACCCCCCCCGCTGGTGTCACCGTACCTGAAGGCAGATATTATAACCGCTATTTCGCAGGCCATCAGATATCCATGCCCCCACCTTTTTCAGCCCCTGGTTTAGTTACCTATAGTGATGGAACCGAGGCGAGCATTGAACAAATGGCAAAAGATGTTACGGTTTTCTTAGCTTGGGCTGCTGAACCAGAATTAGAACACCGGAAAAGACTGGGGCTTCAGGTTATTATTTTCTTAAGTGTTTTAACGATTATTTTATATGCCGCGAAGAGACGTGTTTGGGCTCGTTTAAAATAAACAACTGATATATTTCCTTGGTTTTAATAGAAAAACGGGTTTAAATAAACCTGTTTTACCCTTATTGTGACAACTTACATATTATATAAGAGGTTAGACATTGAAGCGGAAATGGAAAATATCCCCATCCTGCGTGATATATTCCTTACCCTCCAAACGCATCTTGCCAGCTTCCTTCACTTGGGCTTCGCCGCCATAATTAACATAATCCGCGTAAGAAATTGTTTCTGCCCGAATAAAACCTTTCTCAAAATCGCTATGGATAACCCCCGCCGCCTGGGGTGCTTTTGTACCACGCCTAACTGTCCAGGCATGTGCTTCTTTAGGACCGATCGTAAAGAATGTGAGCAGGTTTAATAGGCGAAAACCTGCTTTAATAACCTGATCCAACCCCGTTTCTTGCAAACCCATACTACGCAAATAATCTAAGCGTTCCTCTTGATCTTGCAAGAGAGACAGTTGGGCCTCAATCTCTGCCGAAATCACTACAGACAAGGCCTGTTCCGCTGCGGCATATTTAACGACCCTTTCGGAATATAGATTCCCTTTTGCAGCAGATGATTCATCTACATTGCAAACATAAACAATAGGTTTTGCTGTAATCAACTGCAACTGACTGAAATATGCGATATCATTTGCTAGCACCTTAAAGGTTCGGGCTGCATGGCCAGCTTGGATATGTTGCAAGATGGTTTCAAAGAAGGCATAGAATTTTTTTGCCTCCACATCTCCCACACGTGCTTTTTTAGCAAGCGCTTCTTTTCTTTTTTCCAAACTTTCTAAATCCGATAATAATAATTCTGTATTGATAATTTCTATATCACGGATGGGGTCAACCGTGCCTTCCACGTGGGTAATCTCCCCCTCAAAACAACGTACAACATGGCAAATGGCATCCACACTGCGGATATGGCCGAGAAATTGGTTGCCTAACCCCTCCCCTTGGCTAGCCCCCTTTACTAAACCGGCTATATCCACAAACTCTAATTGCGTCGGAATAATCTTCGCCGATTTAGCCAGTTGCGCCAATTTATGTAACCGGGAATCAGGAACCCCAACCCTGCCAATATTTGGTTCGATGGTACAAAACGGATAATTTGCCGCTTGAGCTGCGGCCGAACTGGTCAGCGCGTTGAAAAGGGTTGATTTGCCTACGTTTGGCAAACCGACGATGCCGCAATTGAACCCCATATTTATTTTCCTTCAAAAATGATCATTTAGTCCGTGGAAAGTGGTTTGGATAAAAGCTTCTTTGTTTGGGATAGCTTATTCATAAAACCATTCACATCCCCCGACATTAAAACTGTTATATGTTCGGCTATATCTTTAATCAAGGATGCTATGGAATCTTGCTCGTTTGTTGTAAAATTTGATAATACGTAGGAATGAACCAAATCTTTCCTCCCTGGATGGCCGATGCCGATGCGAATGCGCCAATAATTTTCCCCTAAATGCGCGTCAATAGAGCGCAATCCATTATGTCCGGCATTGCCCCCACCTTGCTTTACCTTAATTTTACCTTGCGGTAAATCCAGTTCATCATAAAAAACCAGTAAATTTTCTGGGGATACTTTATAAAATTGGCAGGCCGCCGCTAAGCATTCGCCGGATTTATTCATATAGGTTTGCGGTTTTATAATCATCACCTTTTCTGTGCCAATCATGCCGTCATAAAGCAACCCTTTAAACTTCATTTTACCCCCAGAAAAAGCATAGCGGCGGATGATTTCATCCACCGCTATAAACCCAATATTATGCCGATTAAGACGATGAGTTGGTTCAGGATTACCTAATCCGGCCAAAATCAGCATTGGATTGTTACTTTTTCTCACCAGCCGGTTTGGCGGCACCCGCATCCGGGGCTGCTGCACTTGCCGCTGAAGCAGCGGCGGCTTGATCCGCTGTTGCCTTATCAGCTTCCGCATCGCCCTTCAAAGCGCTTGGTGCGGCAATGGTTGCAATGGTAAAGTCGCGATCGGCAATGGCCGGTATCACATTTTTATCCAACTTGATTTTACTAATATGAATGCTATCCCCAATTTCTAGTCCACTTAAATCAATGGTTATAACATTAGGAATATTTTCTGGGGAACAAATTAACTCGACTTGATGGAGCACGATATTCAATACGCCACCCCGTTTAATTCCAGGCGATTGTGTTTCGTTGATGAATTGCACCGGAACGTTCACATGAATTTTGCTATTCTTGGAAATTCGCATAAAATCAGCGTGCAGCGGAATATCGGTGACGGGATGCAATTGAACATCCTTGGGCAAAACACGTACCGTTTTATTGCCCATTTTCAAATCAAACAAGGTTGCAAAAAAACCAGTCTTATGTAAAGACCGCTTTAATTCTGCTGGATCAAGAGAAATAAGATCCGTTTCCTGCTTATTTCCGTAAACGACCCCTGGCACCCTACCAGCACGACGAATAGCGCGGGCGGCACCCTTGCCCATCTCTTCCCGGCTTTCAACCTTTAATATTTGCACTTCTGACATACGATTAATCTCCTTACGCATAAAACCCTTAGGTCCGGGCGAATTGATACCTTATTCTATTTTAAATTTCAACAGGTTATTATCTCTTTATTCCTCTAACAGAAAAAAGAACCTCAAAGCGTCAGCTATCATTAGTCAAATAAGCTGGATACGGACCTTTCTTCACTGATCCGTCGAATAGCCTCCGCAATTAGAGGAGCTAAGGTCAACTGATGAATATTGTTAATTGATTGCGTTGCTTCTGTGGCCTGGATTGTATCGGTAATCATCATTAAATCAATAGGTGAATTATTAATTTTTGCTAATGCCCCCCCCGATAAGACTCCGTGGGTAATATAAACACTGACAGATATAGCCCCACGCTCACGCAAAGCGATCGACGCATTACAAATAGTTCCAGCCGAGTCAACAATATCATCAATAATAATACAACGCTTACCTTTTACGTCGCCAATCACGTTCATAACCTCTGAAATGCCTGCGGCTTCACGCCTTTTATCGATGATAGCAAGATCGGCATTGATACGCCTGGCAATTGTTCTGGCCCTTAAAACGCCACCTACATCCGGCGAAACAATCGTAATACCATCCGTACCATAGCGCATTTGGATATCTTTGCTTAAAACGGGCGCAGGCAATAAATTATCGGTGGGAATATCAAAAAAACCCTGGATCTGTCCCGCATGTAAATCGACGGTTAACACCCTGTTAGCCCCTGCAACAGTGATAAGGTTAGCAACAAGTTTGGCAGAAATAGGCGTACGCGGGCCTGATTTCCTGTCCTGTCGGCCATACCCATAATAAGGGATAACGGCGGTAATACGTTTGGCAGAACCACGTTTCAAGGCATCCATAATGATCAGTAATTCCATTAAATTATCATTGGTTGGATACGAAGTGGATTGAATAACGAATACATCTTCCCCACGTACATTTTCTAATATTTCAACAAATATTTCCATATCAGCAAATCTTCTAATACTGGCATTTGTTAGAGGGATATTCAGCTGAGCCGAGATTGCGGTTGCCAAAACGCGGTTACTATTTCCTGCAATTATTTTCATGGGAAGCCAGATTGATAAGAATGTTGATCAATTTCTACCTTAAGCTTTTGATACGCAATCAATACAGCAAGAAGAAAAAATGTAAATATGATTCAACAATCATTTATTTCAATTTCATTTTTTGCTTAATAATGATCCTTATTGCCCCACGTCAAAAAAACATTTCTGCCTCTCTCAAAAAATCTTTGGTTGACACTATCAGGTAATTTTTCAACAATAGTCGCCAGAAACAAGGGATATTTTTACGGCCCATTTCAAGGAGTTGATACAAGTTTCCCTAACTATCCCATTCTATATTTAGGTATTGTTACCATCAAAACAGGGTTTATGTCATATGCGTATTGAAGAAGAAGTTAAACTCGATTTTAAAGATGTCCTGATTCGCCCGAAGCGCAGCACTTTAAGATCGCGCGCAGAGGTGAATTTAAACCGGAAGTATAATTTTAGGCATACGGATAAAACATGGGAGGGTGTTCCCATCATTGCGGCTAATATGGATCATACCGGCACATTCTCTGTAGGCAATGCTTTGGCTAAACATCATTTAATGACAGCTATCGATAAATTTATGACCGTTGAGGAATGGCAGAAATTTTCTCAAAAGAATCCAGAAACATTAAATTATGTTTTTATCAGTTCCGGGATCAAACAAGATGATTTTGATAAATTAAAAATCATTATGCGACAAGCAGATCTGCCTTTCATTTGTCTGGATGTTGCCAATGGTTATTCCCAATATTTCGTTGATTTTGTTAGGAAAACCAGGGATGCGTTTCCTTCAAAAATTATTATGGCAGGAAATGTAGTAACGGGTGAAATGACTGAGGAATTAATCCTTTCAGGGGCTGACATTGTAAAAGTTGGCATAGGTCCTGGATCGGTATGCACAACCCGAAAAAAAACGGGGGTCGGGTATCCGCAAATTTCAGCGGTGATCGAATGTGCCGACGCAGCCCATGGGTTAAAGGGTTTGGTATGTTCAGACGGTGGTTGTACCGTCCCTGGCGATGTGGCCAAAGCATTTGCAGCGGGCGCGGATTTTGTGATGCTTGGGGGGATGCTGGCTGGGCATGATGAATGCAGTGGCGATATTTTCATCGATAAAGGCCAGAAATTTAAAAGATTTTATGGTATGAGTTCCAGTGAAGCGATGAACAAGCACCATGGTAAAGTTGAGGAATACCGGTCAAGCGAAGGAAAATCCGTTAACATTCCTTACCGCGGTGCCATCGAAAATACGGTCTTTGATATTATGGGCGGATTACGCTCAACCTGCACCTATGTTGGTGCCCAGCAACTGAAGGAATTATCAAAACGTACGACTTTTATTCGCGTTACCCAGCAAATTAATGAAATATATTCAACTTACCAAATCGGCGATTGAACAATTAAGCCCTACCGTTTATCCAGACTGCTATCATAGCCGCCAGCTTTGAACCTTCATCAATCGTTACTTAGCAGCTGTGGACTTATTTGCAGGGATGAAAAAACGATGGATCAACTGATCCCCAACCTGAATATTTAATTTGTCACTGACCCCCCCATTAATTTCCAAAACGGCAATTACCAATTTCGGCGAAACAATCAGATTATCAGACTGTGGGATAACCCTTTTGCTAATACCGACAATTTTACCTTGTTGATCAATAAACAACATGTCCAAGGACAAATAGGTATTTCTCATCCACATCCCAATCACCTGAGGTGTTTCAAAAAGAAAAAGCATCCCCTGATCCGCAGGCATGGTCCGACGAAACATTAACCCCTGTTGACGCTGCGGGGGAGTGGCGGCAATTTCAACAGTCAATGTTTGTTCTTTACCATCGCCTGATTTTATAATAAGCAGCTCTTTATTGAAAGTAATTTGGGTATACCCTATTTGGGGAAAAAATATTCCCAAAATGCTTAAGATAAAAAGGTTTCCTAACCCAAATAATGTTTTTTTTCTCATAAAACTTCTTAAATCCTTTATTGAAAAATTTTTTTTATAACATTTTTAACTGGCAGTATGATTTTTATCTCACTATCTGTTGTGCTAACGAAAGCTAAATCGTTCTATGCCACCAATTGCCATAACCATTATAATATATTAGAGTATTTTTGTTAACAGGCCGTTTATCCGGAATGTACAAAAAATATTTCATTGGGTTGGAGTTGCCATCATGTCAGCCTTTAAAAAAACCACCGCGATTATTAGTCTCGTTTTTGTCAGTAGCTTTACACTCATTTCTTATGCGGTCACTCCTAAGTCGGTAGATGATATTATTAAGGAGCGGCAAAATTTAATGAAAATTCTGAGCCAAAGCGGCCGGCAATTAAACGAGTTAATTGGCAAGGACAATCAAGCGGCCTTACTAATTCTTGAAAGCTTACAGAAAACTGCAAAATTGCTGCCCAATTACTTTAGCCAAGACATCGGAAATCCACCCTATCAAACAGCTGCTAGTCCAACTATTTGGAAAAATTGGGATGATTTTGTAGCCAGTGCCAACATTTTCACTGCGGAAATAGATAAAATCACTGCTTTTCTGCAAGCCGGGAACGTTGCCGCTGCTCAAGAGCAGTTGGGAAATTTATCTAAGGTAGGGTGCGGAACCTGCCATAGTAAATTTCGTTTGTCAAAACGTTAGAAGGCAGATAGAAAAGCCATTGACTTTTAGAAGCAATCGCGCTTTATAGTTTCTTTTTATCACTATGATTATTATCAGTTTTATTACTAGCTATGTTGAAGGAACGCTATTATGAAAAAAGATATTCATCCGGACTATCATGAGATTACGGTCATTACGACGGATGGGAAAAGCCACAAGACAAAAACCACCTGGGGCAAAGCTGGTGATACCATGCGTTTGGAAATTGATCCCAAATCCCACCCGGCATGGACAGGTATTCATCGTTTGATCGATAGCGGCGGACAATTAGCTAAATTTAACAAAAAATTCCAAAATTTGGGCTTAAAGAAACCAGGCTCAGAGAAATAATAAGTGGTTTTTTAAGAGTCTAAGATCATTATTGCCAGTCAGTGGTTGGTATTGTTTCTCGGATATGTTCCAAGAATTGCCTTTAGCGACCAAATTTAAAACCCCTTCATTTGCAGGGGTTTTTTCTTGCCCCTTGAAATGCTTTTCAAAAATTCCCACATCAGTTTAGTGCGTATAGGCACATGGGTTTCAGCTGATACTGATTACTCACTATACATGATATTAACCGTGGCGATTGCGTGTAGGACTTTTAAGTATACGGCTAATCGTTCCATATTGCTCATTGGAGGATATGTTATGAATAATTTTGATTTAACACCGCTTTTCCGCTCAACCATTGGTTTTGACCGGTTTTCTCAATTGCTTGGAAATATGACAAATTCTGAAGATAACGCCTTTTCTTATCCCCCCTATAACATTGAAAGAATAGGAGAGGAAAATTACCGCATAACTATGGCAGTTGCGGGTTTTTCAGAAGATGAAATCCAAATTACAGCTAAAGAAAATTCTTTAATTGTGGTGGGTAAAAGTCATAAATCAGAAGAACCGAAGCAATATTTATATCGCGGTATTGCGGGACGTTCTTTTGAAAGGCGATTTGAGTTAGCGGATTATATCCAGGTTGATTCGGCGTGCATTGATAACGGCTTGTTACATATTGAGTTAATCCGTCAAGTGCCTGAATCAGCAAAACCAAGGAACATTAAAATCAGTAGCGTTTCTCCCTCTTTTAAGAATGAGAAAACAGCTGGACAAATTGGGAATCAAGCTGCCTAAGACATCAAATTGATTTTCATCTATTTATAATAACAGTGCCGCCATTTGGTATATGGCGGCACTGTCTTTTCCAGGGAAGCCTCATCACTACCATATAAATCTAAGGCCTTGTGAGTAGGGCATATATTATCCTTTCTCACAATTCTTATTGTAGGAGCAAAAGGTTAAAGAAAAATTAATTTTTCTAAAAATGACTTACTTAAATAACTTATCCACCGTTTGGTGATGACGTTGCTTTTTAGCAATCAGGTTTTGTAGGAGCACAATCCCTTCTTGAAATTTCTTGATATATTCTTCAAGCTCTTTCACGGAAAGGCTTTCCAGTTGCAACGGTGCTAATGGCCGCAGGATATCATCATCCATCTTTATCACTCTTTTTTGCTTTAAATAAAATTGTTGCGTATAATATGGTTTAACCTTTTTTTAACCTAACCCAGAAATGTTCCTTCTACAATGCCCCCTACCCCACAAATGCTAGCCATTACATATGATCCGCGTTCCGCTACAGGAAATATGCGTCTTGGCTCTTTTCCTATTCCCGCCCCCTTGCCAGACGAAATCCTAATAAAAATTGCCTATGCCGGTGTTAATAGGCCAGATCTTTTGCAGCGCCAGGGTCTATATCCTGCCCCCTCCGGCCATTCCCCTATTTTAGGACTGGAGGTCAGCGGTTGGGTAGAAAAGATTGGGTCTGCCGTAAATGGGTGGCAGCTTGGCCAGAAAATATGCGCTCTAACCAATGGGGGTGGCTATGCGGAATACTGCACAGTTCCGGCAGGACAATGCTTACCTGTTTTTCCTTCCCTCTCTTTGCCGGAAGCCGCAGCTATTCCCGAAACTTTTTTTACATCTTGGCACAATGTGGTTGAACGCGGACACTTAAAATCGGGCGATGAAGTATTAATTCATGGCGGCAGCGGCGGGGTTGGCAGCGCGGCTATTCAGTTAAGCCGATATTTGGGCGCGCGGGTATTCACAACCACCTCGACAATACTGAAATGCCAGTTTGCCGAACAATTAGGCGCAATTAAAGCCCTTAATTATTTAGAGGAAGATTTTCTTTCACTCAAAAATCATACCGTTGAACAACAGGGTTTTGATATCATTTTGGATATGGTGGGGGGGAAATATTTCGAAAAAAATCTGCAATTATTAAAACATGAAGGCAAGTTGGTGCAGATTGCAACCCAACAAGGGTCTTCTGTTTCCTTAGATTTACGGCAAGTCATGCTAAAACGGTTAATCATTACCGGTTCAACCCTACGTTCCCAATCTACCGAAGCAAAAGCAAGGATAGCAAAAGGATTTTTTGATGCTGCCAAAGATGCCTTAGCATACCGGCAGATTTTGCCTTTTATCTATCAAATATTTTCTTTGGCCGATGCTCAGCAAGCACATGATTTAATGGCAAAAGGGGAAATGATGGGGAAAATTATTTTGGCCGTTTCGAAATAATAAACAGCAGGAGGACTTTATTTCTTTTTCCCATCACACTTTTCTTCATTGCCACGTTTTTATGAAGAACCTAAAGCCTTCTTCAACAGTTCATTTAAAATAGATGGATTGGCTTTCCCGCCAGATGATTTCATTACCTGCCCAACGAAGAACCCAAACAATTTATCTTTTCCACTTTTGTATTCAGCCACCTTATCGGTATTTTGTTGCAACACCATTTTGATAACCTCGTTGATTGCACTTGTGTCCGTTACTTGCTTTAGATCACGCTCTTCAACAATTTGTTGCGACGATTTACCGGTTTCTGTCATTTCTACAAAAACTTCTTTAGCCATTTTCCCAGATAATACCCCTTCGCTGATTAAATCCACAAGACCCCCTAAATGATCCGCGGTAATCGGTGATTGGGCTATCGTTTTCCCAATTTTATTTAAATATCCAAATAATTCCCCACTTAACCAATTGGCCGATAATTTCGTATCACGATTTTTTACTTTTGCTAATTTTTCATAATATTCGGCAATTTCCTGTTCGCTGACCAATATATCCGCATCATAAGCTGACAAGCCATATTGCTGCATGAACCGTTGTTTTTTGGTATCGGGTAATTCAATCAAGGAGTCCCGAATGCGTTTAACCTCAGCCGGATCAAGAATTAACGGCATTAAATCCGGATCAGGAAAATACCTATAATCCGGCGCATGTTCTTTGGAACGCATGGTTCTGGTAACGCCTTTATTGGCGTCAAACAACCGGGTCTCTTGGTCGATCTTGCCCCCATCTTCTAGAATTTCGATCTGGCGGTGGGCTTCATAATCAATGGCTTGCTGGGCAAACCTGATGGAATTGACATTCTTAATTTCGCATCTCGTACCTAAGGGTTGACCCAGATGACGGACAGAAACATTGATATCACACCGCATTGATCCTTGTTCCATGTTACCATCACATGTGTTTAAATACCGCATGATGGAACGCAGTTTTTTTAAATAGGCGGCAACCTCTTCCGCGGTACGCAAATCTGGTTCGCTGACAATTTCCATCAAGGCAATCCCTGCCCTGTTCAAATCCACATAGGTTTTGCGGGGATTTTGGTCATGGATGCTTTTCCCTGCATCCTGTTCCAAATGAAGCCGTCCGATTCGAATCGTCCTACTTTGTCCGTTAGGCAAGTCAATAGTTAGATGTCCCTTACCTACAATAGGATAGAGATATTGGGATATTTGATAACCAGCTGGCAGATCGGGATAAAAATAATTCTTGCGGTCGAAAACGGAGCGTAGATTAATTTCCGCATTTAACCCCAACCCTGTCTTAATGGCTTGCTCAACACAATAGCCATTAATAACAGGCAACATTCCAGGCATAGCGGCATCAACCAAACTAACGTTATTATTGGGTTCCCCACCAAAATCATTCGCGGCACCGGAAAAAAGTTTGGATTTGGATAAAACTTGGGCATGCACTTCAAGCCCCATAACCACTTCCCACCAACCAGTTTTGCCTTCAATCATCCCATTCTTCATCACTGACATTTTACTCTCCCAACCGAGGGTCATTTTTAAGTGCGGCACTTTTCTCGAGCACCTGCCCCACTTGTAACAATCTTTTTTCATCGAAAGGCTTGCCGATCAATTGCAACCCTAATGGCAACTTATCTGCCGACAATCCGACAGGCACGGAAATGGCAGGAAGGCCTGCCAAATTAACCGGCACAGTGAACACGTCATTGAGATACATGGCAATCGGGTCATCCATTTTATCCCCAATGGCAAAAGCTGGGGTTGGCGCCGTCGGGGTTAAGATAACGTCAACTTTTTTATAAGCCTGTACGAAATCATCTAAAATCAAGGAGCGTAATTTCTGCGCTTTCACATAATACGCCTCATAATAACCGGCAGATAAGACATAGGTACCAATCAAGATACGGCGCTTCACCTCGCGCCCAAAGCCTGCCGCCCGGGTCAATTCGTACATATCGTCCAAATTTTCCCCTGGCACCCGTAACCCAAAACGGACGCCGTCATAGCGCGCCAAATTTGATGAAGCCTCGGCCGGTGCAATGATATAATAAGTGGGCAAGGCATATTTGGTATGCGGCAATTGGATGTCATGGATTTCTGCACCCGCAGCTTTTAACCAACTGATCCCTTGCTGCCATAATTTTTCAATTTCCTGGGACATGCCAGCAACTTTATATTCCTTAGGAATCCCAATTTTTAACCCTTTAATCGTGTAGTTTTTCAACGCCGCAATATAATCAGGAATTGCCCCGACGGCGGAAGTTGAATCTTTGGGATCATGCCCTGCCATCGCTTGCAACATATAAGCCGTATCAGCAACTGTCCGAGCCATTGCCCCCGCTTGGTCAAGCGACGAGGCAAAGGCTACGATCCCCCACCGGGAACATAAACCGTAGGTCGGCTTTAATCCTACAATCCCTACAAAAGCAGCTGGTTGGCGAATGGAACCACCGGTGTCGGTTCCGGTTGCAGCCAATGCCATCCGTGCCGAAACTGCTGCTGCTGACCCCCCCGATGAACCGCCGGGCACTAGTTGCTTGGTTGGGTCATTTTTACGTTTCCAAGGACTAACTACAGGGCCGAAATAACTGGTGATATTGGAAGAACCCATAGCAAATTCATCCAAATTGGTTTTACCCAGCAATACCGATCCCGCTTTCCAAAGATTGCTAGTGACAGTTGACTCATAAGGGGGGATAAAATTTTCAAGAATCTTTGATGCGGCTGTTGTGCGGATCCCTGCCGTACAAAACAAGTCTTTGATGGCAATTGGTATTCCTTCAAGCAATCCATTTTTACCTTTTTGGCGACGGTGATCGGATAATTTTGCCATTGATAAAGCCTGTTCAGGTGTTTCTAAGATAAAGGCATTAAGCGCGCGCTGTTTTTCCATGTTTTGTAGATAAGCTTGGGTTAATTCCAAGCAAGAAAAACTTTTTTTAGCAAGCCCTTCCAGGGCTTCCGTTAAGGTCAGTTGGGTCAATTGATTCATGGGCATCTCAATTTTATAAAATTATTCAACAACTTTGGGGACACAGAAAAAATCGTGCAACTTATCCGGGGCATTTGCTAAAATCTTTTCTGGATAGCCGCCGTCATTGACTTGATCGAGCCGCATAGGCAAAGCAGATTTAAAAACATCCGTATCCGGCATTTCTTTTAAAATTGCTACTTCCTGAAGCTGTTCAATCCATTTCATAATTTGACCCAATTCTTGCCCAAAGGATTTAACTTCATCTTCTGAAACTCTAATTTTTGCGAGCATCGCAATTTTTTTAACCGTTTGACGATCAATTGCCATATCTGTTCTTCTCTCTACAAATTAATATGCGTGGATCAGCTAAAATACTGAAAATTTAAGAACCAATTTCATGAATATAGGCAGAAAGCATTTATTCAATCAAGTTTTCCTTTGTCTCGAAAGATCAGGAAAACTGATGATTTTCCAGTATTTAAAGACCTAGCTTGCCAATTTAATATATTTTGGCTACCTTAAGGACAGGTTGCAAAATATTATGAAACCAAAAGATTAATAGCAACTATCATAAAATACTATCGGAAATAGGGCTGATCTTATCACATAAAATTAAGAAAAAACTATATTAAGCAATGCTTATACATCAAAAAATAAGCATAAAATTTTGATTAAATAATAACTTTCATTTAATGTGATCTCTTAAATTTTAGGTTAAGCCTGTCATATTCAAAAATTAAATTCATAAAGAGATGATTATCATCATGTCCACCAAAGAAAAGACACCCCATAAAACTTATAAAAACAATAAAATCGCGACGGAAATTAAATCCCCCAGCAGTGCGGCCAGTGCCATCAAAACATTGCAACAATGGCTAGCCTCTCACAAAGTAGAAGAGGTTGAATGTTTAGTACCTGACATGTCGGGTATCGCTCGCGGTAAAATTTTGCCAGCCACCAAATTCCTAAAAAGTATCGAGCAAAACAGCCTGCGTTTGCCAGAAAGTTTGTTTATCCAAACGGTAACCGGAGAATACGCGGACATAGACGATAGTTTAATGGGGCCGCAAGATCATGATATTAACTTATTCCCTGATCCAGAAACTATTAAGATTGTTCCTTGGTATGATGCACCGACAGCCCAGGTAATTAATAATTGTTACTATAATAATGGTGCTCCTATCGAATTTGCTCCTCGCTATATTCTGAAATGCGTATTGGATTTATATCACGCTAAAGGCTGGCAACCGATCATCGCACCTGAGCTGGAATTTTTTCTGGTTCAAGTCAACACAGATCCAGATTTGCCATTGACCCCGCCCATCGGTCGCTCGGGACGTGCTGAAACCGGACGACAATCTTACGGCATTGATGCGGTGAATGAATTTGATCCTATTTTTGAGGAGGTGTACGATTTTTGTGAAGCACAGGATATTGATATTGATACCTTAACGCATGAAGCCGGTGCTGCACAAATGGAAATCAATTTTAATCATGGCGATGCCATGCGTTTGGCTGATATGACATTTCTATTCAAAAGAACTGTCCGCCAAACCGCCATGCGCCACAATGTCTATGCAACTTTCATGGCTAAACCTTTGTCCAACGAACCAGGCAGTGCTATGCATGTTCACCAATCTGTTATTGACATAAAAACAGGGCAAAACTTGTTTGCCGATCCTAAAACCGGTGAGGACTCTGACTTGTTCCGCGCCCATGTTGCCGGGTTACAACGTTATTTGCCGTTCGCCATGCCTTTATTAGGACCCAATGTGAATTCTTACAGGCGACTACAACCTTATTATGATGCCCCTATTAATGTGCATTGGGGAATTGATAACCGTACCGTTGGCTTAAGAGTGCCTATTTCCCCCCCAGATGGCCGCAGAATTGAAAACCGCCTGGCAGGGGCTGATGCCAACCCTTATTTGGCAATGGCTGCCTCCTTAGCTTGTGGATATTTGGGAATGATTGAAAAATTATCCCCAACTGAACAAGTGGGCGGCAGTGCATACCGTTTACGTCATACTCTGCCTCGTACTTTAAACGATGCCCTGCAGCGCTTTGAGTCAAATAAAAGCATTCGTAGTATCTTAGGAGAAAAATTTGTTGATGTGTTTGCCTCTGTCAAAAGGGCAGAGTTAGACGCTTACCAAAAAGTAATTAGTTCTTGGGAACGCGAGCATTTGTTACTGAATGTGTAGAGAGGGTATCAAGTAGGTGGGGATAAAATAGTTAAGAAAATACTTTTTATCCCTGCTTTTTATCATTCGTTATTTGAGAAAATCGTCTTTTCATAATAAGCGATTGTATTATTTTTTCTTTTGTTATCTAATAAACTTATATTGTCTTTTATACTAAATTTTTCTTGGGCGGCTAATGCACGTGATCAAATGGTCACGTCATCTCCCTATAATAAAAAATTTACCTTGTTTCTATCCTTTAACCTTAGCAAATGGAAAGAATTACAATGATAAAAAGATTGTTATCATTCTTGTTGATAAGCAGCTTGGCCAGTATTGTTGCTTTAACATCTGCAGCCATTGCTCAACAGCGCGTTGTGAATGTCTATAATTGGTCCGACTATATTGGAAAAGATACTCTAGAAAAATTTACAAAAGCAACAGGCATTAAAGTTGTGTACGATGTTTATGACTCCAATGAAACATTGGATGCCAAGCTTTTAACAGGAAAAACCGGCTATGATATTGTTGTTCCCAGCGGCGGTTTTTTGGTGCGACAAATTAATGCGGGTCTTTACCAGAAACTTAATAAAAGCCTTTTGCCAAATTTAAAAAATATAGATCCACTGCTGTTAAAGGCATTGGCTGGTTTTGACCCCAAGAATGAATATGCTGTGCCTTATTTCTGGGGAACCATTGGTTTGGGACGCAATGTCAAGATGATTAATGACCGGATGCCTAATGCTCCTGTCGATAGTTTGGACATTATTTTTAAGCCGGAATTTGCCAAAAAATTTGCTGATTGCGGGATTGTTTTGCTTGACTCACCCAGCGACATTTTCCAAATTGCCTTGAATTATTTAGGCAAAGACCCCCACAGCACAAAAAAAGAAGATTATGATTTGGCCGAAAAGCTATTGTTATCCATTCGGCCTTATGTCAAATATTTTCATTCATCCCGTTATATCGAAGATTTAGCGAATGGTGAAGTTTGTATCGCCTTGGGTTATAGTGGCGATATTTTAATTGCGGCCACCCGGGCGGAAGAAGCCGGGAAAGGAATTAAAATTGAATATACTATTCCCAAGGAAGGCACCCAACTTTGGATCGATTCTTTGGCTATGCCCAAAGATGCCCCCCATCCTAAAGAAGCTCATGCTTTTATTAATTTCTTGATGGATCCGCAAATCGCTGCTGACGGCGTTAATTCTGTGACTTATGCCAGCCCCAATCAAGCTGCTTTGCCTTATATTGATGAGGAGATTGTTAACAATCCAGGGGTATACCCACCTCCTGAGGTCATGGCACGTTTGTTTGGTGACAAGGAAGCCAGCAGTGATCTCAAAAGAATGCGAACCCGCAGTTGGACCAAAGTTAAAACCGGCAGATGAAGCTATAATAAAGAAGCCCTATCCCTGGATAGGGCTTTTGTACCTAGCATTCATAACGCTAAATCCTATCAATAAAAAATACTAGTCAATACCAAAAAATGTTGGTTACATAGAAATTGTTAACCCAAAAAATTCCAACCGCATCAATGGGGATATTCGATACATGTCAGAAAAGGGAAAACCGGGTTATCCGGAACCATGGCGAGACCCAAACATTAAACCATATATCAAAATTGAACATCTGGTTAAGAAATTTGGTGATTTTACGGCGGTTAATGATGTTTCCCTGACCATTTGTAAAGGTGAACTTTTTTCCTTATTAGGTGGTTCCGGTTGTGGTAAGACCACCTTGCTAAGAATGTTAGCAGGACTTGAAGTGCCCACCTCTGGGAAAATTTTTATTGATGATGTGGATATGGCAACGATTCCCCCTTACGAGCGGCCAACCAACATGATGTTTCAATCTTATGCCCTTTTCCCGCATATGACAGTAGAGAACAACATTGCCTTTGGCTTAAAACAAGATGGCATTGCCCGCTCCTTGATTGCTGAGCGTGTGGCTGATATGTTAGATCTAGTGCAATTGAAGCCATATGCCAAACGCAAACCACACCAATTATCTGGGGGACAAAAACAGCGTGTTGCATTAGCAAGGGCATTGGTCAAAAGGCCTAAATTGTTGTTGCTTGATGAACCTTTGGGGGCCTTGGATAAAAGGCTGCGGGAACAAACCCAATTTGAGTTAATGAATATTCAGGAAAAGCTTGGAATCACTTTCGTCGTGGTTACCCATGACCAGGAAGAAGCAATGACCCTATCTTCGAGAATTGGTGTCATGCACGCAGGACAAATTGTGCAGGTGGGAACTCCCCCCGAAATCTATGAATTCCCCGGAAGCAGGCTTGTGGCAAACTTTATTGGTTCAGTTAATATATTTACTGGCCGGGTTATTGAAGATGAGCCGGATTACGTACTAATTAGAAGCGATGAAGCCAAGGCTGATTTATACGTTAGCCACGGCATTGCCTGTGCACCGGGCGCCCAAGTATGGGTTGCCATCCGCCCCGAAAAAATTATTGCAACCCGACAAGCACCACCGGATAGCCGAAATCAGCTGAAAGGAATCATCAAAGAAGTTGCCTATATGGGCAATTTGTCAATTTATCTGGTCAAATTGGAAACAGGCAAAATTGTTAAAGTGACCATGCCCAATCAAGTACGTTCCAGTGAAAATCAATTAACGTGGGATGAAAAAGTTTATCTTTCCTGGCAATCAACGAGTGGTGTTGTTCTCCATCACTAATCATGGAAGAAATCCACGGATCAATCGTTGGATTTAACATAGGGGGTCAAAAAGGTGGTTAACGGCAAACAGAAACCCTTCGTGTCTTTTTTTAAGAAACTAAAGCCACAAGGTTCTTCTATAACTATTTTCGTTCCATATTTCTGGCTTTCTTTGTTTTTCTTATTACCGCTGATTCTGATATTTGTGATCAGTCTAACCCAAACGGTTGACCTTCAACAACCTCCTTATAGCCCCATTATTACGTCAACCGAGGATACCGTTCGGATTAACTTATTCTTTGGTAACTATCTTGCCCTTGCAGAAGATCAGCTTTATGTTTTATCCATTGTCAATTCAGTAAAGATAGCCACCATATCAACATTTTTCTGTTTGCTGATTGGTTTCCCAATGGCGTACGGGATTGCCCGTAGTACCCCTACATATCGCAATACCTTACTGATGATGATTATCCTGCCTTTTTGGACATCCTTTCTTATTCGTGTCTACGCTTGGATCGGTATTTTAGGCAAAGAAAATGGGTTATTGAACGGCTTGCTGTTATGGCTAGGGATTATTGACAAACCACTGGATATTATTTACAGCGATTTCGCTGTTTATATAGGTATTGTTTATTCTTATCTGCCTTTCATGATTCTACCCCTTTATGCCACATTGGAAAAATTAGATAATACTTTGTTAGAAGCAGCCGCAGATTTGGGCAGCAAGCCTACAAATACGTTTTTTACAATTACCGTACCCCTCGCAATGCCAGGAATTATTGCCGGTTGCCTACTCGTTTTTATCCCCGCGGTCGGTGAATTTGTTATACCCGAATTACTGGGCGATGCCAGCAGCCCGCTAATTGGGCAACAGGTAAGAAATGTATTTAGCTATGATTGGCCAATGGCCTCAACCCTGGCAATGATGGTTCTTCTAGTCTTAGTAATTCCCATTTTTATTTTTCAATATTTACAAAATAAGCAGACGGTGGCCAAATGAAACGCGGTCTTTCATGGTTCGTTTTCATCTCATTAATATTAGGTTTTGTATTCCTTTACGCACCAATCTTGGTCTTGATCGTTTTTTCTTTCAACAAATCAAAACTGGTAACAGTGTGGCAAGAATTTTCCTTCGATTCTTATATCAACCTTCTTCACAATCAACAAATTTTGGATGCCGCTTGGGTCAGTTTAAAAGTAGCCTCAATATCAGCAACCTTGGCGGCAATTCTGGGCACCATGTGTGGGTATGTTTTGTCACGATTTAGCCGATTTCGTGGCCGCATCTTGTTCCTGGGGCTTGTTAGTGCCCCCCTTGTTATGCCGGAAGTTATCACCGGTTTGGCGATGTTATTAATGTTCATTCAGCTGGATCAAATTCTTCAAGGGGTTTTTGGTATTGAACCTGTTGGCAGGGGCCTTATAACTTTGATTATTGCCCACACCACCTTTGCAACAGCTTATGTGGCTGTTGTTGTGCAGTCACGTTTGGCTGGATTTGATCGATCCTTGGAGGAAGCGGCCGCTGATTTGGGTGCCAAACCCTATAAAGTGTTCTTTTTTATTACCCTACCCATTATTGCCCCCGGTATTATTGCTGGTTGGTTACTGGCATTTACTTTATCTTTGGATGACGTGGTTATTAGTGATTTTACCTCTGGCCCCGGTGCTTCAACCCTTCCATTAGTTATTTTTTCAAAAGTCAGGTTAGGCATAAGCCCCGAGATTAATGCGCTAGCCACTATCCTTATTTTGATCGTTGGCACGGGTATTATCGCCGCAAATATTATTGGTAACTATCGGGCTAAAAGAGACCGGCGAGAAATGCAAATAGCCTTGACAGAAAAAGCTGTCCCGTAAACATTCATTGTTATAAACAATAAAGATTAATGATAAGGAGATAAGAATGGCCAAAATTACAGTGGCAGCAACCCAGTTCGCTTGCACGGAAAGCACAGAACGAAATGTTGAAACTGCCGAACGAATTACTAGATTAGCTGCAAAAGAGGGAGCTAATATCATCTTGCTGCCGGAATTATTTGAAACTCCTTATTTCTGTAAAGATCAAAAACAATCTTTCTTTTCCTTGGCCAAGCCGGTTGATAACCACCCTACCATCCAACATATGCAGCAACTAGCGGCTGAATTGAAAGTGGTTTTACCGATCAGTTTCTTTGAACAAGCGAATAATGCGTATTTTAACTCCGTGGTCATGATTGATGCGGATGGGGAAATTCTTGGTTTATACCGAAAATCTCATATTCCAGACGGGCCAGGTTATCAAGAAAAGTTTTATTTTACCCCAGGAGATACGGGATTCCGGGTTTGGAGTACGGCCTATGCCAAAATAGGACTAGGGATTTGTTGGGATCAATGGTTCCCTGAATTGGCTCGCTCCCTTGCGATTCAAGGCGCCGAAATGATCCTTTATCCGACCGCCATCGGCAGCGAACCGCAAGATACCACTATTGACAGTCGGGATCATTGGCAACGCACCATGCAAGGCCATGCCGCTGCCAATATCATCCCAGTGATTGCCTCTAATCGTATTGGGGTAGAAAAAGGCGAAAACTTTCAAATGACTTTTTATGGTTCTTCTTTCATCACCGACGCTACGGGGACAAAAATTGCAGAAGGCGATAGACAAACGGAAAGCGTTATCACCGCCTCTTTTGATTTGGAAAAAATTAGGCTGCAACGCGCTTCATGGGGCCTATTCAGGGACCGGCGCCCAGAATTATATACACGCATCCTTTCCTATGATGGCCAAGATTCTATATTATAGAAAAGTCTTTACGTAAAATCACGATAGTGTCCGTTTTTCTTTAATGGCACTTGATGTTGATCATAATAACTAAGAGAGGCTCATAAGAATGGCTGCCTCAGGATTAATTTTTCAAATTAATCCACACAGATTTCCAATCCGTATATTTATCAAGCGCATGCAAGGATTTGTCGCGCCCAAAACCCGATTGTTTAAATCCCCCAAAAGGCATTGACATATGGCCATCATCATAGGAATTAACCCATATTACACCTGCTTTTAAGGCTTGTGCCGTCCGAAAAGCTTTGGTGATGTCTTTTGTCCATACCGCCGCGGCTAATCCATAAATTGTATCATTGGCGATTTTGATTGCTTCCTCTTGATCACGGAAAGTGATCACCGACAGCACCGGCCCAAAAATTTCTTCTTGGGCAATTTTCATGAGGGGTTGCACGTGATCAAAAATCGTTGGCCCCACAAAATATCCGCCACTGCTTTCAGCAACCCTTTTCCCGCCGCAAATAAGGGTGGCCCCCTCTTTCTTTCCCGCATCGATGTAGCCCAAAACCCGAGCCATTTGTTTTTGATCAATAAGGGCACCAATATCTGTCAGTGGATCTAAGGGATCCCCTACTTTCATCTTTTTGCTAACATCAGCAACTTTGGCCAAAAATTTATCTTTAATGGACGTTTCAACCAATAACCGTGACCCTGCACTACAGGCTTCGCCTTGGTTATAGAAGATGCCCCAGGCCGCTGCTTTCGCAGCCGCATCTAAATCCGGCGCATCCGCCATAATAATATTGGGGGATTTCCCCCCGCACTCCAAGGAAACACGTTTCATATTTGATTCACCGGCATATTTTAAAAAATATTTTCCAACCTCGGTTGATCCTGTGAAAGCCAAACAATCCACCTCCCCATGCTTTCCCAAAGCCTGGCCAGCGGTTTCCCCATAACCAGGAACCACGTTTAATACGCCTGCAGGCATCCCCGCTTCAGCCGCCAATTCAGCCGCCCGCAATGTTGATAAACAAGATTGTTCCGCCGGTTTAATAACCAAACTGTTTCCCGCTGCAAGAATTGGCCCCATTTTCCAAGCTGCCATTAATAAGGGAAAATTCCACGGTAAAACCGCACCGATTACCCCCAAAGGTTCACGCCTAACCATGACAATCGAGTCAAGCCCTGTGGGTGCAACCTCATCAAACAATTTATCGATGGCTTCCGCATACCACCGGATACAATTGATCGCCAAGGGGATATCAACCGAGATGCTGTCACGGATGGGCTTGCCAACATCCAACGTCTCTAATAAGGCCAATTCATCGAAGTTTTTTTCCATTAAATCGGCCCAGCGCAACATGATTTTCTTACGCTCGGCAATCGCCATTTTTACCCACACCCCTTTTTCAAAAGCTCTCTTGGCGGCTTTGACGGCCAGGTCAATATCTTCCTTATCGCCTTCCGATATTTGGATAATGGTTTGACCAGTTGCCGGATTGATAGCTGGGAAAGTTTTACCTGACTTGGCCGGGACAAATCTTCCATCAATGAACAAGTGTTGGGGAAAGGACATCGTCTTGCTTTGATATTGCCAATCAGACATTTTTTTTGATGCGGTAGTTATCATTATTTTTCTCCCTAAAAGATCAATTTTTGTTTCAATCCTACAGCCATTTCCATCCAAAATCTTTGCCTGCCTTGGCGAACGCAATGACCACATATTTTGTTAATATGCGCACCCAAGCACGGAATACGGAATTGGGAAGCATGCCTATTTCCCTTAACACCAAAAGAATGCGAGAAATAGAAGTTCATGATATTCCCAGTAAATAATCCAATTTAAACCCGCCGCCAAACAGTTCCGCTTGCTTTATCTTCCAAAATGATGCCTGATTTTTCAAGTTCCTGCCGGATTTCATCGGCTTTGTGAAAATTTTTTGCCTGGCGCGCCTGCACCCTATCTTCAATCCGCCGCTTGATTTCTGCGTCGCTGAGTGCCTGCGGCTGGTGGGGCAAATGGCTTTGTTGGAACCATTGTTCAACAGGATGCTGAAGGATGCCCAATAAATTGGCACAATTTTTTAATTGGGCTTGTAATAACGGCTTTTGTTTTTCATCCGCCTTGTTAATAGAAGATGCCAATTCATGAAGACGGGTTAAAGCCAAGGGTACATTCAAATCATCCTCTAAAGCTTCCAAAAAAATGGAAGGGATTTGTACCGTATAAGGGGGAAAGTTGCCCCCTCGCAATGTTTGGTAAAAACGGTCAAGATGCTGCTTGGCCTCCTGCAACGCGGCCCTTGAAATATCCAAGGGTTGGCGGTAATGGGCGGATAGTAAGCATAAGCGGATGGTTTCCCCCGCAAAACCTTCCTCCATCAACTGGCGTACCGTAAAAAAATTGCCGGTTGATTTTGACATTTTTTGCCCATTCACCTGCACAAACCCATTATGTAACCAGTAATGGGCGGGGTTCAGGCCGTTATGGCTGCAACTGCTTTGGGCAATTTCATTTTCATGGTGCGGGAAAATCAAGTCAAGCCCGCCGCCATGAATATCAAAAACATCCCCCAGCAAACTGCCCGCCATGGCGGAACACTCAATATGCCATCCTGGCCGTCCCCGGCCCCACGGGCTGTCCCAACCGGGTTGATCATCGGCACTGGGTTTCCACAAAACGAAATCGGCGGGGTGCTTTTTATAAGGGGCCACTTCCACCCGGGAACCAGCAATCATCTCATCTTGGCTACGATTAGACAGACAGCCATAATTAGGCGCAGATGGCACATGGAATAAGACATGCCCCTTGGCCACATAGGCATAACCCGCACGCACCAAATATTCGATCATTTGGCACATTTCCGGGATATATCCGGTGGCTTTCGGCTCATAAGTGGGCGGCAATGCCCCCAAGGCATTCATATCTTGGTGATAGTGGGCAATGGTTCGCCCCGTCAAGGCCTCAATCGTTTCCCTATTTTTGGCCGCCGCCTGAATAATTCTATCATCAATATCGGTAATGTTGCGGACATAAACCACGTGATCCACCCCATATTGATGCCGCAGCAGGCGGAACAACACATCAAACACCACCACTGGCCGGGCATTGCCCACATGCGCCCGGTCATAAACGGTTGGGCCGCAACAATATAGCCGCACCTTATGCGGATCGATGGGGATGAAATCCTGTTTACGCCCCCCTAACGTGTTAAATAGCCTGAATGTCATTTTTAGTTGATGCTTTCCATCGCCCGTTATTGATTAACCAGATTGAATCAGAAAATGACGGCACAGTAAATTATTATTTAAAATTTCCGCTTGATCCAGCCTTGTGTAATAGGGTACCGCCGCTCCCGGGCAAATGCCCGCGGGGATACCCTGGGGCCAGGCGGGGTTTGATGGCGTTTATATTCGGCCCTGCTAAGCAATGACCAAATTTCTTCAACCAGTGGCCGCTTGTATCCACCGGCAACAATTTCCGCAATCCCCAAATCCTCCTCAACCAACCCTTGTAATATACGGTCAAGGGTTGGGTAAGGCGGCAGGCTATCCTCATCTTTCTGGTCAAAACGTAATTCGGCGGTCGGGGGGCGTTTTAAAACGCTTTCTGGCATTATAAAACCTGCGGGGCCTTTAGCAATGGCCGGTTTTACCTGGTTGCGCCATTCCGCCAAAGCAAAAATGGTGGTTTTATAAATATCTTTGAGCGGGGCATAAGCACCGCAGGTATCACCATATAAAGTGGCATATCCAACGGCCATCTCAGATTTATTGCCGGTCGCCAATACCAAGGGGGAAAGCTTATTACTAACCGCCATCAATAAGGTGCCGCGTATGCGGCTTTGCAGGTTTTCTTCCGCAAGGCCAGGTTTGGTCCCGCTAAATAAGGAGGCCAAGGTTTCCCTATATTTTTCCATTAAGCCGTGGATTGGCAATTGGTCAAGCTGGATGCCCAACAATTTCGCGGTGGTCGCCGCATCGTCCAAACTTTGCTGGCTGGTATAGGGGGAAGGCATCATCACGCCCCGCACCTGGCCGGGGCCTAAGGCGTCAACCGCGATGGCCGCGGTTAAAGCTGAATCAATCCCGCCACTTAACCCCAGCACCACCTCTTTGGCCTTATTTTTCCCAAGATAATCCCGCAACCCTAATACAGAGGCTTGGTAAACATGTGCCAGTTGTAAGGCAGGATGAAGGGATTTATGGGATAAGCCAGGGTAGGTTGGGTGATAAACAGGTTGCCCCACCAAGCGAAAGGAAGATTGGCCAACCGCCCAATCAACCCCTATCAATTGTTCTTGAAACGCCAACGCTTGGCTGACCATTTGGCCGCGCTGGTCAAGCAGGAACGAGGATCCGTCAAAAACCAGGTCATCCTGGCCGCCCACCTGGTTTACATAGAGGAGAGGCAGGCCGTTTTCCTTAGCAAGACCAGCCGCCACTTGCTGCCTGCGGCGCATTTTATCGGGTAACAAGGAATTCGGTTGGGTTGATAAAGGGGATAATTGCAGCCCGGCATCATAAGGGCTGGCATTAATCACCAGCAACAAATGCGCGCCTTGCTGCCGCAACTGTTTGGCGGCGGCATCCGCCCACATTTCCTCACAAATCATCACCCCCAAATCAATGCCCCGGAAAGATATGATATTCGGCAGCTTGCCAGCGGTGAATGAGCGTTTTTCATCAAACACCTGATAATTGGGCAAATCTGATTTATAATGGGTGGCCACCCGCTGGCCTTGATCCAGCAAACAACAGGCATTATATATGTGGCCCTGTTCCTTTAAGGGCAGACCCAATAATATCGCCGTTTTGGCGCCCGCCGTCTGCTGTTGCAATTGCTGTAGATAGTAGGCGGCTTCCCCCAAGAACGATTGGGAAAGGATCAAATCATCCGCCGGATACCCGACCAAGGCCAATTCAGGCAAAACCAACATATCTGCCTGCATGGCCACAGCTTCCCCATAAAAAGACAGGATACGCTGGTAATTGCCCGCCATATCACCAACCGCTGAATTCATTTGCGCTAAGGCAAACCGGATGGAAACCCCCATTATTTACTTTTTCCTTATGTTACCGATGAATCATTATAGCCCTTCATTTTAACAGATATTTAGTAGGGTTCACAAAATTTCATCGCTTACCGCCTGTCTTTACTATAGCCTGATCCCCAAGGAATAAAAATATTTTTTGCATGGGTATCATGTGGATAGCGGCTAAAATCAAGCCTTTATTGACCTTATTAATGACAATTCTTCACTAGCCTATTGATAAAAGCAATGCTAGAACACTGCCAGTGGGGAAAACATCCAAGCCAGCGCCGATGATTGATAACAAAAACATTAAAAAAAAACACCCCGTATGACTAGGAATAAGCGGCCAATAGACTCTTCACCCCCAATGGTCAGCAGCGAAATCAGGCTGCGGGACAAGGTGTTGGCTTTACGCAACGCCCCACCCCAAATTTCTATAAAAGATATCGATTCCTGGAAACATGAGCGTAAGGTCGGCAGCATTATGTTTGTCGATTTGGTGGGTTCATCTCGGTTTGTTGCTGGCAACGATCCGGAAGATGCCAGTGATTCGCTGTTGATCATCTTAGGCTTGATGACTGAATCAATTGAACGGTACCGCGGCACGATTGTCCAGGTTATGGGTGATGGCATCTTGGCGATTTTCGGCGCACCGCAAGCCTTGGAAGATCATGCAACCCGTGCCTGCCTGGCGGCTGAGCACATCCATGAACAACTGCAAAACAGTTTAGCGCGCTTCCCAGGTTTGGCTAACCAACCGCCCACATTTGTCCGAATCGGCATTAATTCCGGGGAAGTGTTGATCAAGCCAACCAGTGGGCAATCCTTAACGGATTACCAGATCATCAGTGAAAGCGTTCATATTGCCCAGCGCCTGCAATCAGGGGCCGACCCCGGCACCACCCATCTGGGTCAGGAAACTGTACGGATTTTGGGTTCATCGATTCGGGTGGTTGAAAAAAAACCGCTGCAGTTGACCACCGAATCCTCCGTGCTGCCTACCTATAAACTGCAGCATATTGCCTCAGTCAAAAGGCCATCTGTTTATAATAACAGCTTTGTGGGAAGGGTGGCCGAATTAAAACAATTGGCGGCCATGTTGGAAAATTGCGAACAGGGCACCGGCCAACATTTCTGTATCATTGGTGAGGCCGGGATCGGCAAGTCCCGCCTGGTTTATGAATTTAAAAAAACCCTTCCGCCGCTATCTTGGCTGGTGATTGAATATTTACTGGATAATTTGCCCGGGCATCCCTTACGTTTTTTACAAGAAATTTGGAAAATTTTTGCCCCATCGCCCACCCCCGATGTCGACGAAATGAGGAAGGCGATCCAACAATTATTAAAACGACTCGGGATCAAGGAGGTTTTCGGCCCCTCTGCCTTGCTAAGCTTGATGGGGTTGCGGGTGGATGACCGGGCCTGGGACAGTTTGGGGGCGGAGGAAAAACTGGCCATCACCAGCGCCAGCCTGGCCCAAATTGTTGTGGCCACCAGCCGCCAACAGCCGGTGTTACTGATCATTGAGGATTATCAATGGGTCGCAACCGACGTGGCATCGTTCCTGGCCGATTTGGTGCCGCGGGTGCCTGATTCGCGCGTGCTGCTGCTGATCACCCACCGGCTGATGGACAGGTTCGAATCACCCTTCAATCTGCCAGTTATTCCCTTGGGATCGCTGAGCCCCACCGAGTCGCGCTATATCGTGGACTGGTTTTTTGGCCCCTATCCCGATCTCGAGGAAATGAAGGATACATTGCTTGATAAAACCCAGGGCAATCCCTTATTCCTGCTGGAATCCATGGAAATAATGGCCCAAAAAGGCTATATCGAAGGCAGTTTAGGGAATTACCGTTTGGGCAAAAGTTATTTTTCTTTTGCCGTGCCGCCCACCGTTCAAGGGATTTTGGCCGAACGGATTGACAGTTTACCACCTTTGGAACGGGAAGTGTTGTCCACCGCCTCGGTCATGGGGGCTGAATTCTTTTACCTGCTGCTGGCCTATTTGATGAATCAGCCCTTATCCGACCTTCAACCCCTTTTAAACCATTTGGAGCAGGCAGGTTTTATTGTGCCGGAACCCTTGATCCCCGGCAAAAGCCCCAGCAGCTGCTTTCGCCATAATTTAATGCAAGATGTCAGCTATAACAGCCTGCTGAAAAAGAACCGCCGGTACCTGCACCAACAATCCATTGTGGCGTTGGAAGGCAAGTTGGGCCGCAAAATTGACCAGCGTTGGCAACAATTGGCCCACCATACCCTAATCGCCGAGGATTGGCGCAAGGCTTATTTATATAATCGCCGCGCTGCCCATAACGTGTTTATCCGTGGGGCGAATCGGGAAGCCATTGATTTTTACCGGGGATCGTTAATGGCTCTGCGGCAGCTGCAAGCCATTGACCCCTCGCCCGCCATCGCCACTAGAATTATTGATGTCAATCTCAGTTTGGTAAAACCCTATTTTACCACCGGCAATTGGACGCAGGTGAATAATGTTTTAGCAGAAACCCTGCGTGACAGCCGCCGAATGAACAACCCCCTGAAAGAATTGGAAACCCAAACCTTTTACATCTTGCTGGAATGGATCAAAGGGAATCATAAGAAAGCCATCCAAATTGCTAAAAAACTATTACATGATGATCAAAAAATATTAACTCAAGAATTGAAAATCAGAATCCTTTCCAGGTTGGGAGGAATCTATTTTGATATGGGTAATCTTCCTCAATCTCTAGAGTTATTTGAATATATACTGAAATATTTAGAAAGCGGTTCTTACAAATACAAAAAATTTGGCCTGTTAGTTAGTTGTTCAATTGGGTCATTAACGCAATTAGGCCAGATTTATGCCGAACAAGGCGATTTTAGCCTAGCTGTTCAATATG
>JBGAWJ010000070.1:0-8683 GCA_044227605.1 Alphaproteobacteria bacterium
TATTCCACATGCGACGTCGCAATCGTCAATATCTTCGTCGGATCTCGCCGCCCCTGCGACTCAGACGCCTTCGCTACCTCATCATACGCCACATACTTCGTCTTCCCATATACCTCCGCAGAGATCTTCGTCAACGCCGCAGTCGTCGTCGTCTTACCATGATCCACGTGCCCTATCGTCCCTACGTTACAGTGCAACTTCGTCCGCTCAAATCTCGCTTTCGCCATCTCATCTCATCCTTTAAATTACTCAATTTAAAATATTTACTGCCTGTGATAAAAAGCATATTCCCTGACGGAGAATATACCTTACCCGCCTCTAGAATATCTGATGGCTAAACAACTTTCTGTCAAGCCATAAATAACCAAATTCTATTTGATCGCCAACGGTTTTTAGAAAAACAAAACCTTCCCTTTATCAAGGGGAATTGGTTTTCATCGGTTGTTTTGGAGCGGGTGACGGGAATCGGACCCGCGTAACCAGCTTGGAAGGCTGGGACTCTACCATTGAGCTACACCCGCATATCATAGCATTTTTTACCTGTTTTATTTTTACTAGTCAAAACAAAAAATCGTTTTATGATAAAGCTTTCATAAAAATAGGTTTTTGTAATCTCCCTCACCAGATTTTTTTATTGGCTAAAGCATATGAGGACAAGAAAAAATTGCTGCAGGATATTTTTGGGCGGTCATTCCCTTATTTAAGGCTTTCCATAACGGATGCCTGTAATTTTCGCTGTAGATATTGTTTACCCAATGGATATGCGCATAGTGGCAAGCAACAATTTTTGACAGTGGATGAAATTGTTAGGTTAGTGCGTGGATTTGCAGCTTTAGGAGTTTGGAAAATTCGTTTAACAGGGGGGGAGCCAACTATTCGTAATGACTTACCCCATATTATTGAAGCCATCCGTTCCATCCCCCAAATTACCCACATTGCCCTAACCACCAATGGATATAATTTATTACAAAAAGCCTTTTTATATTATGAAGCAGGGGTGCGTTATTTAAACGTCAGCGTTGATTCGCTTGATCCCAAAAAATTCCAAGAAATCACCGGTCAGGATAAATTACCAGAAATTATGGAAGGTATTTACTTGGCAAAAAATATAGGGTTTCAAAAAATTAAAATAAATGCGGTGTTAATGAAAGGGTATAATGACCAAGACATCAGCCAATTTATAGAATGGGTTAGACATCGATCTTTCAGTATCCGTTTTATTGAATTGATGGAAACCGGCCATACAAAAGAATTTTTTCAAAAACACCATGTATCAGGACAAGTGGTTGAAGATTTCTTGTTAAATAGCAGTTGGCGGGAAATCCCACGGGCACTTGCGGCTGGCCCTGCCCGCGAATTTTTACACCCTGATTTTCAAGGAACTATCGGGCTAATTACCCCGTATGGAAAGAATTTTTGCGCGAGTTGTAACCGTTTACGGGTAAGTGCTAAGGGAGGGCTGCAATTATGCCTTTTCGGTGATGGGCGTCATGACTTAAGGCCATTATTGCAACATGATACCCAGTTATCTGCCCTACAAAAAGCCATTATCGGCGCCTTAAACCTAAAAGAAGAAGCCCATCGTTTGCAACAGGGTCATACCGGTATTACACCGCACCTTGCTTCAATCGGTGGTTGAACCCAGAAATAGAAAAAAGATAATTTAAATTCCAGACAACCCCTGGGCTAATTTTTATTCACACATAACTTGATAATGAAGATTGCCCCCTCCATATAAAATGGCAGTCACAAAGATGAAAGGATACATATTGGTTGGTTTATTTGACCCTCTGAAAATTGGCGAGCTAACCATTCCCAATCGTATTATCATGGCCCCGTTGACCCGCAGTCGAGCAGGACAAGAACGTATCCCCAATGCGTTGATGGCTAAATATTACCAGCAACGCGCCTCAGCCGGTTTAATTATCGCGGAGGCCACGTCGATCTCCCCGATGGGGGTTGGCTATGCAGATACCCCTGGAATTTGGTCATCTGCCCAAATCGAGGGCTGGAAATTAATTACCCAAGCTGTTCATCAGGCGCAAGGGCGCATTTTTCTGCAATTGTGGCATGTGGGTCGTATTTCTGATCCCATTTTTTTAAACGGGAAATTACCAGTGGCCCCCAGTGCCATCGCCGCCCCCGGCCATGTTAGCCTGCTGCGGCCACAACGGCCCTATGTTGTCCCGAGGGCTTTGGAAACCCGGGAAATACCCGATATTATTGAATCATACCGGCAAGCCGCTTATAACGCTAAAGTCGCTGGATTTGATGGGGTGGAAATCCATGGAGCTAACGGTTATCTGCTTGATCAATTTTTGCATGAAAGCACTAACCAACGTCATGACCGTTATGGTGGTTCCCTTGAAAAACGCGCCCGTTTGATGCTTGAAGTAACAGATGCCGTAATCTCCGTTTGGGGAGCCAAGCGGGTTGGGGTCCATTTGTCCCCCCGCAGCGATAAATTACCCGATGAAGACACGCATTTGGTGGAAACTTTCCGCTATGTCGCCGCAGAATTAGGAAAACGCCAAATTGGCTTCATTTTCGTGCGTGAATCCATAAAAGAAGGCCGGTTGGGGCTTGAAATCAAAAAGGCTTTCGGTGGCGTTTATATCGCTAATCAAAAAATTACCAAAGAACTGGCTGAACACGCTTTAAAAAATAATCAAGCCGATGCAGTGGCATTTGGCAACCTATTTATCTCGAATCCTGATTTACCCCACCGCTTTTCATTGAATGCCCCTTTAAACTCATCCGACCCCACAACTTTTTATACGCCGGGGGCCAAGGGATATACTGATTACCCCACTTTATAAGGAACATTTGATGAAACCCGGATTAATTAGTTATCAAGCTACCCTGGGGATCATCCAAGAACAATCGGGCCCCTTGAGGGCGGCAACGATTCCTTTAGCAAAAGCACTCACACCGTTGGCAGCGATGGGAAGACAGGATAATCTTTGTTGTCCACGAGTTAGCTGCCTTAGCTGTTCTAAGGGCGTTCGGTTAAGACACGGTTAAAACGTCAATCATGGCTGATGAAAGGAAGCGCGTTTTATCAGCAGGTATAAAAAAGGATTTTATTCTTGGTTACCTGTATTTTATATAAAGTAAGATTAAGGTATTTATACGCACCAAATATACCTGATAAAATTCTTTTCTTTTTCTAAGCCTTCAGGATTACCGAAACCCCTATCTTTGGCTTTAGGCTCCAGAATTTTTTATTGATGGTGCTTGAATTAATTTTATGCCTTTTTCTTTATTTTCTCTTTTAAATTCCAGGTGTGAAATGCGATTTTAAAAATGCAAGATTGATTGTATTTCCATATCCAGGGTGCCATTTCCCATGGCACCTTTCATGTTCCTGACGAAGAAGTTATCATCCAACAGCAACGAGGGAGAAACCGATTTTTGTGCCCTTGCCTTTGCTGTAAGCCAATTGGATTTGCAACTGTGCTAAGGGTTCTAGGTAACGGGCAACCAGCAGGTTTCCAGTATCCACCGATTCAAAACCAAAGGAGGTAGCTAACACCGTTACGGCCTTTTTAGCAGCCTCATCATTGCCAGCCACCAGCACCGTGGCAGAACCGCGCCCGCCATCCAAGCGGGTTTTTAAAACATCGGCAAAAATCGTATTGAAGGCCTTGACCACTTTAACCCCGGACAGCCGCTTGGCAATTTCTTCAGCGGCTGAGGTGGTGTGACCCACCGTTAAGCTCATATAATCAGGGGCTAACGGGTTGGTGATATCCACCAATATTTTGCCCGTTAAATTTTTGGCAATCTCTTTGTTGTCGGCAAGAGCCAAGGCTTCCCCATAAGGTACCGCCAAAACCACCATATCAACCCCTTTAATAGCCGCTAATACCGGCTGTTTCGGATCGCGCGAACCAACTGTCACGGTATGTCCAGCTTTTCTGGCAAGTTCAGCCAAAGATGAACCCATTTTCCCTTTGCCAATTACTGCTATTTTCATGATATTTTCCTTGCATTATAAAAGTGTTATTTAGAAGAAATTTTTGAGAGAGCTAAACCGTAAACACCGTAGCTAATTAAATCCGGCAAAGCATAATTAGGAAAGGCGTTGACAAATTCAGCTTGGATCGCTTGAAAATGACCCTGTGACTTCACGGGATCGGTTAATTCAGGCAAGGCATTATCCCCTAATTTTTTAACATAGTTAGTCACAATTTGATCAGCTTTATCAAGATAGGCGATTTGCACGGGCACCACTTCCGCAACCAGGCCGAATTGGCCGCGTCCACCATAAATTTTGCCTTTGGCTAAGGTCAGCAATTGCTGCAAATCCGCTTTCCAGCCAGCGATATTTGGCTGGGTTTTACCATCAATAATACCCCCTTCCAACCAGGCATGTGCTTGATAAGCAACCAAATCGCCCACAATTAAATCACCGCTTGCATCAATCCGTACCACCACCTGATTACTGGAAATTCCAGGTTCTTTTAATTCAATCAGGGTAATGGTTTCGCCTGATTTCAGCTTGATCACTTTCTGACCGCTGAAAGTGGTTTTTACAGGCTCCATTTTCGGATAATTTTCATGGGTAAAGACATGGGCGATTTCCACCCAGAAATAGCGTTTGTAAGAATCAACACCCGGAATAGCGGCGGCTGTTTTAGCCGATGCGATGCTTTCTGCGCCCAATTTATGAAATACCGGTAATCCATTGAATTTATCGGGGTTGGGATGGGTTATAATAATGCGGGTAATCGGTGATTTGGTTTGTTTTTTGATATCGGCCACCAATTGTTGCGCAACCTCAAGGGTGAATTGGGTATCAACCACCGTGACTTCTTTGCCGTCATCATACCAGACGGAATGGGTGTTAAACCCCTCATCACCTGAGGTAAACACATGCAATTGACCCGCCTCGGCAGTAAGCGCCCTGGTAAGGGTTAGAGCAACCGCAGCTGCCCCTAAAAATGATTTCGTACAACGCATCAGAACCTGCCTCCTTTGTTTGGGAATTGACCTGCACTTGACTATAACCAAGTATTTTCGTTATTCTAGGCATATTTAGAAAATAAATATGGCAAAACAGACAAAATGATATCCTTGATTAACCCAGATGAGGCACCAAGGGCGCTCGTGGTAGTTGCTGAAAAATACAATGCTTATCAGGGCGATTGGCACAACCACCGCCGTGCACAATTAGTTCATGCCAGCCAAGGGGTGATCCATGTGCAAACCACGGAGGGGCGGTGGGTGGTGCCGCCGCAGCGGGCGGTTTGGATATTGCCGAATGTGTTGCATCAAGTGTCTTCCCGCCAAGGTTTTTGGCTGCATACACTGTATGCCGAACCAGCCGCCCTGCCCTTGCCCAACCAATGCGGGGTAGTAACCGTTGATCCTTTGATAAACCAATTATTGGTTACGGCTGCTGGATTCGGCCTGGATTATCCACCGAGTGGGATGGAAGCAAGATTGATGCGGGTGCTGGTGGATTGGCTGCCGCGCTTGCCCAGCACCCCCTTGCATTTACCGCAACCCCAAGATAAAAGGTTGCGAAAATTGGCGGCCCTTTTAGAAGATAATATCGGGGACAGCAACCCCTTGGAACAAATGGCGCCGCTAAGCGGCCTGACACCACGCACTGCCGCTCGTTTATTTCTGAAAGAAACCGGATTAACTTTTGGCCAATGGCGGCAACAATTGCGCTTACTAACCGCCCTTGAAAAGCTTGGAAATGGAGAAAAGGTGACTAATGTGGCCTTGGATGTGGGGTATCAGGATGTGTCGTCTTTCATCACCTTGTTTAAAAATGCCTTCGGTCAAACTCCCGCACGCTATTTCGGCTAAATGGACAGGATTACCGCTTAATAATATCCCTGGCAATCTGATGGCCATATTCCTCAGACCATTCATGCATGGCCGTTAAAATTGGTTTTAATGATAGGCCCAAGGGCGACAACCTATATCCCACATGGGGCGGAATCTCCTGATAAACCGTGCGGATCAACAAATTTTGGGCTTCCATTTCCCGCAAATTCTTGGTTAAGGTGCGGTGGGTGATGCCGCCCAGTTCCCGTTGCAATTGGTTGAAACGGCGCGGGCCCAGCAGCAATTGATGGATAATCATCACCTTCCATCGTCCAGCCATTATATTCAGCGTTAATTCCACCGGGCATGAAACCGTTTTTTGTACCATTTCTCCACCTATTGCTATTGCGGTATCCTTGGGGTGCGTACTTGCAAAAAGATCGTTGCAAGATAATTTATCATGATGAGGGCAAAAAAAGAAGGAGAAATACCATGAAAAATAAGAAAATAATCCGGGTCAACCGCGGCACGGGCATGCATTGGGTGGGCGATGGTTTTCCCGTATACACCCTATTTTCCTATCACCATTTGGCCGAGGAAATCAGCCCATTTTTATTGTTGGATTACGCAGCCCCTGCCGAATTCACCCCGACCACACAAAAAAGGGGCGTGGGATTTCACCCGCACCGCGGTTTTGAAACCGTGACAATTGTCTATCAGGGGGAGGTTGAGCATAAGGATAGCGCGGGCAATTCCGGTAAAATAGGCGCCGGGGATGTGCAATGGATGACGGCTGGCAGCGGCATTTTACATGAGGAAATGCATGGGCAGGATTTTACCCGCACCGGCGGCACTATGGAAATGGTGCAGCTGTGGGTGAATTTACCCGCTAAAGATAAAATGACCAAGCCAGGTTATCAGGGCATTTTGAAGAAGGATATTCCGGTGATTAAACTGCCGGAAAATGGGGGCGAAATCCGAGTGATTGCGGGCAATTATGGCAAGCTTAAGGGCGCCGCCAAAACCTTTACGCCCGTGAATTTATGGGATATTTCGCTGCAAGCGGGCCACCCCATAAGCCTGGCCGTGCCCGCCGGATATAGCACGGCGTTGCTGGTGTTGAAGGGCAAGGTGACAGTGAATGACGATGAGGGGTTAAGCCCCAAGGAACTGGCGTTGTTTGAACAAGGCGGCGATCAAATCACCCTAAAGGCCAGCATTGATGCCAAATTATTGCTGGTAAACGGCGCCCCACTCAATGAGCCGGTGGTGGGATATGGCCCGTTTGTGATGAATACACAAACAGAAATCCGCCAAGCCATGGCCGATTTCCAAGCGGGCCGTTTCGGCATTCCCCCCGAATAGCCAGAATAAAATGGATAGGAAACGGGCGCGGAAAGCGACTAACTAGCTATCTTATTTTTCCTGATAATAAAAGGCTGCGTTTCTTACGCACCTTTTTTATCTAGGGATTTTAAGCGCTCAATCACCAGGGCCGCCACTTTTTCGCTAGAGGCGGGATTTTGACCGGTGATCAGATTACCATCGGCAATCGCGAAAGCTTGAAAATTGGGGCCTGTTTTAACCAAAGCCCCCAGTTCCCGCAACCGGCTTTCCAGAAGAAAGGGAACGGTTTTGGTTAGCCCCGCCGCTTCCTCTTCCGCATTCGTAAAAGCCGACACTCGCCTGCCTTTCACCACCGGCTCACCTTTCTTATCTTTGGCTGAAACCAACCCCGCTGCCCCATGGCAAACAGCGGCAACCACCCGCCCGCTTTCTAAAGTTGATGAAACGATGGCTGCTAATTTCTCGATAAAAAGGATGGTTTTGTGCTGCATATTTTTGTCCCTTTGCACTTATCGGAAGTGGGATTTACCCTGTATTACATATGTATATATCAGTTGCCTATGTTTTTGCGGCAAGGGGGTGATAGCGGAAACAACTGGTGATGTGATCATTCACCAATCCTGTGGCCTGCATATGGGCATAGATGATGGTCGAGCCTACAAAGGACATACCACGTTTTTTAAGATCTGCGGACAGGGCATCTGATTCCGGGCTGGTGGCTGGCACGTCGCTAAGGTTTTTCCATTTGTTAATCTTGGGCTTACCGCCCACAAATGGCCAAACATACGCGTTGAAGGAGCCGAATTTCTGCTGAATTTGCAAAAATACCTGGGCGTTTTTGCGCGCGGCAAAAACCTTCAACCGGTTGCGAATGATATCGCCGTTTTGCAACAATGCCTCAAGCTCCTGATCGGTCATGCGGGCAACCGCTTTCGGATCAAAATTCTTGAATGCCTGGCGGTACCCTTCGCGCCGTTTCAGAATGGTTTCCCAGCTAAGGCCTGCCTGTGCACCCTCAAGAATCAAGAACTCAAAATGCTTGCCATCATCATAAACGGGCACACCCCATTCCTGATCGTGATATTCCTCATAAAAAGCCTTACCGGTACCCACCCACCCGCAACGGGTTTTATCTGCTGTCATTTCATTCTGCCTTTAAGAAATTGCTGGAAAATTTTCAATATGATGACTGCCATCACAACCGAAATAGATAGCCTTTCTACCGTGAATATACACCTCATAATGGCAGCAACCCGCTGCCATTATCGCGCGCAGAAAAGTTGGATAATCGATTTTCTTTTGCTGGCTTTCTTGAATGGCCTTTTTAATGCCAGGGCTGTTAAAACTTTTACTGGGCTTAGACGGATTGACAAAACGCAAGGAGGCCAGCAGATATTCCCCATTAATACCATAAGTTAATTGATTCAAGCCAATCAAATCAATGATATAACGTTCAACATTGGCTTCTTTCAATTTCATGACCATTTCACCAAAATTGGTTTTGCCGGAAAGCGAAGCCTCCATGCATTCTTTAACCACGTTAATGTTCATT
>JBGAWJ010000071.1:0-8415 GCA_044227605.1 Alphaproteobacteria bacterium
GCGGCTTCCTGGCGCAAATCCTCATACACGCCGCCTTGAATAATACCATACAGGGCTTGCTGGTCATTGCCTTTATCATAACCGCGGGCGAATTCATCCATACAGCGCTTGCCCCACCGGTGGCTCATGGACAAAGAACGCCCGGTATAAGCCTTATCGGCATGGAAGGGGGTGCATTCATCCAACACCACAATCAGATCGGCCCCTAGTTCCCGCTGGATTTGGATGGAACGTTCCGGGGTTAATAAATGCAGTTGGCCATTAATGTAGGAGCGGAACCGTGCTCCTTCTTCGGTAATTTTCAGCAAAGTTTGCGGACGATTGGGTGACCCTCGGCCTTTAATTTCATCAGCAACCGACCCATGCCCCAAACTGAATATTTGGAATCCCCCGGAATCGGTTAACATGGGCCCGCTCCAGCCGCAAAATTTGTGGAGCCCCCCTTGGCGGGCAATCAATTCCGATCCGGGTTGCAGCATGAGATGATAGGTGTTGGATAAAATAATCTGGGTGCCGCTAGCCATCAAATCAGCTGGGGTGGCTGCCTTCATCGCGGCGCGGGTGGCGCAGAAAATAAAAGCAGGTGTTTCAAGCCCCCCATGCGGGGTAGTGATATAGCCGACCCGAGCCAAGCTGTTCGGGTCGGACGCGTGGATTTTAAACTCAAAACGCGGATATAAGCTCATTCACTACCAGCAACCTTCATTTGGCGATCTCGCTTCGGCACAAAAAAGCGCGCGAGTTCAATAACGGGGGCTTCGGTGAAGGCCAATAGCAGCCGGATCAGATAGGTGCCAAAGATATAAGATAACAACACCTCAAAGCTTACGGGATTTTCGCTGAACACCACCCAGGCCAACGTGCTGAAGATGATATTGTCAACAAGCCCTGAGAAAGCAGTTGAAAGGCTGGCTCGCAACCACAAAAAGCGGTTCTTGGTCAGCCATTTGATCAACAGGAAAACCCAAATATCATTCATCTGGCTGATGAGGAATGAGCAAACACTGGCCGCGATAATCGCAGGGATCGGCATGAACAACGCCATCATATGCCCCTGGTTCTCCATAGCCCAAGCCATATCCGTTCCCGCCTCAGCCACACTCAAGGGGCGATAGCTTAAAGCCACGAACATCATCAGGGTAAACAAAATGGCGCCAGCGAAACCCAACAGCACGCTGCGCTGGGCGGCTTTCTTGCCGTAAAATTCAGTTAAACTGTCGGTCGCTAAATAGCTTGCGGAGAAAAGAATAGTGCCGAGCGGCATTAAACCGCTTTCCAAAAATCCGTTGAGATGGGTGAAATTGGAAGCAGTCAACACTTGGATATTTGCACCGATAACGGCAACCACAATAAATAAGGTCAGGCCGAAGGCCCCGAACAAGCGTAATAATAATAAAATGGCAGCGTTGCAGATCAGCCAATCAATCAACAGCATCCATTCCGGTGCTAGGGATTGGGAAAGGTTCAGCCAGTCTTGGATGAGGAAAGCCATGGATACTCCTTGGGAAAAATCATAAAGCCCATATATAAATGATAATTTTTAGGAACAATGTTCCTGAGGCGAACCATAATGCCCCCGGTTGTTTTTGCAAGACATAATTCAAATAAATGCTAAGGCTTGGAAAAGGGTATGTTAATAGGGATAAGTTGTGAAAGCAGCATAAATAAAAAAGGGCAGTCAAACTGCCCTTATAGAATTAGTATAAAATAGATGGTTTAGCTGGCAGCAACCTGCCGTTGGCTGGCTTTTTCGATCCGCTTTCTCAAGCGACGGGCCTCAGTGGATAACTTATCACTGCATTGCGTTAAGATGAAGGCGTCTAACCCCCCGTTGATTTCCACGGAACGTAAGGCATTGGTACTTAAGCGCAAGCGTACGGTTTGCCCTAAAGCATCACTGGTTAAGGAAACATGCTGTAAATTAGGCAGAAAACGACGGCGCGTTTTATTGTTGGCATGGCTGACTTTATTGCCATACAGCACTTTTTTGCCAGTAAGATCACAACGACGGGGCATACGAATTTCCTTTTATTCTTTTATAAAACAAACAGCACAACAAAATGGATGATATCATCAACTAATTAGACCGTTGTGAACCTAACGAGCTTGAGCCTATTTTGTCAATATATTTTTGCTGCAAGGGATAAAACTAAATTAACCAAGATGAATAAGCATCTAGAATTACTTAGTGCTGCAGATAAAGCAATCCTGTGCCATTTGCTTTTCTTGCAAAAAATAAACCAAATCCAAAGCCGGTGCTTCAATACCACTTTGGGTCACTAACAGGTGAATATGCCCGCGATGATGGGTCTGATGATTGAAAAGATGCGCCAACAGCAACTGTAACTGTTGATGTTGTGCCTCGCCCTCCAGGTCGCGGTATCCGAAATCTTTTCCAAGGGATGGATTGGATAAAGAGTCAAGATACCATAGCAGTCGTTCATCCTCGGCTTGCCTGGCTTGCTTTAAAGATTGAAAATCATCATACAAAATTTCATCAAGCTTGGTTGGCGATGTGCCTTTGCCCGTTAGGCGGTAAAGCCACAAGCGGTCGACCACTAATAAATGGTTCAACGTTCCATGAATGGAGTGGAAAGGTGCCTTGCGGTTTTCACGGTATAACGTTGGGGAAAGACCAGCAATAGACTGGTATAAACGTTGGTTGGCCCAGCGGTTGTATAAAGCTAATTCCTTAAAAAATTCTAGCATCTTTAAAGCATTTCTCCTAATTTAGAAAAAGCCATTGTAGGATATTTGACCCTAAAAGTAAAAGCTTCTTTACGGGCTAAAAAAACATTATTGTCGCACCGGAAGAGATTAAAAAAACTTGTCCTATTCAAGGGATCACATAAAAATATTTGTAAACTTAAAAACCATGATTTGGTTGAGTGAAAAGGGCACTAAGCTGTTCCAGCATTGCTCCCCCTAATTCTTCCGCCTGATTTATTTTAACGGCACGCTTGTAATAGCGCGTGACATCATGGCCGATGCCGATGGCAATGAGTTCTATGGATGATTGCTTTTCTATTTGGGTAATCACTGCTTTCAGGTGATGTTCTAAATAGGCCGAATGGTTGACCGATAAAGTTGCATCATCAACCGGTGCCCCATCCGATATCACCATCATGATTTTTCTATCTTCCGGACGTTTGATTAGGCGATCAGCTGCCCATAACAATGCTTCGCCGTCAATGTTTTCCTTAAGCAACCCCTCCCGCAACATTAAGCCTAGATTTTTGCGGATCCGCCGCCAGGGCAGGTCAGCAGCTTTATAAATAATATGCAGCAAATCATTTAAACGTCCGGGGGTGCTGGGTTTGCCTTCCGTGATCCAACGTTCCCGGGAAGATCCCCCTTTCCAGCTGCGGGTGGTAAACCCCAAAATTTCCACTTTTACGCCGCAACGCTCTAAGGTTCTAGCTAAAATATCCGCACAAATGGCGGTGATCGTAATCGGGCGTCCCCGCATGGACCCTGAATTATCCAATAGCAAACAAACCACCGTATCTCGAAAATTAGTATTTTTCTCTACTTTAAAAGATAAGGGGGTGAAAGGGTTGGTGATGACTCTGCTTAAGCGGGCGGCATCAAGCAAGCCGTCTTCGGCGTCAAATTGCCAGGCTCTGGCTTGCTTCGCCATTAATCGTCGTTGCAATCGATTGGCTAATTTGGCCACCAATGGTTGGAATTTAGCTAATTGTTGGTCAAGTTGTAGACGAAGCTGGGCCAATTCTATACTATTTGCCAAATCATCGGCATACTTGATTTCATCGTAATCCTGGCAGAAAATTTTGTAGGCGGTTTCTTTCGAACTATTATGACCGGCGGGTGGGGTATGCAAACCATCACGGCTGCCTTCCTTGGCCTCTTGGTCTTGGGATGATGTTGTTAAATCTGGTAACTGAGCGGTATCTTCCCCATCCGCCTGATCATCCAAATTTTCTGTATCGGTTGATTGGGGGGTGCCAGCCAACGGATCTTTGTCATCTGCAGACTTAGGTTCTTCCGGTTCAGCGAAGGCATTGCCCTCCAAATCCTGCTCGTTTTCAGGGTGCTTAGTTGATTGATCGAGATTGTCCAGATGAAGTTGCACCAATAACCGCCTGCAGGCTTTGGCGTAGGCAGATTGGTTATGTTGCAGGGGATCTAAGGCGGACAGGAAGTTTTGTATGACTGACAGTTCATCCGCCAAGTGACTGTAAACCAGCTGCTGGGCTTCCTCTGAAAGGTTTTGTTTGGTTAGATGATGATTGGCCAAGGCTTTGAAAGCCAGGATTTTCTTTTGCTCGTCTGTTGAGTTTGAGAACATGCTTTGCTTGATTTGCTGCTGTAGGCTTGCTGCCATATTTTCGGCAGCCCCAAGATATTTTTGTGATCCTAGTGATTCAACCCGGGCTTGCTCAAAACAATTGAAAATTTCTTTGGCATATTCTTGCTGAGGGCTTTCCCGATCATGAATTTTCTGATTGTGATAGCGTTGCCACATGGCGATTGCATCGCTTTGACCACGTAAATATTGGTAGTCGGCAGCGCTGAAGGGGATAGGGGGGGAGGGCAGAGAAAAATGGGTGCCCACCGTCTTGGCCTCAAGGCCCTCTAAAGACAAGGTAGCATTTGGATTAGCTGATAAAGCTCTGATACTGCTGCCCAGCAAGCGCTGCCATTCATCCATTATCTCGTGGGAAGAATGATGGGGCAGGGTCGCGGTCATTGTTTTTGGAAAGTGGGCAGCGGGGTCAGGTCTTTGCCGAAACAACGCTGGTAATATTCATTAACCACCGGTCGTTCCACCTCATCGCATTTATTCCAGAAGGTCAATTTGAAAGCCAAAGCCAAATCCTGAAATATGTTGGCATTTTCCGCCCAACTGATCACGGTACGGGGGGACATGACGGTTGAAATGTCACCCGCCATAAAACCTTTGCGGGTTAATTCGGCCAAAGCCACCATGGCTTTGACCTGGTGTTTTCCTTCATCTGTTCCGTAAGACGGTTGTTTGGCAAGCACGATGGCAATTTCTTCTTCAGCAGCTAGATAGTTTAAACTTGCAACAATATGCCAGCGATCCATCTGCCCCTGATTGATGGGTTGCGTGCCATGATATAAGCCGCTGGTATCCCCAAGGCCGATAGTATTGGCTGTGGCAAACAAGCGGAAGGCTGGATGTGGATTGATCACTCGGTTTTGATCAAGTAAGGTTAATTTGCCTTCAACCTCCAGCACTCGTTGAATCACAAACATCACATCCGGCCTGCCAGCATCATATTCGTCAAATACCAAAGCCACTGGATGCTGCAACGCCCAGGGTAATAACCCTTCTTTATATTCAGTTATCTGTTTTCCGTCTTTTAGCACAATAGCATCACGCCCGATGAGATCGATACGGCTGATATGGCTGTCCAAATTAATGCGGATACAGGGCCAGTTTAAGCGGGATGCCACTTGTTCAATATGGGTGGATTTACCGGTGCCATGATACCCTTGGATTAAGACGCGGCGATTATACATAAAACCCGCCAGTATGGCTAGCGTGGTGGGGGGGTCAAAACGATAATTTGGATCGATTTCAGGCACATGGGTACTGGGTTTTGAAAAAGCAGGAACCCGCCAATCCGCATTTAAACCGAATAAATCCTTAGCCGATTTAACGGTATCGGGTAGATTAGGCAAGATGCCACCAGCCACATCCGGTGATGAGGTATTTATATTGGTTGGGATTATATTGCTGGGTTGGCGTTTGTTATGTGGGTTCATATAATTGGGACCTAGTAAAAGCATATCAGGGACTTCAAGAAATACGATTTTCCCCTAATACGCTAATAAGCTTTTAAAAATATATTAACAGGAAGTAATCACCAGATTTTTTCTGAAGATCAAAAAAATAGCAAGAAATAAAGAAAAGGATAGTACCCCAAAGTTAGACCAAACTGGCTTCAGGAAGCTTTATCGTTTCTTTGGGCATCAACCGCATGGGTTTTTAAAAATTGATAAGCGCGATTAATTTCTTTTAAGCGTTCTTCGGTCCCATTATCACCGCGGTTTAAATCAGGATGATGCTGTTTGGCCAGTTGTTTATACTGTTTCTTAATGTCTTGGAAACTAACGGGCGGCGCTAAATTTAACAATTCCAACGCTTTCCTTTCCTCCACAATAATATGGGCGGGTCTTGCATCGGCAGGTGGCTTTTCCTGCGAGGAATAGGGTTCATTTTCTTCATCAAAAAATTGGAAACGCTGGTTGATTCTAGTAAAAGGGTTGCCCCGCAGCGGCCAAGAAGGTTTTTCCCAAACCGTATCTTGACGGATAGACCATTCAATTTGCGATTCTGACATGCCCTCATAATAATTCCATTGCTTGTTATAATCCCTGACATGGGGCAGGCAAAACCACCAATATTCGTATAATTGCTGGGGCGATTTAGGGGCACGGAACATGCCTGCTTCGGTACAACAAGCATGGTCACAACCGCGGGGTGGCGGCATTTCTTTCTTATAGGTCGCAAAATAGGCTGTAAAAATTTTTCGATTGCGCATAGTCCATAATATGTGCTGGCAACGATTAATAGGCAAGATAGGCCAGAATAATTTTTAAGACTGCTGTGTTTTTTCTTGACATTACTTATTTTTTTGATGTGGCCCTCAAGCTTAAAGAATAAAATTGACGATATAATGTTGAGTCAAGACAGGGGGCGGAATGACCGGAGATTTAGGGGCTGCCTGGGTTGGTTGGGATATTTGTATTGCCCTGGCTTTGGTGGATATTTGGGTTGGTTTTTGCCCCATTACCGCTGGCCGCATTCATGGCGCGTGTCCGGCGGGGTTTATAGATACCCGCCAGGATTAAGCCCAGCTCGCCAAAGCCCATATTTGTTAAATCATCAAGATAGCGTTTCGCTTGCTCATCTGAGGAGGCGAATAGAAGGTTTTGCACATAAGGGGCAATGGCCGGATGCTTAGCGAAGATGGAGACAAGGCTTGCGGTGTCTGCAACCCTATCCACCGCTTGGGTGACGGTAACCAACCCCTGCATCGCTTCCGCAGTGGCGGCGGCGGCAGTCGCCGCAATCTTCGACCCAGCCAACCTGGTCGCCAGTTGGGGGAACAGGAATTCTACCGCTTTTTTTACCCCTATGCCGCCATATTTCAAAGCACCTCCTACGACTCTGATGGCGGGGATTGCCATTGCCATATCAACCCCCAGCCCGACTAAATCACGCCCCAATTGTTGATTAGGAGTAACTTCTTCGGGTAAGAACAGGCGCCCCAAATTATCCAATTTTTCATCCGGGCGGAAAGTGCGCAGGCTGTGCAACGCCTCTTTGAATTGCGGGTAGGAAAGCTGGCCGGAATGATAGGCTTTAATGGTTTGCAAGATGGCATCATAAAGCAGGTCATTCGAGCGGATGCTGCCGAAAGCCCCGGCATTGGGGTCTGGGCTGATCTCTGGGTTATTTAAGTCCTGCACGCCATACACGGTAGCTAAGTAAGTCAAGGACTTCCCATCCATCTCTTTGCCTTCATAGCCTTTGACCGGCAGTTTCAAGACTTCATCCATCCGGGTGATGGCTTGGCCTTGTGCTAATTGCTCGGGTGAAAGGCTTAAGATATGGTCAATCAAGTCATTAACACCCGGATCCTGTAATTGCCCATATTCATCAAACGCTAGGGGGAAATGCGGGGATAGTTTCTGCAAGAAATCGGGTGGCAGCTTGCCTGCCTTCATGGATTCTATGATGCCGAAGGCCATGTCGATATCAGGGGTTTGGGAATGACGGCTGGCATAGGCCAGGGTTGGGGACTTAAACACGGATTCCCGGGGTGGTTCAAAGCCTAAGCGTTGCCGCACTTGTTCCTGGGTTAAAGAAATAATGCGAAGGTTTTGGGGAACGTTGTTTTTGGGGTCAGCCGAGAGTTGGGCTAAGGTATCGCGCCGCGCTTGGATCAAGGGTTGCAGCCTGGCTTGCACCATCTGGTCGGGATGATGGGCGGCCTGGTATTCTAAGGTTTTAAGGTCATCTTGCAATTGCCGCAGGGCGATGATCCGCTGGGCGGTTTGCTGCCCCAAGATAGCAGGGTCTTGGCTGGTGGGCACCGGCGGCAAAATTGGGGAAGTGAGGAGGTAATAGAGGCGGTTGTGGGGATCGGCGGCCCCGCCTAATTGCCAATCGGGCAGGATGGTGGAGGCTGCAAAATTATGGGCCAACACCTCATCCGGCAATTGGGCGGCCAGGGAGGGGTTGCTTTGCCAAACATCTGCTAAGCGCTGGCTGAACTTCAAGCCATCGCGGCCATGGATCAGGCGGCTTAAGGCAGGCTTGGCGGATTTGGGGACAATCTTGGTTAAGCGGAAGAGATCAGGTAAGGTACCTGCTAATTGTTGATCACTGTCTTTGCCATGGTTGAGGAGGAAATGGTA
>JBGAWJ010000072.1:0-8273 GCA_044227605.1 Alphaproteobacteria bacterium
GTGGCCCCTGCCACCCGCCCCCAATTGCTGTGTTCGCCGCAAAGGCGGACGGGGCGGGCAGTATGACCACTTTCTTGATGGGGGGAAAGGTTGTGGAAAATGCCGTAGGCATGGCGGCAATTTTTGATGTAACCTGCGCTGTAACCAGTTTCTTTAGCAATATCTGTATCCTTAAGCCCTTGTTTGACAAACTCGGTTAAAACCAACGCCGTCAAGCCGCTGTTGAGGGGGCCCTTTTTTACCTTTTTTTGAGGCAAGCGGGTGACCTGATGGGCAGGTAAATGGCTTATGGGTAAATGGTTAAGAGGCAAGGGGTTGGTGGGTAAATGGTTGGTGGAAGTATGGAAGCTTGAACTTCTGTCGGTTCTTTTGGATTGCATTCGGTATCCTCCCAGTTTTTAAATAACAGTCTTGAAATAACAATCTTAAAATGGCAAAATAGGTAATAGCACGGATCAAAATAGGAATAACCGTCACCCCTGGACATGAGTGGGTACCAGAGGTGATCATCACTCGCAAAGCCTGATAGATCGCTATCTAGCGCCATTTCCTCATAGGTGATGTGGCTGTTTTTCCTGTAGGTGATCCTTTCCTGATCAATTGAAAGGGTTAGCCCCTTATTTGTTCCTCCTACGTTCTATTTAATAGGACTATTATGTCATCGTCAAGCGGCATGTTCCTATTTTTTTATTGCATCCCCCCACTAATCGCCCTATAATGAGGGAATGGTTTGATTTGCAGGAATGGCCAGGTGCCTTTTTCGACCTGCCCCCTCTTGACAGGTTTTGACGACTGCCCCGATATCAACGATAATAAAAATGATAAGGGATATATATTTGAAGGATCAATTTTATGGGAAGCACCTCTCAACCTCTGCAGCTGCCGCCTTTTCCTATTGCTGATGTGCAAATTATCTATGCTACCCCGGAACTGATCCCTAGTTTTTATCAAACCCTGAGGGTAGTGGCCGCGGAAAAAATCTATTTGGATTTGGTTGAAACCCCTGCGTGGGAAAGGATATTAAGCTTACAACAGGGCTTGATGAAGCAAAAAGTTCCGGTTTATTATGCGGTAGCGGGTGGCCAAGTCATTGGCTGGTGCAGCATTTACCCGGAAACCCACATTTGCCACGCGCATCGCAGCCGCTTGGTCACCGGTTTATTACCGGATTTTCGTGGTTTTGGATTAGGGTCCAGGCTTTTACAAGCAGCCTTATCCCAGGCGGAAATGGATGGGGTGGAGAAAGTGGAGTTATATGTCTATACCGACAACTTACCTGCCATCCATTTATACCTTAAAATGGGGTTTGAACAAGAGGGGCGGATGCGGCGATACCGCAAATATCAGGGGGAATATAAAGATGCCTTATTGATGGGCAAATTGTTGGGCCAAGGCCCACCACACACAGACAATCATAGGATTTAACCACATGATCACAAAACCTTCCCAAGCCCCCAACCCCGCCCAGGAAATCCGCCTGCTGGTGGCGGAACTTACCAAAAGGCAGCGGCTGGATTTGGCCAGCCTATCGAAACGCCTGGGCAAAAACCATGCCTATTTGCAGCAATATATCAAGCGCGGCGTGCCCCATATTTTGCCTGAAGATGTGCGCCCGCCCTTGGCCCGCTTGCTGGGTTGCCGCGCTGACGATTTGCGTCCGCCTTTTGCCTTGGGGGATGAGGGGACAGATACTCCCTCGTCTTTCACCGGGAAGATGGGCACCTTACCTGCCCCCCCTTTCCCTAACCCGCCTGCCCCCGCAAACTTTACCCCTGTTGCAGCCGCTAACCCACGCGGCGGTAAGCGCGGCTTGCCCGTGTTCGGCGCGGCCAAGGGGGGGTGGGACGGCAGTTTGGTGGATTGGGAAAACCCGGCGGAATGGCTGCCGGTACCGCCGGAACTTCTGGGGGTGAATGAGGCTTTTGCCATGTTTGTGACGGGTGATTCGATGGAACCGCGTTACAGCCACGGTGATATGGTATATTGCCACCCCAGCCGCCCGGCCACCCGCGGCTGTTACGTGGTGGTCGTTAAAAAATCAGGCGATACCATGATTAAACAATTCCTACGCCAGCAAGACGGCCAGTTAGAACTGCGCCAATTCAACCCGGAATCAACCACCGAGTTACCCCTAACCGATATCACCGCCATTTACCGCATCGTCGGCCAATGGGAACGGGGGTAGCTTTGGAACAGTGGGTTTTGCCTAAAAGCCAGTTTTACCTATAAAGTTGAGCGGTTTTACTGAAAAATATTGTTTTCTCCATAGTCTTGGGGTAATATGGGGAAAGGAAAGGTAATCACCATGAATGCCATTGCCGTTTATAAGTTGGAAGAAGCCGGGTTCAAGCGCAACCAAGTGGAAGCTTTGGTTGAGTTTTTGGATACCCAAGCGGTGACCAAACTGGATTTGGAGAAATCCACTCACCAGTTGCAGCAAGAAATTGCCGCGGTACATAGTGGGCTGAAGCAAGAAATTGCCGCGGTTCGCACCGAACTGAAGCAAGACATTGCGGAATTGCGCACCGAACTGAAGCAAGAAATTGCGACGGTTAGGCAGGAACTGGCCATATTAAGGGGTGAAATCAATGTGCACCGCTGGATTTTGGGCTTTAATACCGCCATGTTGATTGCCTTGTTATTGAAAGTGTTCCTGGCATAAGTAAGCGAAGAATCGCTGAGCCTCTGGGAAACAAGCAGCTAACCACTCATAAAACACCCTATTTAGTCGGAACAAGCATGGCTGATTTTCATGAGGTTATAGCGAACTGCGCTTGCAAACATTGATTCATATCATAAAGTGCGCACCCTGAAAGATCTGATGGTTCCGCCAGGCAATCACTTGGAAACATTAAAAGGTGATCGGCAAAATCAGCATAGTATACGCCATCAATAACCAATGGCGAATTTGTTTTCATTGGAGCGAAAGCGATGCTTTTGATGTGGAAATTGTTGATTACCATTAAGGATACATTATGAAAAAACATGCCCCTATATATCCAGGTGAAATTCTGCTTCATGATTTCTTGATACCCCTTGGTTTAAGCCAATATAAGCTAGCGAAAGAAACCGGCCTAAGTGCCATGAAGGTTAGTGAAATTGTCCGTGGCAAACGAGCGATTACGGCTGAAACCGCCATCAGGCTGGCCAAGTACTTTGGCACATCGGCAGAATGGTGGATGAATATGCAAGCTTTTTATGATCTTGAAGTAGCCAAAGATTTGCTGGAAAAAAAGATTGATAAAGAGATTACCCCGCTTAAAAGGGAAGCGGCCTAATAGCCCGGCCCTGCTGTTTCACTGCCACTTTATAAGCCAACCCTGCTGAGAATGAAGCAACGAAAGAAACTAAAGAAAGGGATAATCGGGATTATTTATCAGTTCCGTAAGCCCGGTAAACCTTAAAATTTGTTCATAAAATGGTCGAATGATTTTTTGTTTAATCCCATCATATTTTTGCTGAAATACTTCTTTTTCGCGTTCCAAAAGGTCAATTGAAATTGTTTGGGCAATATCATGTGTGGAAATAAACTTTCCACCACCTCCGAAATGTGGCCTATTATATTTATCATATATTTGAACACGGGCTCCTTGGCCAACCCCTTTGGTTCCCAAAGTTAATTTTATGATGCCTTTCATTTTTAGATATTTGACTAGAAATTTTAAATATTGCTCGCAATAGCGAACAAGGAACTCCTTCAAAGAATTTAAACTTAGAGGTTCCTGTCGGAAAAATGAGCCATCTATCCCCAAAATACTTCCATCATCATGAACAAGTGTCAACCTAGGAGATTCACGATAATATTTGGGCTGATTTATAATTAATAAGGCATTCCCAATATCTTTGACATAATTCCTAAGCCCTGGGGGCTGACCAAAAGGTTCAAGAATAGATTGGGTCGTTCCTTGTATTCTTAGAATATTAAACAAATCAACGATTTCTAAAGATTTAGAAAATCTTTGCTGAAGTTGAGCGGCAAAATACACATATGCAGGATATGGAAATTTAATGTTGTAAGATTTGATACTCTCACTGGTACTAACTCCTTCGATTTCTTGAACCTGAAACTCCCAACTACCATCCAATCCATATATATCTTCGGGTTTTAAGGGGATTACACTTGTCTGATTATGGACAATGAAGCTTATAAAACATTTGCAACAAATTTTAATGAGAATGGAGGATTTGGCCAAAAACCCTCCCCCCCTTGATCAAGTTCCCTTGAAAGGCCATCTGCGGGATTACGGCCGCATCCGCAGCGGCGAATACCGCATCATTTTTACAATTGAAGATAACAACCTAAAAATTGTGCTGGTTGGCAAAAGGAATGATGCCGAAATTTATAAAATCTTGAAATGCAAATAACCCCCCTAAAAACTTGCTACATTTGCTCTCCCTTCCCTGTCATCGCCCCATTACCCGCCTGGCGGGTGGGAACGGGGATAGGGTTGCTTGCACGATTGGCAATTGGAGGCAGTTATAAACCAGTATCAGCATTAGGCAGGTGGCGGGGGCTAACCCCTGCCAAGTTTGGCTGCAAGCATTAAGCGCCGAATGCAAGGTTAACCTAGGCGCCAAGCCATAAAAAAAACCCCTGGTTTCCCAGGGGTTCTCCCCCCTCCAACACCCGTTCGTTAAACGGGATCTAAAGATTATTGGCAAGTATGTGCAACACCACCACTATTTACCGAAATACTGCCTGCGGCATCGGCTGCATCACAGACTTGTGTCACATTAACGGCCTGATTACCGGTTAAGTCTTTGACAGATGAGTCTTTATCAATCTCGAAACCGAGATCGGTGTTTTCAACCGTCACATTCTGAAAGCTGATCTCGGCCCCCGCGTTCCCTGCATCCACCAGCTGAATACCAACTGAATCCGTTTGACCATTGCCTTGAACGTGAATATCTGACAATGTAACGTTATTGGCAGCGCTAATGGCCAAACCAGCCGCTCCCGATTGATTTGCGGTCACGTTCTTTAATTCAACATTATCCGAAAGAAAAATGCCAATCCCTTCATTGGTCGAATGATTGCTGGTAACGCCGGTTAGGTTGGTATTATTGCTCATCGCTACCATCACTCCAACATCTCCTGAATTGTTGCTGGTGACATTGGTTAATTGGGTATTATCTGAATCAACCAAACTGATCCCGTTCAGACCGGCATTGTTGCTGGTGACATTGGTCAATTGGGCATCAGGGGATTTATAGAAAAGCAAGCCATTCCCAGCGGCGGCGTTGCTGATTACATTGGTTAGCTTGGCATGATCGGATTCCTCAAAATACAGGCCATTGCCACCGGCGGATTGACTAGTCACATCCGTCAATTGGGCATTCTTAGACCCTATCAAATAGATCCCGTCTTTACCTGATTGGTTAGTGGAAACATTGCTGAGTTTCACCTGCTCTGAGGAATAAATAGCTAACCCTTCCTCAGCAGCCCGGTTGCTGGTTACGTTATTTATGCTGGCATAGTTAGAAAAAGCCAATGCGATCCCAGCCTTCCCTGAATCATTACTGATGATATTATTTAAACGGGCGTAATCAGAAGACTTCACCCAGATTCCTCCCATGGCAGCCCCATGGCTTCCGCTGCCTGTTAAGGAGGCATATTGTGATTGATAAATGACTATCCCATAACCGCCCGCCTGCTGGCTTGACAGGTTTTCCAGTTCAACATGGTCGGAACGGCAAAATACAAACCCATCACTCGCCGCTTGGTTGCTACTGGCATTGATGACCCTGGCATAATGCGCTTGATCCAAATTAAATCCCCGCAAGCCAGCGTTGCTACTTGTCACATTGGTTAATTGGGCATATGTCGATCCGTAAAAAGAAAAACCGTTACCCCCCGTTAAATCAATACTGACATTCGTCAACAAGGCCCGGTTAGAGTCCTCAAAAACTACCCCATCCTTTCCTACCCCAATCATGGCAATATTATAAAGTTTGGCATTTTCTGATAAAGCAAATTCAAGACCATGCCCCGTGACTGATGTCAGCACAACATTCTTAAGCTGGGTATCATCAGAACGGTCAACATATATCCCGCGCCCCCCCGTTTTATTAATAGTCACACCCATTAATTGGCTGTTAACAGAATTTTCAATCGTCATGCCATCCTGGGCCGCATGCGAGCCATTGACATCCCAAATATTGGTATCATGGGACTGCCTAACCAGTAGATTATTACTTCCACCCTTCAAATCTAACCCTTGGATGACGGTATGACCTTGCTGGTTGATCAATAAAACAGCCGTTGAGGTATCGGTTTGGGTAATGGTGGGCCTGGCTCCTGGCATACTGAAATTATAGACTTGGCCGTCCTTAACCCCCCGTACTTCCAACACCGTGCCACCCCCAATCAGGGCGACATGCCCTTGTTTCACCTCAATTGCCTGGCCATTCGGGGCGGTGATGTTACCCGAGAAAATTACCATCCCGCCATTGCCAATATTCGCCACTTTACGGGCAGCATTGCTCTCATTGCTGCCATCTACAAATTCAACCCGGCTGACTGCCACCCCCCCTGGCCCTTCAACGGTAACCTGCTGTTGTCCATAAACCTCCCCTTGCTTTTCTTCATAGGTCATGCCCGGGGTAAGCCTGCGCGGGGCTTGGTTCATCCGCCGCTGCAAATAAGTTGATGTGCTGGTGCCACCGCCAAAATTTACTTGCAACCCCACGGTTAAGATCTTTTCCGTTCCCCGCCGGTCATGGCGAATGCGGCCACCACCCGTAATCATCCAGCCCCCACCAAGACCTGCGGTAATTTCCACCCCGCCCTGCCAACCTTTAATCCCATCTTCAAACATATAAACCCCGCCTTGCGGGACAACATCCACCCCATTCCCTAGAAAAGGCAAGCGGTAACTGAGGTTAATATCCCCACCCCTTAAGGCCACGCGCTTGTTATCTTTCTGTCCCTTGATCATCAAGCTGCATTCCCTGGTATCGGTGCTGGTGGGGTTGCTGCAGTTGGTCGATCCTGGTTGGTCTTCAAACCCCACTTGCGGGGCATGGCCCGTCCCGGGTTGCGTTTGTTCTTTCTTCACCGGAATATATAAATTAAGGCCCAAACCCAGGCCATTGCCTAACACCACCTCACCGCCCACCGTCATCCCCCACAATCTTTCTTTATCGCTAAAACCTTGTAAATCGCCACTTACATACCCCCCCACCATCCACCCACCCAACATAGCGCGGTAGCCAAACCCTAAACTCGCCACATTCTCGCCCTGGAAGCGCCCACCCTGTAAGGTCGTATAAAACATGCCCAGCGGGTCTTGGCTCAGCGGCAACACTATATTGCTAAGGGCACCCATTGTGCCAGCACCGTCCACCACCCCTTGCACCCCCATTCCCCCCCATTGGGCATAGGCCCCGCTTGTCAATCCCATTCCCAAAGTTACCGCGGCAACCGAACCGCATAATTTTTGTTTGAAGGAATGTTTTGTCCGTGGCAATAGTTGGCGTGACGCATCAAAAACGGTCATAGAGGTGTCCTTTCTATCATCTGTTAATTATAACTAGGAAAGCCTTATATAAACTGCCGATGAACGATCCCGCTTTCCTAAATTCTTCCCCCATATAGGCAAAGAAAAATCCAACATTCTATAAAGCCAGTTACCAAAAATATTAATGCGGGGTATAAAATGGAACGGGGATTTGCCAATGTTTGACAGCCAGTGTTGCACAAACAGTGTTTGATATATTTAGAATCGCCAATATTTTTATTTCTCCCCTTTAGCAAGGCTGGATCAAAAAATAGGAATATGCCTATTGACAGATATGTTTTATTTGCTATTATGAACATATAAAGAACAATACCTCCTGGATTTTGTTCTTATGCGCGCCACTTGCATGGGCGGATGCGGTTTGGTTCCACACCCCTATCCCAAGAGGGGGCCTCAATAGGCAATGGTATCCAGCAGCTATTCCATCCTGCAAGCGGCGGTTTTCAGTTGTCATACCGTGATTGGCCTATCCCTGGCCATTTTCATCGCTACCCCTGCCGCATCTATGGTTCATTTTTTCCCGTAGACTACCCCGGTGTTTCTTATTTTTATGAAGGAATTTGGAAAGGATCCCCCTATGCCTGATCTATTGTTGGCTTGCGATGAATTGCCCTCACATCATTCCTATCAACATTATTTGGCGGAGTGCGGCTATCTGCTTGGCTGGCGGGGCCGATTGGCACAATTGCATGATGAATTGTTGGGTCTTACCCACACAAAAAGGCCGGATACCCCCAACCACCTGCGCCTCGA
>JBGAWJ010000073.1:0-4134 GCA_044227605.1 Alphaproteobacteria bacterium
GTATCCACCTGATCCCTGCCAATACCAAAATTGACTTTATGCGCATCCATAAAGCGGCTTTGGTGTTTTTTTTATCATTACTGATAGGCACTTTTGTTTTACTGGCTACCAAAGGGTTGAAATTCGGCATCGATTTTGATGGCGGCATTTCCATCCAGATGCAGGCAAAACCCCCGCAGGCTGTTGATATTGTTGAAATACGTGCGCTTTTGGCCAAAATTGATTTGGCTGAATCCGCCTCGATCCAAGAGATTGGTGGTTTACGGGAAGTGATGATCCGTCTGCCGGTATCTGAAAATACCTCGCAAGATATATTGATCAGTAAAGTCAGGCAATTATTGGCTGAAAAATATGATTATCGCGGCAGCCAATTTATTGGCCCAAAAGTTGGGTCTGAATTGGTGCAAACCGCCATTCTTGCCTTAGCCATGGCCTTATTTGGGATTTGTATTTATATTTGGTTCCGCTATGAATGGCAGTTTGGCGTGAATGCGATTGTTACTATCCTTTATGATTGTGTTACCATGGTTGGGTTATATTCGCTGCTGGGGTTGGAATTTGACCTGAATGCGGTTGCTGCCATTTTAACGATTGCTGGCTATTCGATGAATGACAAAGTGGTTCTCTATGACCGGGTGAAAGATGAAATGCGGCGGTATAAAAAGATGCCGCTGGTTGATATTTTAAACCTAGCGATTAACCGTACCTTATCCCGTACCACCATGACAGGTGGTCTAACCCTATTGTCGGTGATTGCCCTTTATCTTTTTGGTGGCAAAACCCTTGAGGGTTTTTCAATCGCTCTTATGTGGGGGATTATCATTGGCACCAGTTCCTCAATCTATGTGGGAACCCCCATATTATTATATATGGGTATCCGGAAAAACAAAGTTCCTAATCAGGCGGCTGTTACCCATAGCAAGAAAAGCTAGGGAAATGTCCTGCTTATAAGATTTCATATCTTCTAAAGTACGGTGTTCGGCTAACTGGCCTTGTATTATGCTGGGCATATACGATAAAAAACAGGGGTTTGATGCAAATCAAACCCCTGTTTTTGTCCTATCAATACCAAAGCTTAATTAATAAATATTTTGGGTGGCGACCATGGCGAACAACATGGGGATAGATAACATGGTGTTCGTTCTTGAAAACAACATGGCACACCTGGCGGCTTTTGCTTTTTGAGCGGGTTCCACCACAACTATGCCTAAGGCTTTCTTTTGGTTGGGCCAAATCACAAACCAAACATTAAACCACATGATGGTGGCCAACCACATGCCAATGCCGATGGATAAGTTTCGCGGGGCATATTCATATAACCCCAGGGAATAGGCTTGCAGTAAGTAATCATTCAAATGAGCTAAAACAAGGCCGGTAATGATGGTGGCCATAGCGGCCCAACGGAACCACCATAAAGCTTTGGGGGCAATGACTTTAGAAATTGCCGGTTTTTGCTCATCGGGAATCTTAGGCATACTGGGGATTTGCACAAAATTGAAATACCACAGCAACCCAATCCACATAATGCCGCTAATCACATGCAGCCAGCGGAAAACAAAGGCCCAGAAATTGGTATCAAGATGGAAGCCTTGTAAAAAAAAGTATAAGGCGAACGATAAACCGGCCAGCACAAAGCCCGCGGCAACGGTTTTCGGCAAAGATGATAGTAATTGTCCCATTTTATTTCCTTGTTATATTTGTTGGTTAATTATGAAACTATACCGGGTGGATGAAGAACAACCAGAATATAGCTGGCAATCTTAATCATGTCTAATGCAGGCAGCAACAAATTACTGCACATCAGTGCTTATGGCTTAAAGGGCAGCAATCAGAAAAATAAAAATTTTATTACATAAAAATTCAAGTGAAGTAATATGTATAAATCAGGTGCAACATAAAAGGAATAAATTGATGAGTAGAAAAAGTGTTGCTTATCTACCCCAAGACCATAATTGTTTGTCGCCCTATCTGATGATCAATGGTTTAGCCGCATTCATAAAATTCGCCCAAAAAATCTTCCAAGCTAAAATTTTACAACAAATGTTAGGCCCTGATGGGGGCATCCGTCACGTGGCTCTGAAATTAGGGGACAGTGTGTTAATGGCTGGCGAAATTGGGTCTGGGGGTGCTGCTGTGTCAAGCCATTTACATTTATACACAGCTGACCCCGAGCAAGTTTATAGACAAGCTCTGGATGCCGGTGCTGTTGCCATTGAATCACCTAAAAATCAGCCTTATGGCGACCTTCGGGCGGCTTTTAGAGATCCATGGGGCAACAGTTGGTGGGTTGCCAGACATATGGAAGATGTTTCAGAACAAGAAACCGCCAAGCGGATGGCTGCTAAAAGACTGGGTTGATATCGTGAAACGAAGCGGCATAAGAAACAACAGAATAAAATATGATCACCAATCCTTCTTTTGATTATTGTTATCAAATTGTCCGTAAGAATGATCCAGACAGGTATTGGCTGTGTCTTACGGCGCCCCGCTTCAAACAGCCTATCTTGATGGCTCTTTGCGCCTTTAATGTTGAATTATCGCGGGTGGGGGAATTGACCAAAGATCCTTTATTGGCGCATATCCGCCTGCAATGGTGGCGTGATTGGATTGACCAAATATCAAATTCTTCCTTAAGGGGCGCCGTTTCCTATATTCCTATATCTTGGCTTTTAACCCAAACCTCTTTGCAGGCTGATCATCTCAAGACCCTTATTGAAGGCCGAGAACATGAAATAGATGGGCCGATTAAAGATTACAATCAATTCCTTCTTTATTTGGACCAAACATCGGGGCATTTAAGTATGGTGATTGTCCAGCAACTTTATCCCAATCCTTTGTCATTAATGATGCGGCAATGTGCAAAACTAATCGGAATAGCTTGGGGAATTTTGGGCGTGATTAGGGCTATCCCTGTTCAAGCCAGGGAAGGGCGTTGCTTGCTGCCGCAAGACTTGATGAAAAAAAACAATTTATCAGAACATACGGTATTTTTACCTGATAACCGTCTTCTTCTTCAAGAAATATGCAAAGATTTGGCGACATATGCCCAACAATTGCTTCGGGAAGCTAAAAATATAGCGCAAGACAATAACCTGGTTCTGGTCAAATGGTTGCGTGCACAACGACAATTGGCGGTACTATATCATAGGCTGTTGGAAAAGGCTGGCTTTAACCCGTTTGCTCCGTCGGTAATTCCTGCATCCCCCCGCAGGATGTGGCAAATTTTATCTAGTTGAGGGAAATCCCCCAAGTACCAGTATATTTGAATGTCGATTGGGGATGACCGTTCAAAAAAAACAAAGGGTTTAATCATGGGGGCTGGCCTAGATGTTTCAAGCATTGATGGATAATAGGGATTTAAGATACTGACGATTAACAATAAACCAGCAAAACAGGCTGTTTGCGCATGTGATGACCAGCCAGAGGAGTTGGAACTGTTTGGTTTAAGCCGTAATTCAGATGTGATGACCAGCTAGAGGAGTTGGAACTGTTTGGTTTAAGCCGTAATTCAGATTCTTCTTTCACCTAAAGACATCAATCTTTGGATGAAAGTTTATAGGTTAAAGTAGATGGCATAATCCACAAGATTACAATTTCGAAAAGACTATTTTAATTAACGGTAAACTTTGCTAGAATGGTAGGGGCATATCTAAGGAATAAACCCATGGATAAGATATTTAAAAAAGATACGCAGCCCGTTCAAGCTAATCACATTGAGGAAAATGACCAGTTTTCTCCAAAACTAGCTGACCAAGAAAAATTTGAAGCATCCAAAAATTATGTCATTAAAAGGCATATTAATGTTCTTAAAAAGCTTGCCAAATGAAGGATTACGAATGGGTTACACTTGATCAAGTGCTATTGATCCATGAAGATTTAATTAATCAAACTGGGGGAATAAAGGGGTTGAGGGATCGGAACCTTTTGGAATCTGCCCTAGCACGTCCCCTAAATTCCTTATCTTATGAGCTAAATCAGGATATTTTTGATCTTGCGGCCGAATATTCTTATGGAATCATTCGGAATCATCCTTTTGTTGATGGTAATAAAAGGTCTGCGTTTACGACAGCCATGATTTTTCTTCATTTAAATAAATATAATCTTAATATAGAAGTTGGCAACGAACAGACCGAG
>JBGAWJ010000073.1:4144-8110 GCA_044227605.1 Alphaproteobacteria bacterium
GCTTGTGCAAAAACTTGCTAGCAGTAACGTTTCAAAAAGTGAATTTGCTGATTTTCTTCGTGAAAATTGCAAATTTTGGGAGCAAAAACTTGAAATACCGGTAGTGAGTCCAATTATTGAGAAAGCAGGCAAAAAACCTTGCCTGAGGTAATAAAACCAAGAAGACTTACTTAAAGAATTTAACGAAATGAAATTTCGTTAAATTTAACATCTACTCTGCGATGCGGGAGGACAGAAACAGGTTGAATGTTCTCTGCTTTCGCCGCTCTAAATTTAATGGGGCTGGTATAAATGGGTTAAATATCTATGCCAGCCCCTTCATTAATCTAATATAGCTAATAATAAATCCAGCGTTTTTGTTAAATATCCACTTCCTTCACAAAGCGGGCGTTTTGCTGGATAAAAGCAAAGCGGCTGTCGGCTTTCTTGCCCATGAGTGATTCCACAAATTGCCCAACTTCTTTCCATTCGGAACTGAGATCGGTCGTTTCAGGTACATAACGCTTAGGAAGGGTAACCTGCAATAACAACCTTTTTTGGGGATCCATCGTTGTTTCTTTTAATTGTTGGGCGGGCATTTCACCCAAACCTTTAAAACGGCTGATATCCACTTTGGTTTTCCCCTTAACCAGTTTTTTTAAAAGTGCTTCTTTATGGGCATCGTCAATCGCATAGTGGCTTTTTCCACTGATATTCAGGCGGTATAAAGGTGGCACGGCCAAATATAGATGGCCCTGTTCAATCAGTTGCGGCAGTTCCTGGTAAAAAAAAGTCATCAATAAGGACGCAATATGGGCGCCATCCACATCGGCATCGGTCATGATAATAATTTTTTCGTACCGTAATTTTTGTTCATCATATTTATCACCCGTGCCGCAGCCTAAAGCTTGCAATAAATCATTAAGTTCTTGGTTGTTTTTTAATTTATCCGACGTGGCGCTCGCCACATTTAGGATCTTTCCACGTAGGGGAAGAACCGCTTGATTATCCCGGCTTCTGGCCTGCTTAGCTGAGCCGCCCGCCGAATCCCCCTCCACCAGGAACAATTCAGTCCCAACCCGGTTTTGTTGGGTGCAATCCGTCAGTTTTCCCGGCAAACGCATCTTCCGCCCCGGGACTTTACGCTGGGTATCTTTTTCCTGGCGGCGCTGGATGCGTTCCTCGGTGCGTTCCAAAATCAGATCAACGATTTGTTGGGCACGCTGGGGGTCAGCAGACAGCCAATGGTCAAAGTGGTTTTTAATGGTATTTTCAACCATTTTTGCAGCCTTCGGGCTGGTTAGTTTTTCTTTGGTTTGCCCTTGAAATTGCGGTTCAGGAATAAAAATAGATAATAAAATAGCCGAATTGGTAACCACATCTTCCGCTGTTATCAAATTGGTTTTCTTATGGTCAATCAACTGGCCGTAATCCTTGAGTGAGCGTAGCAACCCGCCGCGCAATCCCGCTTCATGCGTGCCGCCCTCGGGGGTTGGGATCGTGTTGCAAAACGAGGATAAGAACCCGACGTCACCCGCGGACCAACTGATGGCCCATTCCATTTTACCCTGCTGATCGGTAAGCTCGCTTTGGCCGCAAAATAAATCCTCAATAACCGGTGCTGGTTCTTTGGGTAACCGATATAATAGGTAATCTTGTAACCCTTTCGGGAATATAAACCGTTCCCGTGCGGGGCAGGCGGTTGCCAGGTTATGGACCAATTCTTCCGGGCATTCCCAATCAATCGTTACCCCTGCAAACAAAAAGGCCTTAGCCCGTGCCATGGTATATAATTTTAAGGGGTGCATGAGAAGGTTGCCGAAAATTTCCGGATCGGCGTGAAAAATCACCGTGGTACCTTTTTCCCGGTTGCTTGCTGTTGCGGCCACTAGGCGGGTGGTGGGTTTACCCTTGGAATATTCCTGATAATACAATTGTTTGTTACGGACCACTTCGACCCGCAGATAATCGGATAAAGCGTTAACCACCGATAACCCAACCCCGTGTAACCCCCCAGCAACCTGGTAGGTACTGTTATTGAATTTGCCCCCTGAATGCAGCGTGGTTACAATCACTTCAAGAGCGGACAGGGTGGGAAATTTAGGATGCGGGTCCACCGGAATGCCGCGGCCATTATCACTGACCGTCACCCGGCCTTGCAGATCAAGCTTGATCACAATATGGTTAGCATGGCCGTTTAAAGCTTCATCCATAGCGTTATCTAAGATTTCCGCGGCTAAATGATGCAAGGCGCGTTCATCCGTGCCGCCTATATACATGCCGGGACGCCGGCGAACAGGTTCAAGGCCCTCCAGCACTTCAATGTCGCGGGCGGAATAGGAATTTTGATAGTTAAATAGGTCTTCTGTCATTGAGGTATAGGGATGCAAATTAAGGGGTTTCTGGTCTGTTCAGTGAATAGATGCTTAAATGATTCGGTTGGCTTATGGCAAGATGTAAACGGTTTGCGAAAAAAATAATGGGCGAAAAATAATTCGTTGCCTGGCTGTCATTTTTATTTTATGAAGTATAGACGGCTGTTTAATGTTAAAAACATTTAAGCTGTCTTAATGATTTTATTTGGGATGGTTGTCATGACATTTCAAGAATTTTGGAAAGCCTACCTTAAGGCACACAGCAAATCAGCAACCCGTTTGGGGCATTATTTTGCAACTTTGGTAGGGGCTTCTGGCGCGGTTGCTAGTATATTAACAGGGCAATGGTACTGGGTGGTTATTACGATTGCTTGCGGCTATGTTATTGCTATTTTATCGCACTGGGTGATTGAGGGGAACCAGCCTTTAATCAAAGTGAACGCTTTTTATGGCGCCATTTCGGATATACGTATGTCGTTTTTATGCGTGACCGGGCAATTGAATAAGGAATATACCAAATTAGGTATCACCAATAACGGCTGGTGTGCTGTAAAGCCAGCTTCATCCGATTCAAGCAAAAATCCTTAATTTTTCTTGCGATAACAAAAGGCTGCCGATAACAAAAGGCTGCGGGCATTTCTGCCAGCAGCCTGGCTGTGTGGCGGTGGATATGCTTTATAAGGAATAATACATTTTGAATTCTACGGGATGTGGCGTCATGTCGTAGGTTTGGCATTCCTCCAATTTCAATTGGATGTAGCTGTTGATGAGTTCCTTGCTGAACACGTTCCCTTCCAATAAAAACTGTTGATCCGCTTTCAAGGCGGCCAACGCTTCCCTGAGTGAGGTGCACACCGCGGGGATTTGCTGCAATTGTTGGGGGGGTAATTCGTATAAATTAACATCTAAAGCCTGGCCGGGATGAATTTTATTTTTAATTCCATCCAGCCCTGCCATCAGGATCGCTGCGAAAGCCAAATAAGGATTGGATAAACCATCAGGAAAACGCATTTCTACCCGTTTCCCTTTCGCATTGTTGGAATAAGGAATGCGGCAGGAGGCCGAGCGGTTGCGCGCAGAATAAGATAGCAATACGGGCGCTTCATATCCCGGTACCAGGCGTTTATAACTGTTGGTGGTGGAATTGGTAAAGGCGTTTAAGGCGCGCCCATGCTTAATAACGCCGCCAATGTAAAATAACGCCGTCTCGGATAAGCCAGCATAGGCATTTCCCGAAAATAAGGGTTGGCCATTTTTCCATAAGGATTGATGCACATGCATGCCCGAGCCAGCCTCCCCCTTCATCGGTTTTGGCATAAAGGTTGCGGTTTTACCGTAGGAACTTGCCACATTACGCACCACATATTTATAAATTTGCAACCAATCCGCACTTTTCAAGAGTGACGTGTATTTAAACCCAAGCTCATGTTGGGCGGGCGAGACTTCGTGATGGTGCTTTTCAATATCCAGCCCCATATCCCCCATGACGGACAGCATTTCAGCGCGGATATCATGGCTGGCATCACTAGGGTTGGTGATCGAATAGGCGCCTTTGCTGTCGGGGCGGTAGCCATGGTTGCCTTCATCCATCTTACGCCCGTTTTGACTAGGG
>JBGAWJ010000074.1:0-5442 GCA_044227605.1 Alphaproteobacteria bacterium
AATAACAACGCCAAGATCAGGATTCGAAGGTAACTGGGCACGGGAGTCTCGCGTAGGCTTCGAATGGAGTGGATTCGATTCCCGCGAAGGATTTCGCGTGAATTCGGCGAAAAACGCGGCGTTATAATCAAAACGCGCCCATCACTTAAAAATTGGTTATTTTCCCCATCCTGATCCATGATTGCCAATTTTTTCTGGCGATTGTTTTGAGGCCCCGATTCCGCAATATAAAGAATTTGGGTATCAAAATATCCATCTTCACCAGTCAGTTGGGAATAAATATTATCCGCAATTTTATGCCCGATCCGTCGCCAATCGCTTGCTGTGGCTGTCAAAGCTAAAGCCACCATACGTTTTCTACTGTTGATATCATATAGATAAAATTCCAACCGTAACCGGCCATCATCCAGACGGGACATTTTGCCCACAACCAACGCTTGTGCGCCAATCGCTTGCCAATCCTGGTAACGAGGGGTATTTTGCAACACCGCCCCTGTGGTTTGGATAAAAGCATTTTTATCGATGTTGCGGAATAACCCGGAACGTTCCAAATCGGCTTGCACAATTCGGGTAATCCTCACTGCCAAATCATTTTCTGATGCCTGATCGGGGATAAAATCCGCGATAGCAATTGTTAAAGGCGAAATATTAGGATTATTAATATTAATCCGTAACGGTTGCTGCGCGGTAGCTATCGCCACCATAGCAAAAGTATAAAGAGTTGAAACTAACGCCAACCCTACCTTTAAACCGCCGTAAAATTTTGATAAACGGGGTTGCTTTCTTCTTTTTTCCACCATCCACTCCTTTTTTAATAAACATCGATCTGACGTTTGATTAAGGGCTAAAAACCAATTCTAATTCTTTGAAATCCTGATATCTTTCCTGAGGAAAAATAATTTTAGTGGTTTTCCAAACAGCATTTTCGGCATTGCGGACAAAAGTTGCATAATAACTGTCATTGCCAAAAGCTGGGTCAAGTTGTGATTTTAAATTAAAAATAGTGCCATCAGGCCGCAATTGAACCCTGATCACCACTTGGAAGTTGTCATAATTGCGCCCCCCGTTATCGGTTGACCAATTTTGATGTATTTGCTGCATGATCAATTTCTGCTCTTCCAAAGATACCGGTTTATGCCGATTGAGATTGTTCCCGGAAGCATTTGGGTTGGCTGGAGAAACCCCCGCGATTGGTTTAATGGGGACAAAATTTGGGATATTACGGGACGTTGTAGCCAATGGTTTTTCTGACACAGGTTTACCAGGAGGAAAATCGCGCGGCAAAGGTAATCGTTGGGCAACCGGTTTTATGGGGGCAGGCTTTACAGCAGGCAGTGCATAACTAGTTAAAGGATTAACCGGGTCAGGTTCCCTAGTTTCGGCGGTATCCGGCAACGGTGACATGGTGGAATCAGGCACAAATAGCAATTGGTGAAGGGCAATTGAGAGGTCAGGTATATTGGGAATTTGGGGATGTATTAAAGATAAATCCGTTGGATTTGATCCGGCGCTTGGATCAGCAACGGCTTGATTGAAGGGATCGTTCACAACCGCAGGATCAGAAATAACATCTTGTTCAAATTCTACCGAAACCGATAATTCCGATATTTTCGGAACTGACTGCGAACTATTAGGCCATAAAACCACACCCAGTAAAAAGACATGCAAAAAAACCGAGATGATTTTCGCTTTTATGGAAACCAGGGAACGATTGGGGGGTTCTATCGTCATTTTTTAAGGGGCTGCCACTTGTTGTGTCCGAAGGGTAATATGGGGAAAGCCAGCATTGGTGATGGCGCCTGCAACCTCCACCACGGTTCCATAATCCGTTGCCCGGTCGCCACGCAGAATAATACGTAAATTTGGCTGGGTTGCCCGTATGGCCTTTAATCTTTCAATTAATTCCGCTAAAACAAGCGGGGTTTCTTGAAGAAATATTTTCCCCTCGCGGTTCACAGTGATTTCCACCATTTCTTTGGAAGGGTTGATATTCTGCCCTGAAGTTTTGGGCATATCCACAGGGATTCCGGCCGTCAATAAAGGGGCGGTGACCATGAAAATAACCAATAAGACTAGCATGATATCAACAAATGGGGTAACGTTAATTTCTGATATCGGTTTGGCATGCCGATAGGAATTTTTTCCTGAACGGTAAGATGGTAAGGATTGAAACGCCATTACGATTTCCCCTCTTGCCCCAGTTTATGCAATACCATTTTTACGGCTTGGCTGGCAAAAATTTCTAACTTCTGGGCGTGATGATAAATAGAGGCTGACAAGCGATTATAAGCCAAAACTGCAGGGATGGCTGCAACCAATCCGAAAGCGGTTGCCATCAAAGCTTCGGCCACCCCAGGTGCTACAATTGCCAAACTATTATCTTGGCTGGCGGCAATTGACATAAAACTATTCATAATGCCCCAAACTGTTCCAAACAACCCAACAAAAGGGGCCACAGACCCGGTGGAAGCCAAAACCGATAATCCCTTTTCCAGACTGGCAATTTCTTCTTGTAACATATAGGAAACACGCTTTTCCAGGCGATTCTCCGTTTCTGTTAAGGAAACTTCCCCATCATTGGCGGCCCGCACCGTATTGTTGATATAATCCCATTCAGCTAAAATCCCTTGGATTATTTTGGAACCTGTGCCCAATGGCAATAATTTAATCGCATCAATCAATTCGGACCAAGTGGGGGTATTAACCAACAGCAGCCGGAAAACATCTAAATTTTTATTAAAACGACGTAACCCCATGGTTTTATCGGCAATAATCGCCCAACAACTGATGGAAGCAAGGATCAATAATACCATCACGGTTTGTACGATAAAATCCGCTTTTAAGAATAACTGGATAAAAGACCAAGGTTGCCCTGTTTGGGTCAATCCGATGGACAGGGCATCTACCTTATTGGTAGCGGAAGTTAAGATTTGGGGATCCATGATGAATTTCCTTTGTCATAGTTTCAATGATTCGGGGTTTTAATGATTCGGGGCAAACATCAGTAAGTTTTTGACGCAACGGTGCAGGAATCCGGGCGACTTGAATTTTTTTCACTTCAACACATGCAAGAATAATCTTGATATGAACAAGATGTTGTTGGTTGCGAATAATTTGCTGTTCCATCCCGATCATTGCCGCTCTAACTTGGCTGATCTTGGTTTGAACAACCAACATATCATCCAAAAATGCCGGAAGCATGTAGTCAATTTCGCATTTACGAACCACAAAAACTACACCGTGTTTTTCAGCAATCTGCGAGGGGGATTGGTATATATGCCTTAAATATTCCGTTCGGGCACGTTCCGCATATTTTAAATAATTGGCATAATAAACAACACCCGCTGCATCGGTATCCTCATAATAAACGCGGTAAGAAGAAAGGAAGGGAGTCTTACTCATCTAGTTCCCCCTCTCCTATCTTGTCACCCGGCAGGGGAAAAGTTAATTGGCCATCTTTGCTAGAACCCGTAGCGTGAGACGGAGTTAAGCCCAAATAACGGTATCCGCCTTGTGTTAATGTTCGCCCACGGGATGTCCGTTGAATAAGACCCTGCTGTAACAAATAGGGCTCTACCATTTCTTCAATCGCATCCCGCTGTTCGGACAAATAAGCAGATAAAGTTTCGATACCGACAGGCCCCCCATCATAAATACCCGCGATACAATTCAAATATCGCCGATCCATATTATCCAACCCGTTCACATCCACATCAAGTTCCAACAATATTTTATCCGCAATGCGCCCGGTGATATTTTCAATGCCGCGAATTAAAGAAAAATCCCTAATTCGCCGTAATAGGCGACCGGCAATGCGGGGCGTCCCTCGGCAGCGTTTAGCAATTTCTGTCGCTCCATCAGGGCTTAGAGAGCAATTTAAAATTTTTGCCGCACGCCGCACAATGGTTTCCAATTCGCTTAAAGTATAAAATTCTAACCGCAACGGGATGCCGAATCTTTCCCGCAATGGGGTTGTTAACAAACCAGCCCGGGTAGTTGCCCCAATCAGAGTAAAAGGGGGTAAATCAATGCGAACGCTTCTGGCAGCAGGGCCCTCGCCGATAATCAAATCTAGCTGGAAATCTTCCATCGCCGGATAAAGCACTTCTTCAATCGTTGGGCTAAGCCTATGGATTTCATCAATAAACATAACATCCCGGGGTTGCAGGTTGGTTAGCAAAGCAGCTAAATCTCCGGCCTTGGTTAATAAAGGGCCTGAAGTGGCACGGAATCCAACCCCTAATTCGCGCGCTACAATATGAGAAAGGGTAGTTTTACCAAGGCCAGGGGGGCCATAAAATAAAATATGGTCTAAGGCTTCCTCACGCTGGCGGGCAGCTTGGATAAAAATTTCTAAATTGGCACGCAACTGTTTCTGTCCGACGAAATCCGTTAAGAATTGCGGTCGAATAGATGATTCCACCTGATCTTCGGGTAACTGTTCCACACTGACCAGACGCTGTTCTGTCATACACTTAACTCAGCTAAAGTTTTACGAATAAGGGCACTTAAAGTCCAGGTTTCAGAAATATTTTTTTGGGTTACCTGTTGAATCACCCGGACGACATCAACGCGGCGGTAGCCAAGATTTACCAAGGCAGAAACAGCATCTTCCATCATCTTTGCTGGCAGCAAGGATGATGATTGCTGGTTCTCCTGAACAATTGTTGATGAGGGCGCAAGGGCTAAATCCCCAAGAATTTTATCCTTTAATTCCATAATAATCCGGGTTGCCAATTTGGCGCCGATCCCATTTGCCCGCATCAGCATCGTTTTCTGGTCATGATGCACCGCTTGACTGATTTCTTGGGCATTTAACGCTGATTGTATGGCTAAAGCTGATTTTGGCCCCACCCCTTGAACAGATGTTAATAAGCGGAAGACCGCCCGCTCTTGCTCGGATCCAAATCCGTATAAATGGATGTGATCTTCCCGTATATGGGTCTCAATAAATAAATGTAGCTTTTTGGCCAGCTGGGCAGTCGTCAAAAATTTGCTGGAACAAAAAACCATAAAACCCACCCCGCCCACATCCATCACCAAATGATCAACCCCTCTTGAATCAACCTGGCCCGATAATTTTGCAATCATACCAAACTCCGCACTGCTGTGGCAGACCAGCGTTGTAATGTACCAGCACGATGGGCATGACAGATAGCAACAGCCAACGCATCCGCGCTATCCGGGGTTGTCAGCTGAAACCCCGGCAACAAAAACTTAACCATTAATTGCACTTGGTTTTTATCCGCATGACCAGCCCCTACAACCGAGCTTTTTACCTGGTTAGCCGGATATTCCGATACGTCAATTCCAAGCAAGGCTGGGGCCATCATGACAACCCCGCGCGCAAACCCTAATTTTAGGGTTGTTAGGGGGTTTTTATTAACGAAAGTTTCTTCAACCGCCGCATTCTCAGGCCGGTATTGTTCCAGTACGGCTTTT
>JBGAWJ010000074.1:5452-7744 GCA_044227605.1 Alphaproteobacteria bacterium
AAGGCTAGATAAGCCAAGCGATTAGCCATGGGCTGATCGGTAGGCGGATGGATGGTGCCATCTGCAATATGTTGCAGATGGGAGCCATTGCTCTGGATAACCCCCCAGCCGGTATGCCGCAAACCAGGATCTAAGCCAATAATCCGCATTTGTTATCCCATTATCCCTTTACCGCATATTAAGTTTCGTCAATTTCCGCATTTATAAAAATAGCTTGGACATCATCGCTATCTTCTAAAGCATCCATCAATTTCATCAAACTTTCAGCTGTTTCCCCAGCAACTGAATTGGGGTTGTTGGCAATCCAAGACAATTTCGCCTCTTTGATATTGCCGATCTTTTTTTCTAATTCATCCCGCACTTTCCCAAAACTCTCAATGGCAGTTGTAACGTAATGATTTTCTTCATCGGATTGAAGATCATCCGCTCCAATCTCTAAGACAATTTCTAATAATTCATCAACACTAATCTGGTTTTTGGGAATAGTGACAACACCCTTACGTTGAAACATAAAAGAAACACTGTTGCTTTCCCCAAGATTCCCGCCATGCTTATTAAAAGCTGTACGGATCTCCGATGCTGTCCGGTTCCGGTTATCGGTTAACGCTTCCACAATAATTGCGATCCCTGCAGGGCCAAATCCTTCATAACGGACAGAGTCGTACATCGTGCCATCTTCATGGCCTGCACCGCGTTTAATCGCCCGATCAATCGTATCCCGCGGCATGTTGGCGATTCTTGCCGATGTCACCGCTGCCCGCAGCCGGGGGTTAATAGCTAGATCGGCCGCCCCTTGCCGAGCGGCAGTCGTTAATTCTCGAATTAATTTGGTGAAAATTTTTGCCCGCTTGGCATCTTGAATGCCTTTGCGGTGCATAATATTTTTAAATTGCGAATGACCTGCCATTTTCTCTAACCCTAATCCACCAAACCTATCATCAACGATAGCTTGTTATCTATTGCTTATACGGAACCTTATATATTGCTGCGTCTCAGCTTAGTTTGCGGTTCATACTGCCGTTTTACTTAAGCCCTGTTCTTTGAAAAAAGCAATGGGTTAGATAAGATAAAAAGTTAGAGGATTGCCTGCAAATCCGTATTTTGTAACCGACCGTCCAGCCGCACCGGTTGAATTATTTTGGCAAGCCCTGTGGTGGGATCTGTTTCAATAAAGACGCCACATAAAGTTCCTTGCCCTAAAGCAGGCGTCAAACGATCCGTTGGTAGTTTCTTAGTAAACCGTTGAATGGGCGCTGTTTTATCCATACCGATCACCGAATTATAATCCCCGCACATACCAGCGTCGGTCTGATAAGCTGTCCCCCCAGGTAAGATTTGGGCATCAGCCGTCGGCACATGGGTATGCGTACCCACAACTGCAGAAACCCTGCCATCTAAATAATGCCCCATAGCCATTTTCTCACTGCTGGCTTCCGCATGGAAATCCACCATAATGGCCGCAACGCTACCCCCCAACCGGTGCGCAGATAATTCTTTCTCGACCGCCGCAAAGGGGTCATCTAAAGTTTCCATATATAACCGGCCCATTACATTAATAACCAATATTTTCTCGCCTTTAGGCGTTTGATGGAGATAGCTGCCCTTCCCAGGCGTGCCCGGCGGAAAGTTGGCTGGCCTGATCAATCGGGGATCTTTTTGGATCCCAGACATTGTTTCTTTTTGATCCCAAATATGGTTGCCAGTCGTAATAACATCCACGCCTAATTGATAAAATGCTTGGCAGATTTGCACGGTAATGCCAAAGCCCGCAGCAGCATTCTCGCCATTGGCAACCACTACATCTAATTTCAACAACTTGCGCAAATTCGGCACATGGCGTTCTGTCACTTCCCGTCCGCTGCGACCGATGATATCGCCCAAAAACAATAAACGCATTAAAACTTCCTACATGGTCAATTGATTATCTTATTCACTGTTAATTACCCGTTATTGTTTACCCTTGGGCGTTTTGGGGCAGAAGATATAATAGGAATAACTTCTTCATCCGTAATAACGACATCCAATTTCTGATCATATCTATTCGTTGGTAAAGCCTTCGCTTCCTGACAAGAAAAACCGACGCCCACAATATGGACCAACCGGTGGCGCCTTAAGAAATAGATGGTCCGATCATAATATCCGCCGCCATATCCTAAACGGTTGCCTAACCGATCAAAAGCCAATAAAGGCACTAAAATAACGGCAGGGAAAACTTCTGGCATATCGGCTGAAGGCACATATCCCCCCGGACCGTTTGGTTTAACTAAGGCAATGTCCGGCTGCCAGCGACGA
>JBGAWJ010000075.1:0-7719 GCA_044227605.1 Alphaproteobacteria bacterium
TTATATCAACTATGGCATTTTTTATTTCATGAATGTTAACAGGCCGTTTGTTAAAAGCTGATGGTCTTTATTTTCTAATATTTGTTGCTTTTTGTGAACAAAATCTTTCACCACTACTGTCTGATTTTTAATTTCATCGGGCCCCAAAATCAGGCAAAAGCGATATTTATTTTTGTCAGCAAATTTTAGTTGGCTTTTCAAATCCTTTTCAATAGTTGACATATATATCTTTAAGCCATTTGCCCTTAACCCATTCGCTAACTGAAGGGTGGCAGGCAATAAACCTGCATCCCAGACTGTTAAGAATAAAGTATCAAAATTATTATCTGAATCTGTCCATGATTTTTCCAATAGCAATAATATTCTTTCAATACCTAAGGATCCGCCGCAAATAGGCATAGATTGCCCCGTCACATTCATACTTAAATGATCGTAACGCCCGCCTGCTGATAAAGCACTTTTGCTGTCTGGGCTAAAAATTTCAAAAATAAACCCCGTGTAATATGATATACCCCTAACCAAAAATGGGTCAAAAATAATATTGGTACCTGGCTGTAAAAGCTTGACTTGTTCTATCAGCCACGCAATATCCGCAATTACTTTCTTGCCTTCGGGATTTACCTGGACTTTAGCAATAAAAAGTTCTTTGGCGTTTGGACCTGCTATATCCGCTAAGAACTGCTTGCATTGTTTTGCCAACCCATTTTGTTGAATAATATCTGAAGCTTGTATAGCAACTTGGGCCAGTCCGATTTTATCAATTTTATCTAAAACGATCATTATTTCAGCAGCGGTCGTTGTGGGTAACTCATATGCCGACGTCATTTGCTGTAAAAAAAGCCGGGAATTCAAATGTATCTTGATATTCTTTTCTAAACCGAGTTTTCTTAGAGTTTGGCTAATAACTAATAGAATCTCAAGGTCGGCAGTGGCAGATGAGCTGCCATAAATATCAATATCGCATTGGGTAAATTCTCTAAATCTTTCTTTGCCCGGTCTATCCGCTCGCCATACCTGGCCAATTTGGTAACGCTTAAAAACGGTGGGTAATTGCTGCCGATTGTCAGCAAAAGCCCTAAGCGCGGGAACAGTCAAATCATAACGCAGGGCAAGGTCTGCTTCACCTGTTTGTTCTTTATCACCCCTTTTTAAGATTTTAAAGATTAATTTTTCACCCTCATCTCCGTACTTTCCTGATAAAATTTCCAACCTTTCAAAAGTTGGTGTTTGAAGAGGCACAAACCCAAAAGATTCGAAGGTTTCGCGGACGATTTGGAAAACCCTCTCTCGTTGCCGCACCTGGTGAGGCAGAAAATCACGCGTACCTGAAGCGGGCAAAGTATTAATTTCTTGAGCCATAATTGATTCCGGTTCTTTCGTATTGCTTATAGTTGTTCTATTTTACATAAAACTTAAATCGATATTTGTCATTGTTTCCATGATGGGTGCTTCTGCTATGGTTAATTTCTCACAATATATATCTAACTGTTGATAAGCTTGTCTAAATTGTTCTTTAAATTCTTTATAAGCTTGTAATGACCGCCAATAATCACATGTTACATAAATATTCTTTTCTTGCACATCTTGATATAGCTTGCTCCATAAATATCCAGGGTGTTGCCGAAACAACTGCACCCATTCCCCCTCCTGCCCATAATATTGCTCGAAAATTGATTGCGAAATCGGTGCAACTTTAAATTGCCAAATGATCACCCAAGCAGTGCTTGCCATTTTATTTCCTTATTAAGTTATTCTTGCCTAAATGAACAAATAAAGGCGCTTATTTTGCTTATCACGGCTTTTGCATAAGTTAAGTAATGATCTAGTTTGGTAGGGTATTTAAGTTTGATAATTTTTTATTGATACCTATAGAATATCTTGACAGGAAAAGATTTTGATGGTTTGAATTCAGCTTGTTCCAAAAGGTTTGGCGGAGTAGCTCAGTTGGTAGAGCAGCGGGATCATAATCCGTTTGTCGGGGGTTCAATTCCCTCCTCCGCCACCATTTCTCAATTTTCCCCCCCAAAAATTCTAAGCCTTACATCCCTAATTTTTCTGTTCCAAATATCGATTCTGCGCCACCCACAAACCTATCAGATATTCGGTTTTCTATGCAAACGCAAGCAAAGTTTTGATCGGAATGTATCAAGAAATGGATAATCAGAATGATTCAGATAGCCTGCCGCTTTTCATTTTACTAAAGATGGTAAGAATAAGATTTGCGAAAGGTTGTCATGATGCATCCCTTTTGGTTTCTTTCTTTTCCTCATCCCCCTTTACAAGGAGAATATTTCTATGCTGCAACGATATTTTCGTTTGGCGGAACACCAAACCACTATGCGTACGGAAATTCTGGCAGGAATAACCACATTCCTGGCTATGGCTTATATTATTGTTGTTAACCCCCTTATTTTATCTGATGCCGGAATGGATCATGGGGCCGTCTTTGTGGCTACCTGTCTGGTCGCCGCTATTAGTACAACAATTATGGGTTTGTATGCCAATTATCCGGTGGCTTTAGCCCCCGGCATGGGATTAAATGCTTATTTCACCTATGGTGTCGTAAAAGGCATGGGCTACACTTGGCAAGTAGGATTGGGGGCCGTATTTATTTCAGGGGTTATTAGTTTCCTGATCAGCGTATTTCCCATCCGTAGTTATATTATTAATTCCATTCCTAAGCCGCTAAAAATTTCTATCTCCGCTTGTAGTGGATTGTTTTTGGGAATGATCGCCATGAAAAATGCCGGATTGGTTGTAGCAAATCCTGCAACATTCGTTACCATGGGTAATTTAACCCAATATGGGGTTGTGTTAGCCTTAACAGGTTTTTTTGTGATTGCCGCTCTTGATTATTACCGCGTGCCAGGAGCGATTATCATTGGGGTTCTTACAAGCACCTTGGCTGGCATTATAATAGGGATTGTAGCAATTCCAGATACGCTGCTATCATTGCCACCTGATATAACCCCAACATTATTACAATTAGATATTCCAGGCGCTTTACAAATTGGCCTTATCGTCATTGTTTTTTCTTTCCTTTTTGTGGATCTCTTCGATACCGCAGGCACGTTGATAGGCCTGGCACATCGAGCGGGCATGTTGGACAAGGAAGGCCGTTTACCAAGACTAGAAAAGGCTTTAGTTGCCGACAGCACCGCAACGAGTATCGGAGCGGTTTTGGGAACCTCCACGACGACCAGCTATATTGAAAGTGCAGCGGGCATACGCGCTGGCGGTAGGACTGGCTTAACTGCTGTGGTAGTTGCTATGTTTTTCCTAGCAGCGTTATTTTTTGCCCCTTTTGCTAAAATGATTCCCGCTTATGCGACTGCTTCTGCTTTGTTATATGTGGCTTGTATGATGGCCAGGGGGTTAGCTGAAATAAATTGGGATGATGTGACGGATTCGGCACCTGCCGTCATTGCAACCTTAGCGATGCCATTGACTTTTTCTATTGCGAATGGAATTGCCCTAGGTTTCATCAGTTATACGGCGATTAAAATTTTAAGCGGAAAATGGCGGGACTTGAATATAACGATGATTATTTTGTCTGTTTTATTTGTTGCCAAAATAATTTATCTTGACGGATAAGGTTATCCAGTTGAAAATATAGAAAAATTGGGACTTTACCAAGTTCAGGGAATCCGATCTAATAGTTACGGAATAGTTAGAAAAAACCACATCCAAGGATGTGGTTTTTTCTTTACCTGTCCTTGATGAACAATCAATCCTATTATTGGATAATACCGTAGTAAATAAGCCATAATATGGTGGATATGGTAGTCGTCAGGACTATCTTAATAAATAGACGGGGATTTTCCGGTGCCCCTTTGTCGTGACCTAATTGGGGATTTTGGGATTGTCGAACACCCCAAGGCAAGATAGCCAAGAACAACACCCACCAAATAATGACGTAAACCAATATTCCCGTAAACCAATTCATCCCTATTGTTTAAACCTGTTCCAATTCGATTAAGGTTCCACAGAAATCCTTGGGATGCAGAAATAGCACGGGTTTTCCATGGGCGCCGATTTTCGGTTGACCATCCCCTAACACTCGGGCACCTTGGTTTTGCAAATGCTGTTTTGCTTCCAAAATATCCCCCACTTCATAACAGACGTGATGCATACCGCCTTGGGGATGGGTCTCTAAAAATTTAGCAATAGGCGATTGTTCCCCATAAGGTTCTAACAATTCGATTTTCGTATTCCCAAAATCAACAAAAATGACCCTAACGCCATGTTCAGAAAGTAGTTGTGGTTTAGAAATCTGGGCCTGCAATAACTGTTGATAAATTTTTGCAGCCTGCCCTAAATCTGGTACAACAATTGCCACATGATTAAGTTTACCCAATTTCATGATGAGTTTCCTATAGAATTTTTACGATATTAACCTCAATCAACGGTTCTTTCCCTATATTCTTCTTCATATACCGCTTGATCAATTGGATAACAGATCCCTTAACTTCCCCCTGCTTGGTAGAGGATGACACCGGTAATGGTGAAACATCTTCCATACTGGACCTTATTAATTTCATCAGCGGTACTATGAAAGTGGGCTGCTCATTACCTTTGGAAAAACCAATAGCTTGCAAGGCAGGATCAGCAATCATCCATCCTAAATCATCGACAATCAAGGTGACAATAACCAGACCGCCCTGCGCCATTTTTTGCCGGTCTTCCACCAATTTATCCTTCATGGAAATGACCCGGTTACCATCCAACGCCCAGCGCCCAACCGGTACTTCGTCAACAATTTGTCCGCCATTCGGGGCCAGTTGGATCACTTGGCCATTATGGGCGGGGATTGCTTGAGGAACCTGACATTCTTTCGCAAGTTCTGCATGCGTGCGCAAATGCCTTTCCTCGCCATGTACAGGGATGGCCAAGCGTGGCCGAACCCATTGATACATCATAGTCAGTTCATCTCGTGCCGGGTGACCGGACACATGGACAAAATGATCTCCATCACTAATCACTTTTAATCCCTTGCGAAGTAACGCATCTTTCAATTGATAAATCTCCTGCTCATTACCCGGAATAACGCGCGAGGAAAAAATCACTCCATCACCTGCATCTAACGAAACGTGGGAGTGTGTACCATGAACAATACGGGATAAGGCCGAACGCTGCTCACCTTGGCTGCCGGTACAAATCATTAATAATTTATCCCGTGGAATGGCTTGCACTTCGTTCTCGTCCAAAGGTTCAGGCATATCTTGCAAATAACCGGTTGATCTTGCAGCTTCATAAATACGCCACAATGATCTGCCAACCAAGGCAACTTTTCTTTTTAAGCTTTTTGCCACTTGCATAATCGTTTTCAACCGGGCGACATTGCTGGCAAAGCAAGTAACAACCACACGGTAAGTCATTTGTTGGCATAATTGATGCAACGAATCATATAAAGCTGACTCGGAAGCTGAATGCCCAGGAACCAAGGCATTCGTTGAATCACCCACTAAAGCCAGGATGTTTTCGTTAGCTAATGCTTTTAAAGTAGCTTCATCCGTTACATCACCAATCACCGGGGATGGATCAATTTTCCAATCGCCTGTATGCAAAACGGTACCTAAAGGGGTTCGCAAAATCACCGCATTCGGCTCGGGGATTGAATGGGTTAGGGTTACCAATTCTATTTGGAAAGGCCCTAGATTAAACTTGCCCCTCATCGGGATAATATGGATGGGAACATCCCTTAGGCCTTCTTGCTCCAGCTTCTTTTTCAAGACAGCTGCGGTAAAAGGGGTTGCATAAATCGGGCAACGCAACCGCGGCCATAAATAAGGCACGGCTCCTAAATGATCCTCATGGGCATGGGTTAAAACCAAGCCTGCCAAATCCTGCTTGTTGTCTTCAATGAAGCTAATATCCGGCATAATCACCTCAATCCCTGGGGTTGTGTCATTCCCAAAGGTGATCCCAAGATCCAGCATCAACCATTTGCCGTCATATCCGTAAAGGTTTAAATTCATCCCAATCTCGCCTGACCCACCCAGAGGTAGGAAAAGCCATTGGTCACTACGTGGTTTTAAAATTTTTGTTGTTTTTTGCATGATTCCGTTTGTTTGTTGAATAATAAATATCAGTAATACCTAACATGGTTAAATCTCCATTAACATGGTCAAAGACATTGGTTGAACCAGCTAACACTGGCGTTAACCCTCCTGTAGCAATAACTGTTGCTTTCTTTCCTAACTCCTTCTGGGTTTTGTCGATCAACCCTTCAATTAGCCCAATATATCCCCAAAAAATTCCTGATTGCATTGCAGGAATTGTGGAGGTGGCAATCACTTTTTGAGGTTTGGCAATAACCATTCTTGGCAATTTAGCAGCTGCCATATAAAGCGCCTCTAAAGAAAGGTTAATACCGGGGGCGATAGCACCGCCAATAAAATTTCCCTGTTCATCAACGACATCTAAGGTCGTGGCTGTCCCTAAATCAACAATAATTTGCGGCATCGAATATCTTGTATGCGCCGCAATGACATTAACAACACGATCAGCTCCCAACTCTTGAGGATAATCTATAAGTATTTTAATCCCCATAGCTTCAGCATGCGTATGGTTAACAATAATGGGATCACATTGGAAAAATTTTTTTGCCATGGTTTCTAAGGGAAAAATCGTTTCCGGCACGACGGAGGCAATCACAACCCCTGAAATGATTTTTGAAGAAAAACCCCCTATCGACATTAATTGTAATAACCAAACCGCATATTCATCGGCAGTCCTTTGTCGATTGGTTGCAATCCGCCAAGAAGCAATAATTTTATGTTCATCTGCCAAGGCAAAAACAATGTTGGTATTCCCGCTATCAATTGCCAGGACTAGATTATTTCGCATGATTAAGCCCTTCCTGTTGGAAAAAACACATCACCCACCGTAATTTTTCTGATGCCTGCAGCGTTTTCAAGCAATAATTGGCCTTGATCATTAAGATCAACAAATTTCCCCGCAATGGTCTCAGAGGGTAGATGAACTAAAATATCTTCACTTATTCCGCAGGCATATTCCAACCATTCTTTTCGAATATCAACAAAATTCCCCGCCCGCCAATTTTTTAACCGCGGTAGGAAATCATGACAGAACTGCCCTAACAATTGGTGCATAGATATATTACTATTCCCCTGTGCCTCTTTCAAACTCGTGGCTAAATAGGGAAGACCTTCGGGAAATGAAGTGATATTAACCCCTATCCCCAAGATAATGAAAAACGGGTCTGTTGAATTATCTGGCGGCAATGTTTCAAGTAACATACCGGCACATTTTCTTTTATTAATCAATAAATCATTTGGCCATTTGATTTGGACAGTTTTTGGTCGACCCATTAAATGATTGATGGCAACCGCCATGGATAAGGAAGCAACAAACCCTATTTGTGCCAGTTCTTGCAAAGATTGTTTGGGTATTTTTTCAACTAACATAGAGATATAGAAATTGCCAATTGGCGATACCCAAGACCTGCCCCGCCGCCCGCGACCTGCTGTCTGTTGATCGGCCTGAACAATTAAACCATCTCGCCCTTTTCCCTGTTTAACCAAATCCCTGATAAGGTCATTGGTACTGGTAACTAAGGGGTAGTAATGCACCTGAAAAAAAGGCGGTAAAAGCGTAATTGAGATCACCTCAGGATTAAGTTTGCAGCTGTCTGATCCATTAAGTTAATCAATGAATTTGGAAAAATGAATAAGCCGATCATGAGCAGGCTGGCTA
>JBGAWJ010000076.1:0-7678 GCA_044227605.1 Alphaproteobacteria bacterium
TATGCCACCAGCCAATCACCATCCGGGTAACGGTGATGGAGGTAAAGACAGACGTAATGATCCCTAAAGACAGGGTGATGGCAAAACCTTGAACTGGCCCAGCCCCCCCTAAGAAAAACAAAATTAAGGAAGCGATTAAGGTGGTTAAATTTGCGTCAATAATGGTGCCGCGCGCCGAGTTAAACCCATAATCCAAAGCCAGCAACGCACTGCGGCCATTCCGCATTTCTTCCCGGATGCGTTCAAAAATCAGCACGTTGGCGTCAACCGCCATACCCAAGGTTAAAACAATACCGGCGATTCCAGGTAAAGTTAAGCTGGCGCCTAATAAGGAAAGCAACGCCAACAATAGAATTCCGTTAAATAATAAGGCAATATTGGCAAACAACCCAAATAACCCATAAAATAAGATCATAGCGATGCCAATGAAGACGATGGCAATCAGGCAGGCGATTTTACCGGCAGCGATAGAATCCGCCCCTAATTCAGGCCCCACCAAGGTATTTTGTTGCACCTTCAAGGGCGCAGGCAAAGCACCAGCCCGCAGGAGCAATGCCAATTCAGCAGCGCTCGCTTCCGTAAAACTACCATAAATAACCCCCGAACCGCCAAAAATTGGGCTGTCCACACGCGGCGCACTGATAATCTTATTATCCAAAACGATAGCAAAGCGCTTCCCACGATTTTCCCGGGTCATTTCTGAAAAACGCTTGGATCCAGCTGAATTAAATTGGAATGCAACCGCCGGGCTGCCCTCATGCAGCGTGTAGCTGGCATTACTTAATTCTGCCCCCGTCACAATAATCCGCCGCTGTAAGGCCAACGCCGGAACACCTGTATTTTCCGAATCAGCCATTTGTACGATTTGGGATGAAGCGGGTATATCGCCCCTTCTAATGGCCTCTTGGGAAACGGTCTCATCCACTAATTGGAATGTCAGCCGGCCAACTTTACCCAACCGCTCTTCAATCTGCGTTAAATCTTTGATACCGGGTATTTGTAATATGATGCGATCTTCATCCTGCCGTTGGATGCTTAGCTCCAGCGTACCGGTTTCATCAACCCGCCGCCTAATCGATTCGATTGACTGGTTGACAGCGCGCGCTTTAATGTTGTTTAAAGCGCTCTCTTTAATCTTTAAGACAAGATTCGACTGCTCGTCCGCTGCCACGACAAAATCCGTTAAGGATTCTGTCAATTTTTGCTGGGCCAAGCTTGCATCAGAGGCGCGAACCAATTGAATAGTGATATTATCACTGTTCAGTGTTAACGGTCTGAAAGCAATATTTGATTCTTTCAAGGTGGTGCGGACAACATCTAACGCATTGTTCAGCTGGGTGCGGACAACACTGGCGGTGTCAACCTCTAATAACAATAACGCCCCACCTTGTAAATCAAGCCCCAAGGTTACATGACCTTTGGGCAACCAACTGGGAAGCTTGGCCACATCCTCTTTGGAAAAAAGGTTTTGCCCGGCAATAAAGGCCATAACTAAAAGCAGGGCACAAATTGCTACACTATTCCAACGGCTAACATATAGACGCATGCGTTTATAATCCGATATTGATTATTTATTTCCTTTGGGTGAGGTTGGGGCAGCAATGGCCAGGTCCTTTTTATCTTCACCCTGATGATCTTGATCCTTGCCGTCCCCCGTCCTTGAAAGGATTTCATTCACAGAACCCCGGGCAATGCGAACCCGCACCCCTTCAGCAATTTCCACCTGGATTTCGCCATCATTCAACACTTTGTAAATAACCCCGATGATACCGCCGGAGGTCAAAATTTTATCGCCGCGACGCAAACCGGACACCATGGCCCGGTGAGCCCGCATTTTCCGTTGTTGCGGCCTGATCAACAAGAAATAGAAAATGACAAATATTAGTACTAACGGCAACACATTCATCAAAATACTTGGCGTATTTTGTGTTGGGGCGCTGGTTTCCGTTGCCGTTTGGGCGAAAGCTTGGCTAATCCACATCGTTTATACCCTCAATTAATTTCATATATAATTTTTATTTTTTATCAACCGATGAACTATACCGTGATGTTCATAAATTGCAACGCCTACATCGGATGATTTTAGATTTTATTAGGCAATGGTTTTTCTGCTGGTTCCTTTGTCATCGGGTAATGCCCCGGAAATCAAGGGGACAAAAAACACTTTTGGCCCCTCCTCATAAACTGGCCCTTCTGCTGTTTTCATCACCCTTAAAATTTTTTGCTCGCCCCGTTCCGGGCCCACAGGCAAAACCATAATCCCCCCCACCGCCAATTGCTGATAAAGCCGCTCTGGCATATCGCCCGCAGCAGCGGTTAAAATAATACGGTCAAATGGGATTTGTTCCGGCCATCCTAAACTGCCATCCCCATATTTTGTGACGATGTTGCTTAAGCGCAAAGCGGCAAAACGTTGTTCGGCTTGCTGCAATAAAGGGCGATACCGTTCGATCGTATAAACCCGACGTGCCAAGCAAGATAAAATGGATGCCTGATATCCCGAGCCCGTTCCAATTTCCAGTACCTTATGTGATTTATTAAGCTCTAACGACTGCGTCATTAAAGCCACCACCTGGGGCTGGCTTAAGGTTTGCCCATAGCCAATCGGCAATGTTTCGTTTTCATAAGCCCGATCATGGAATGATTGCGGCACAAAAGTTTCCCGGGGGATTTTTTCGATTGCTGACAACACCTGGGTATCAGCAATGCCCGAACGCCGCAATAACATGATCAAGCGTATTTTTCGGGCCTCTAGACTCACGTAAAAACCTTCTGCAATTTTTGTAAGGTAGGATAATGGGTCAAGTCTAAATGCAGGGGGGTAACAGAAACATAGTGGGCTTGCACCGCCTCTAAATCGCTTTCCTTTCCTTGAGGGGCATGGTCACTGAAATCACCAATCCAAAGATAAGGCCTGCCGGTTGGGTCTTCCACCGCTTTCACTTGAACCGCCCCAAGCCGCAAGCCCTGGGCTGCCACACGGATTCCTTTGACTTCATTAACCGGACAATGGGGAAAATTAACATTCAGCAACACCCCTTTGGGCCACGCCATATCCCGAACTTTTTTGATAATTTCGGGAATATAATGTTCGGCAACCGTCCAATACACATGTTGCTTATGCCGCGACTGGCTGAAGGCAATTGCCGGTATGCCCAGCAAAGTGGCCTCCATTGCCGCGGCAACCGTGCCAGAATAGGTAATATCTTCACCCAAATTAGCGCCCCGGTTAACCCCTGATAACACCAAATCCGGTTTGCGCCCTTTGATCAACTGATTAATGGCGAGTAAAACACAATCCGTTGGCGTACCCTCCACCGCAAAACGCCTGGGTGATAATTTCCTTACCTCCAAAGGCCTGCGAATCGTCAGGGAATGAGCGGTAGCGCTTTGCTCAACGGCTGGCGCTACCACCCAAACATCTTTGCTAAGTGACATCGCTATTTTTTGTAATACTTTGATTCCGGGCGCTAAAATGCCATCATCATTCGTGACCAAAATCCTTAATTTGGCAATATCATTTAATGTTTTAACGGGGTTTGCCAATGACTTCCACTCCGGGCAGATAAGGTTTTAAAGCGTCAGGAACTAAAATTGTCCCATCCTGCTGCTGATAATTTTCCATGACGGCGATTAAAGTGCGGCCGATGGCCAGCCCAGAACCATTCAGGGTATGCACAAATTGTGTATTTTTCTGGCCCTTGCTGCGAAACCTGGCCAGCATCCTACGCGCTTGATAATCCCCACAATTGGAACAGCTGGAAATTTCGCGGTATTGTTTTTGGGCAGGCAACCATACTTCGAGGTCATAGGTTTTTTGCGACGTAAAACTCATATCGCCCGAGCATAATAAAACGCGCCGGTAAGGCAATCCTAAACGCTCTAAAACTGTTTCCGCGCAAGTCGTCATACGCTCATGTTCGGCAGCGGACTTTTCGGGCTGAACAATGCTTACCAATTCGACTTTGCTAAATTGATGCTGGCGCAACATTCCCTTGGTGTCCCGCCCGGCAGCACCCGCCTCAGAGCGGAAGCAAGGGGTCCAGGCGGTAACCCGGTAAGGTAATTGGGATTCATCAAGGATTTGGCCCGCAACCAAATTGGTTAAGGGCACTTCAGCGGTAGGGATTAACCAATAGCCCTGGGTGGTGCGGAAAAGGTCATCGGCAAATTTTGGCAGTTGGCCGGTGCCCAATAAAGCCTGATCCCTGACCAAAAAGGGGGGCAAAATTTCGGTATAACCAAATTCTTGGGTGTGCAAGTCCAGCATGAAAGCAGCCAAAGCCCTCTCGAGCTTCGCCAGCATCCCTTTTAATACCACAAAACGCGATCCTGAAAGATTCGACGCCACCTTAAAATCCATCAACTGCAACGCTTCCCCCAGATCATCATGTGCAAGCGCGGGGTAAGAAAATGTTTTAGGTGTCCCCCAACGCTTCACCTCAACATTGCTTTTTTCATCTTTTCCAACCGGCACATCCGCAAGGGGGATGTTCGGCATATACAACAGGAATTGCTCCAGCCTTTCGGTTAGTTCTTTCTCTTTCTTCTCGAATCCTTCCATAGAAATTTTGATGCCAGCAACTTGGGCCATTAATTTTTCGGATATGGATTTATTATTTCGCACTTGTCCAATTTCTTTAGACAAATCATTACGTTGCTGCTGCAATGATTGCAATTCGGTAATCGCATGGCGGCGTTCGCTGTCAATTTTAAGGATTTCCGAGGGATCCATCTTAATCCCGCGCTTATTCAAGTAATTTTGGAAATCGCCCGGATGGTCACGGATAAATTTTATATCGATCATTATTTGCCTGCGGATCAGAAGAAATCAGTTTTTAAAAGCCTTTGGCTTGCACATTTTATGAAGCTTTTTTTCATTATCCCAGTTTCCAAGGAAGAAGCTATTTGTCAAGCAAAGTTTACAATAAGCAGTTATTTTATTTTGATAGCCTTCTTTTTGTTGCTTTAAGATTTTGGGGCATCATCAGCATCTTTTTTCCCTTGCTTGCGTTTCCTTTCAATCAGGCGGGCGCACCATATGGACACCTCGTATAAAATAACCAAAGGAAGCGCCAGGGCAACCTGGCTAAAGGGATCCGGGGGGGTTACAACAGCGGCCACAATAAAAACCAAAACAATGGCATGGCGTCTTTTCTTGGCTAATGCTCCCTCAAATTCCACCGCTAAAGTCCCTTGACCGCCTGCAGTTTGGAAGCTAAGCAAAAATTCCCACCCATAGGGCAGCAGCACATAATAAAGCAACGCTGCCCCGGCCATAAATAATATAGGACTGGCAATTAAAAAAGGTAACAGCACAAGTCGTTCTTGTTTATATAACCCGGGGGCTATGAATTTCCATAATTGATGGGCAAATAATGGAAAGGCAATGCTGAACGCTGTAAAAAAAGAGACTTTGATTTGGGTGAAAAGAAATTCGGTTAGATCAGTAAAAATAAATCGTCGTCCGGTTTGTTGCAGCAAAATATTTGCAAGTGGCTTCGCCAAAAAATCAAAAATATTCTGCGCGAAATAAAAGCACCCCCCCATTAGCAGTAAAAAGACTGCCACGCTATAGAGCAAACGCCGGCGTAACTCCACCAAATGTTCCAGCAAGGGCATGGTTTTTTCTGATTGTTCGCTCATCATAAGGGATCTTTTTCACCTGCGGGCGGATTGGTTGTCAAGGATAGGGTATCAGCGCCCGCGTTGGTTGCCACTGCAGGTGAAAGCGGCTTAGTTTCAAAAGCTGTGCTTGATTTTTGCTTAGGTTCTAGAATAGCCATCGGGCTAGTTCCAAATGAAGGTAAATCGATGGCGGATTCGATGTTTTGGGAAAGTTGCTGGGGATTAATTTTTTGTAGATCTTTTTTCATTTCATCTAATTCGGTTTCCCGAATAATTTTATCCATCCCCTGCTGAAAATCAGCGGCGACGCCGCGAAGGCGACGCACCAACTGGGTCACCGTCCGCAAAACAACCGGGATTTCCTTAGGCCCTAATAAGATTAAGGCCAGGAAAGCAATGATAAAAATTTCGCTCCAACCAATATCGAACATGCTTCTTGAACCCTAAAACCTTATCAGTGCTTGGCTGCTTTAAGATTTAGTCTTAAAGTCTTTTATGATTTTTCCACTTCATCCGGATTATTGGCTGATATCTTAACCTTTGGATTTTCTTCCTTTGGCGCGGCGACCTTGTCTTTCGGGCTCTTGTCTTCTTTGATGCCTTTTTTGAAAGCCGTCACTCCCTGGCCCAAATCACGCATCAGCCTAGGAATTTTTCCGCCGCCGCCAAATAATACCAAAACAACCCCTAAAACAATTAACCAGTGAACCCAACTCCAACTACCCATCGACAAACCCTCCTTCAAATATCTAGCTTATTAAGTCACTTAGGCAACTTATCCATCATAAGAATAAACGGGTATTTGGCAACCGTTTAAAATACATGGGCCTTCCCTTTACCTTGACCTATATCGATCAACAATAATTGTATAACAAATATTATAAGATTTTATAAGTAACTAGCAACCTATCTCTGATAATTCTTATAAGCCAACCTGGTGTCTGGTTTTTCTAGGGAAGGGAAGGAAAAGAAAAAACCGGAAAGAAATCTTTCCGGTTTTTCGGTGTCAATGGATTATCTCTTGGTTCTTTTAGAATTTGAAGCGGACACCCACACCCATGTTATGTGCATTAAAATCAGCCTTAATTCCAAACCCAGTATCGTTTTTCACACTTTTTTGTACGGTTTGGGTATAGCGATATTCTAACACTAAATCCAAATTGCTGGCCAAGCCATAACTCACACCCGCCATGAATTGATAGGCAAAGGCAGCATTACCGCCTTTAATGATCTTTTGGTTTTGTCCTTCAATTTTATAATTATGGGCACCAATCACCGAAATCCCTAAACCAACCCCTGCAAAAACTTCGAAATTGGCAGCTACGGGAACATCGACATATATGTTCGACATCATGGTAAATTGACGCACTTTACCACTCGTATCATCAAAGTATAGGCCCCCAGTGTAAAGACTCTTTGCGTTTTGGAACTTATAACCAAACTCAAATTCTGTCCGCAAATATTGACCCCAATCATAGCCAACCGCTGCGTTCAAACCAAATCCCGTGCTCAGTTTCTGATTGAATGTACCGTTACTTTCAACTTCTAAATTATTCTGCGACTTTGGGCTAAAAAATAGGGATGTTTTTAATCCAACATATAAACCTGTATCCTGTGCCTGGGCAACAGGGCCGGTTAAAGCGAGAGCTGCAGCTAAAGCACTAACCGAAATTAACTTTTTCATAATGAACCCCTTCCTGATAAAATAATTCCAACCATACTATAATTCGTCTATATTCAATAGCCCTAATTATTAAATATTTACAATCAACATTTTGTTACAGTTTATGACAATGGGGTTACATAACAAATTTTTTGGCATCATCCACCACAAAAAATGATTGAAAACAAATTATCATTTAAAGAAAAACACCGATAAATACTAAAACACCGCTAATTGAATGATTTTCTCGGCAATCCTCTCGGTAGGCCCGCCGATGATCGTGCGGATAATGTTCCAATCTTGCCCGAATTGCTGCCCAACAATAGGCAATATGATGATAATCGCCAATATAGCCAAAAAACTCCATTTTTCACTTTGGGCAAAAAT
>JBGAWJ010000077.1:0-7606 GCA_044227605.1 Alphaproteobacteria bacterium
TGTCAATGAAGGGTGCCCGGGGTGTCTTGATTAACATTACCGGCGGCTTAGATATGACTTTGTTTGAGGTAGATGAAGCAGCCAATCGCATTCGGGAAGAAGTCGATCCAGAAGCAAATATTATTTTTGGTTCCACTTTTGATGAGAGCTTGGTTGGTAAAATGCGGATTTCCGTGGTTGCAACCGGCATTGAATCAGAAGCAGCCATTCAACCGCGTGGTGCCCAAATGTCACATGCGGTTAATAACTCCATGTCTTCCCATCGCCCTAATCTGCGGCCGGGAATTACCCAACCGGTCCAAACCTTTGCCCCAACTGCAAGGCGGCCGGAACCTGCAACCGGACAACGGCCTTATTATACAGATCAAGGACGTACCCCAGCACCACAACAGACACAAGCCCAACCTTTTGTTTCACCCTCTCGTGATTCTTCCAAAACACAACAATCTTGGAAGCCCATGCCTGGGCCAGGTTCAACCATGATTAAACAACATATTGAGGAAGAAAATTCCCAAGAACAAACCCGGGGAGGGGCTTCAAATTCAGCTCCAATGATGCAGAGTGCTAATCCTAATATTCCTTCGCGGTCGCAACCTTCTGCAAATTTATTTACGCGCGTCAGCGGCAATGGTTCCCCGCAGTCATCTCCTCAGTATGGGCCGCAGAACCGTCATGTCGCTCAAGGTACAAGTCAAAATGATCCGCGGTTTTCTGCAAGCCCCAATAGTGCTAACAATCCTAAAACCGCTATTCCGCCAAAACCCATGACTGGTGCAACAACAAACACTCCATCTTCAAACAATTCCACCCCACCCACTTTACAAGTACGGGTAACAAGCCAAGAGAATAGAACTCCGTCTTCCAATAAAGCAGATGAGGAGATGCTTGATATTCCTGCTTTCTTAAGACGCCAGGCAAACTAAATTATACGGTAGCCGGATTAGTATTTATACGATCAACCGGCTATTGGTATTTTGCTTATATTCTCTATATATAGATTTTATTATTATGATATTTGCTGACTCCGAGGGATAGGATGTATTCAAAAATTCGTAGAAAATTATTTGTTTTGATGGGTTGTGCCTTGTTAGCGGCTGGCGCAGCAGGTTGTTCAAGTTCAGAAAAGGAATTATATTTAGAAGAATCCCCCGAAGTCATTTATAATTTAGGCTATAATGCCTTATCTGCTGGCGACCTTAAAAATGCCGCCAAGCTTTTTAACGAAGTTGAGCGCCAACATCCTTATTCTGTTTGGGCCCTTCAAGCGCAGATGATGGCAGCCTATGCGTATTATTCCAGCAAGCAATATGATGATGCGGTACTAGTTCTTGAGCGCTTTATCGAGCAACATCCAGGCAACCAAAATGTCCCTTATGCTTATTATCTAAGGGCAATTTGTTTTTATACACAAATTGTTGATGTAGGCCGTGACCAACGAAACACCGAATTGGCCTTACAAAGTTTTCAAGAGGTTGTGGGTCGTTTTCCCGAATCGCCCTACGCTCGTGACGCCCAATATAAGTTAGATCTTATTCGCGACCACCTGGCTGGCAAAGAGATGGAAATTGGACGATTCTATCAAAAACAACAATTATATTTGGCAGCCATTAACCGTTTTCGGAATGTATTGCAAAATTATCAGACCACTGGCCACGTTCCAGAAGCTTTACACCGGTTGACAGAAAGTTATTTATCGTTAGGTGTGGTAGATGAAGCGCAGAATGCTGCGGCCGTTTTAGGATATAATTTTCCGGGAAGCGAATGGTACCGAGATAGTTACCAACTTTTGGTCCAAAGCAATCTGAAGCCTTTACGCAAACAAAATTCCTGGCTGAAACTTATTTTTTAAGCAGCAGATATGTTGACAAGCCTCAACATCCAAAATGTTGCGCTAATCGACAAATTACAGCTCGGTTTATCCGCAGGGCTGAATGTTTTAACCGGGGAAACCGGGGCCGGTAAGTCGATTTTGCTGGATGCGTTGGGCCTTGCCTTAGGACAACGGGCTGAGCTGCAGCTGATCCGAAGTGGGTGCTCACAGGCCTTGGTTCAGGCTGTTTTTGAACTTCCCCAAGAACATCCGGTTTATGATATTTTGGCCTCCGCCGAACTGCCGGTTGATAAAACCGAACCGTTAATTTTACGCCGGCAATTGTATCAAGACGGCCGCAACCGTTGTTTCGTTAATGATCATAGTGTGACGGCCAGTCTTTTGAAACAAGTAGGCTTGTTATTGGTGGATGTAGTCGCCCAATTTGATCAGCGCCGTCTGCATAATCTTCAAACCCAATTGGAATTGTTAGATAATTTTGCCGGATTAAGCATTGAAGTGAAACTGATGGAGCAGTTGTATCGAGATTGGCAAAAAATAAGTACGTCATATCAAGAAAAATGCCAACAGTTCGAGGCAGAAAAAAAAGAGCAAGAATACCGTCAGCATATTTTAGAAGAACTGGATGAGTTTAAGCCGGTACTAGGTGAAGAACAAAAACTTTTGGATGAACGGCAATTGTTGGGACATCAAGAAAAATTATTGGTGTTATTGCAAGATTTGCAACATGACCTGCTGGGTGAAAAAGGGGTCATTAAAAGCTTGTCCCATGCGAACCGCCGCATGGATCGCACGTCCTTACCTATCACGCAGCTGGCTGTTCTTAAAACCCTTTTGGATCAGGCGACAACCAGCAGCCAAGAGGCAGGCAACTTGCTGCAACAGATCATTCAGCAGCATCGAGGCAACCCTAGACGGCAATTGGAAAAAATTGAAGAACGTTTACTTGACTTACGCGAATTGGCACGCAAACATCAGGTTAGCCCCGATAATCTGCCTCAATTTCATGAAAAATTGCACCAAAAATTGCAAAGCTTCCAATTGGCAAATGGACATTTAACCCGACTGGCAGAAGAAGAAAAAGCGGCTCGGAAAATCTTCGTACAGGCTGGCAATATGTTAAATCAAAAACGTCGGCAAGCCGCCGAAGCCTTATCGCAGGAAGTGACCCAACATTTGGCAAAATTGAATTTGGGGCGAGCGCTTTTTCAAGCCCAGCTTGACCTATTGCCAGAAGAAAGCTGGAACCAGCGGGGCGGCAGCAAAGTCAGTTTCCTGGCGGCGATCAACCCTGGTAGCCCATTCGCACCCCTGCATAAGATTGCCTCCGGCGGAGAATTATCGCGCTTCATGCTGGCGTTGAAATTGGCGCTTCAACATGCCGACCCTGTATCCACCATGATTTTTGATGAAATCGATACAGGCGTCAGCGGTGCTACTGCAGCCGCGGTTGGTCAGGCATTGGCGACGCTGGCGGGTTCGGTACAATTGTTAGTGGTAACCCACCTGCCCCAAGTCGCCAGTCAGGGGCAAAACCATTGGCATGTCCGCAAACTGGTGCAAAATGGGCAAACCAATACCAGTGTGCGTTTATTGAACCCTATGGAACGCCGAGAAGAAATTGCCCGCATGATTGCCGGTGCCACTATCAGTAACGAAGCCAGGGCAGCAGCCGAAAAACTGTTGCAAAAACATCGTGTCGCTACTCCATCTAAACATTTGAAGAATTCCCAACTTCCTTCCAGTCGTGTGGATTGATCCATGAACCCCTATCGTCAAATTCCCGTTGATCAATTAGATGAAGACCAAGCTAAGGTAGAACTAGCCAGTTTAACGGAAGAAATTGCCGCGCATAATCAATACTACCATCAACAGGATAATCCTATCATCAGCGATGCTGCCTATGATGCGTTAATGCGGCGCAATCAGGCCATTGAAAAAAGGTTTCCTGCCCTGCAGCGCCCAGACAGCCCCAGTTTAAAAGTAGGATTTACACCGTCATCCGGTTTCCAAAAAATCACCCATCGCCAAGCCATGTTGTCTTTGGATAATGCTTTGTCTAAGGAGCAAGTCCAGGATTTCATAAACCGTATTTGTCGCTTTCTAGGGTTACCTCTGGCCCATTCCTTCGATTTTATTGCAGAACCTAAAATTGACGGCGTTTCCGCTAGTCTCACCTATGAAAAAGGGGTTTTGGTGCAAGCCGCCACCCGGGGGGATGGAACGGTTGGCGAGGACGTAACGCCCAATGCACGCACCATTGCTTCCATCCCCTCCAAATTGGCCAGCCCACAATGGCCGGAACAAATCGAAATACGGGGAGAAATTTATATCCCCAAATCGCAATTCCAACAATTAAACCGGCAACGGCAACAGGCAGGTGAAGCCCCATTTGCCAACCCCCGCAATGCCGCTGCTGGCAGTTTGCGCCAATTGGATGCACAAATCACCGCCAACCGCCCGTTGCGATTCTTTGCGTATGGTACAGGTGCTATACAAGTGGGGATTTGGCAACAACCGGATACCCATTTAGGCTGGTTGCAACAATTGCAACAATGGGGATTCACGGTCAACCCCCTGTACCGTCTGTGCCATCAAACAGCTGATCTGTTGGCTTTTCACCAAGAATTAGAAAATGTCCGCCACCAGTTGGATTACGATATTGACGGGGTTGTTTACAAAATCAATACCCTAGCTTTACAGCAGCGTTTGGGTTTCATCAGCCGCGCCCCACGCTGGGCCATTGCCCATAAATTCTCGGCGGAACAAGCCACCACCATCCTTAAAAACATTAATATCCAGGTGGGGCGTACTGGCATTTTGACGCCAGTGGCCGATTTGGAGCCTGTAACGGTGGGCGGCGTTGTGGTTGCGCGTGCCAGCTTGCATAACCAAGATGAAATTGAACGCAAAGATATCCGAATTGGCGATAAACTAGTGATCCGGCGAGCAGGTGATGTTATCCCGCAAATCATCCAAGTGATATTGGCGGATCGGCCACAAGACAGCCAACCGTTTCAATTTCCTCAGCAATGTCCCATTTGCGGTAGCCCTGCCAAACGCTTGGTTGGCATGGCCGCCTGGCGTTGCACGGGTGGCGTCAGCTGCCCTGCCCAAGCAGTTGAACGGCTCAGGCATTTTGTCAGCCGCGATGCTTTTGATATTACGGGTTTAGGCATTCGTCACTTAGAAGAATTTTACCAAGACAAACTGATCCAAAGCCCTGCAGATATTTTCCGCCTGCATAAACATCGGGAAAATTTAATGAAACGGGAGGGTTGGGGCAGTTTGTCGGTGCAGAATTTATTGTCAGCTATTAATGACCGGCGCCGGATCAGTTTGGAACGCTTTATTTATTCGCTTGGCCTTCCCCAAATTGGTTCGGTTACTGCCCAGTTACTCGCCAAACAGTATCATGACTGGCCGTCTTTACAACATTCCATACAGAACGCCCAGGATCGGCAATCAACCTCTTACCAGGAATTAGATGACATAGAAGGCATTGGCGAAGCCATGGCGGAAGATATTGTAGCCTCGCTGAATGACAGCCACCAACAAGCCATCATCCGTGATTTATTGCAGGAAATTCAGGTACTGCCTTATGAAGCTCCGCTTGCCTCCAGCAACCATCCCTTAAACGGAAAAATCGTTGTTTTCACGGGTACCTTACAGCAAATGTCCCGCGGGGAGGCCAAATCCATTGCTGAAAAATTAGGCGCCAAGGTAGGCAGCGCCGTTTCCAAAAAAACAGATTTGCTAGTATGCGGGGTTGATGCCGGATCCAAGGAAAAACAAGCAAAGGAATTAGGCATAAAAATCATCTTAGAGGAAGAATGGCTGCAGTTGATTCATTAAAACATTAGACTAGCCATCTGATTTATTAGTTGATACCCTGATTCTGCTGGGTAAAATCGTCATGGGTCATATCTAAATGGCAACTTTTCTGATTAGCGTTACCGCTTTCATGGCCGCCGGGCTTACTTTATTTTCAGGGTTTGGCCTTGGAACTATTTTAACCCCTATTGTAGTGATTTTTTTCCCTGTCCCCGTGGCAATCGCTATAACCGCTGTTGTACATTTACTGAATAATCTTTTTAAACTTGGCCTGCTTTGGCGACAAATCAACAAATCTGTTTTACTGGCCTTCGGCATCCCCGCATTATTAGCAGCTATTCCGGGCGCCTTGCTGCTGGATTACCTTGCCGTCCTTCCGCCTCTGATGGAATATCAATGGCTTGGGGCCAGTTACAGCATTACTCAGGTAAAACTTGTAGCTGGCATTTTATTAATTGTTTTTGCCACCGCCGAAATAGTGCCTTTCCTGAACCGCTTATCCAAAAGCCACGCAGGACTCCCTGTAGGCGGCCTTCTAAGCGGTTTTTTTGGCGGATTATCAGGCAACCAGGGTGCTTTCCGAAGTGCTTTTTTAATTAAAGTTGGGCTTACTAAAGAATCGTTTGTGGCCACGAACGCAGCTATTGCGGCCTTAGTAGATGTTAGCCGCATCATTGTCTACGGCTTTACCTTTGATTTAATATTAATTGAAAATCAATTAACCCTCATCTTATTGGCAACTATATCTGCCTTCCTTGGCATATTTCTGGGCAGCAGATTGCTGCATAAGGTAACAATTGGTTTTATCCAAAAATTGGTTGCCGTTATGCTATATACCCTGGGTGGCCTGCTTTGCGCCGGTATCATCTAAAAGATTATGACCTTTTGCCGCTTAGGTTTTTAACGGCGCCGTGGCCCAAGCCAGGTACTTCTGGGTATTTGCCAAAATCAAAGGCTGCAGTTCTTGATACACCCGTTGATGATAAGCATCAACCCAGGCAATTTCCTCAGACGTTAACAATGATATATCGATCAGGCGGCGGTCAAAAGGTGCCAAGGTTAAGTTTTCAAACCCCAACATTTCCCGTTCAGCTCCGGGAATGGTTGCAAGCACGACTAGCACCAGATTTTCAATCCTGATTCCATAAGCACCGGCTTTATAATAACCGGGTTCATTCGACAAAATCATGCCGGGTTGTAAAGCCACTTGGTTAGGCACTGTACTGATGCGCTGCGGCCCTTCATGCACGCTTAGATAGCTGCCCACGCCGTGACCCGTGCCATGGTCATAATTCAACCCATATTGCCACAGTGGATAGCGGGCAATCGCATCCAATTGGTGGCCACTAACCCCTTTGGGGAATTTAGCAGCGCCTAAAGCAATATGCCCCTTTAAAACCAAGGTGAAATGTTTTTTCATGTCGGCGGTTGGACTGCCAATGCTGATGGTGCGGGTTATATCTGTGGTACCGTCCAAATACTGCCCGCCGGAATCAAGTAACAACAGCTCGCCTTCCTTTAATGACCGATTGCTTGCAGATGTTGCCCGGTAATGGACAATCGCCCCATGCGGACCGGCCCCTGCAATAGTCTCAAAACTGATGCCGCGGAATAAGGCGTTTTGCTGGCGAAATTGATACAGTTGATCCGCCACCGCCAATTCGGTTAAAGGGCGTTTGTGTTTAACCTCTTCCTCCAGCCATGCCAATAAATTGCAAATCGCGGCGCCGTCACGCTGATGGCTGGCACGCGTTCCCTTAATCTCGGTCGCATTTTTACAAGCGCGTGGCAATTGGCAAGGATCGGAAGCCCGCTTGATCACCGCACCGGATTTTTCCAACCGGTTAAAAAACCATTCTGCCGTGATATCGGGGTCAACCATAATTGTTTTCCGCTGCTGGCCTAATTGATCAATCTTTGTGCCTAATAGGGAAATCGGAT
>JBGAWJ010000078.1:0-7510 GCA_044227605.1 Alphaproteobacteria bacterium
TAAATTAGGCAATTGGCTTGGTCGCATCACCGATAAATCGACTGTAATTGGGTTGGTAAGGGTTAAGGCAGGAGCCTTACCCCCAAATAATTCATCAGATTTGGGGGACAGTAAGCTTTAGGTTAAAGCTTCTTGATAACCGCGGCTGGCCATCAAACGTTTCAGCATGTCTTGGCGTTGGTAAGCCAGCATATCCGTCATGCCGGGTTGGCCAACAGCTTTGTTTTTGTCGGTTGTGGGGGAAACCAAGGGGTTAGGGGTAAAAGCCGGTAAGGGCGTGCTAACGATTTGCTGATAGCCAATGACCCGCAATATCTCTTCCACCAAATCCACCCCTTGCTGCAAATCAGGCCGCCAGCTGGGGGGTGTTACCAACCAAACATCTTGTACTTTTGAGGCCATAGCCACGGCACATCCCAAAGTGGTTAAAATTTGCTGCATCTTGGCTTCCAGAATAGATACCCCACCCAAATTGGTTACGTGGCTTGGGTTAAATTTGATTTGAGGGGATAAATGCGGCAATTGTCCGGCTTGCACAATGTCACTGGCCTCTCCGCCACAAATATCCAAGATCATTTGCGTGGCAATATCCATGCCCCAAATAATGGATTGCGGGTCAATGCCGCGTTCAAAACGGTACCGGGCGTCACTTAAAATATTCAGGCGGCGTCCCGTGCGGGCAATACCGGTTGGGTGAAAATAGGCAACTTCTAAAAAAGCCTGGGTGGTCGTCCGTTCACAGGCTGCGTTGCGCCCGCCAATAATCCCCGCCAATCCTTGAATTTGTTGCCCATCGGCAATCACCAAATCATCGGTTGATAATTGATAGTCCTGGCCATCGAGGGCTTGCAGTATTTCTTTGTCTTTGGCCAACCGTACCACCAAATCACCTTTTAACCGCTGGGTATCATAGAGATGAAGGGGCCGACCCAGATCATAGGTTAGATAATTGGTGATATCGACCAAGGCGGAAATCGGGCGCTGACCAATCGCTTGCAGCCTTTGTTGCAACCAACGGGGGCTTGATTGATTGCGTAAACCACGAAAGTGCCTGCCGGTAACAATTGGGCAACGATTGCTGGCGGCCGCTGGTAAATCTATTTTCCAGCTAAGCGGGTTTTTGAAAGAACCTTTGCGCGATTGATTTTTCAAGGGGATAAGTTCCCCAAGCCCACTGGCTGCCAAATCCCGTGCTACCCCATACACTGCACTGCAATCCGCCCGGTTGGGGGTAATGGCGATATGGATCACCGGATCATTCAGGTTGGCGTAGGTCACAAAAGCTTGGCCAACCGGTGCATCGGCGGGTAATTCGATAATCCCATCGGCGTCACTGGATAATTTCAGTTCCTGGCCCGAGCATAACATGCCCTGGGATTCAACCCCGCGGATCGCGCTTTTCTTCAAAACCATGCCGTTGCTAGGCACAACCATGCCGGGCAATCCCAATACGGTTTTTAGGCCTTTGCGGGCATTTGGTGCCCCACAAACAATTTGCAGCAAGGGTTGCCCGGCTGCAGCCTGAACCAAGCAAACCTGCAAGCGCTGGGCATCGGGGTGGGGTTTTGCCTCCATAATTTCGGCAATAATAAATCCTTGCAGATCCTTTCGCTCGATTATTTCCTCAACCTCTAAACCTAGATTGGTTAAGCGGTCGCTGATTTCAGCGGTGGTTGCGGAAGTTTTTAGGTGGCTTTTTAACCATTGTTCCGTGAATTTCATCTTACATCCCCCTCTTGCTACTGGGTTTATCAAAGACTGAGAAACCATAATGCTGTAACCAGCGGGCATCTGAATCGTAAAAAGCCCTAAGATCGGGAATACCGTATTTCAGCATGCCTAAACGTTCAATGCCAATGCCAAAAGCAAAGCCCTGATATTCGTCGGGGTTGATTCCCCCCATTTTTAAAACGTTCGGGTGGACCATGCCGCAGCCCAATATTTCCAACCAATCATCGCCTTCGCCAATTTTTAATTTACCGTCACGCCGCAAACAACCTATATCCATCTCGGCCGACGGTTCGGTGAATGGAAAATAACTGGGGCGGAACCGCACTTTTAAATGAGGGGCCCCGAAGAAAGACCTACAAAAATCGATCACGCAAGCTTTCAAATGACCCATATGGATTTTTTTATCAACCACCAAGCCTTCAACCTGATGAAACATCGGGCTGTGGGTGGCATCTGAATCACAACGGTACGTCCGGCCCGGTGCCAATACCCGCAACGGCGGGGGTGATTGCCGCATGGCATGGATTTGCACGGGTGAGGTATGGGTGCGCAACAAAACCGCCCCTAATTCCTTGCTGTCATGGCCATGGGGTAAATAAGCAGGGGGTAAATAAAAGGTATCATGCATTTGCCGGGCGGGGTGATCTTCCGGGAAATTTAAAGCGGTGAAATTATAATATTCGCGTTCAATATCAGGGCCTTCCGCCAGCTCAAAGCCCATTTTGGCAAAAATCTGCGTCACTTCCTCAATCACCTGGGTGATGGGGTGAATTTTCCCAATTGTTTCGGGCCTAGGCGGCAAACTGACATCTTGTTTTTCTTGCATTAGCTTCTGATCTAAGGCCAGTTGTTGCAAGCGGGTGAAGCGTTCTTCCAGTTTGATGGCCACTTCTTCGCGTACTTTATTTAAAAAGCCGCCCAATTCCTTACGCTCATCAGGCGGCAATTGCCCCAGCATTTTCAACATGTTGGTTAAGGGCGATTTCTTGCCCGTCAATTCCGGGCGGATTTTTTCAAGCTCAGCCAGCGAGGAAACACTCTCTAATTGCTGCAGCAATTGTTGATGCAGAACCTGTATGCTAGTGGCCGTAAGGGGAGGGGAAATATCAGACATGCAATTCACCTATATCCTATCATCCATAAAACAAAATAAAAAAACCGGAGGAACAAATAGAAAAAGCTGGGAAGTTTCCTGCCCAGCTTTTCACGTGATTGTTGGTATAGTATAAACGACCTAGGCAGCTGCTTTGGCAGGAATAGCTGCCTTCACTTTTTCCACGATCGTTTTAAAGGATTCCGGCTCACGCGTTGCCAGATCAGATAAAATTTTACGGTCTAACGTAATGCCTGCCAATTTAATGCCATGCAAGAATTGCGAATAGGTAATGCCGTGCGAACGAACGCCAGCATTGATCCGTTGGATCCACAAACTGCGGAAATCACGTTTTTTGTTGCGGCGGTCGCGGTACGCATAGCGAAGCGCCTTTTCAACTTTTTCAAGTGCAACTGAATAAACCTCAGACGAGCGGCCACGATAGCCAGCGGCCATCGCCAATACTTTTTTGCGGCGAGCACGCCCTGGTACACCACGTTTTACACGAGCCATTTTTTAATACCCCTATCTAACCGTTTGGAAAATAATAACGTTTAACGAAATGTTCATCGGCCACATGCATCAATTCCGGGCCACGATGTTGACGTTTCATTTTCTTGGGGCGGCTGACTTGCCGGTGGCGCCGCTGCGAGGGGTACATTTTAACCTTCCCGCTGCCGGTTAACGCAAAGCGTTTTTTGGCGCCGCTTTTGGTTTTCATCTTGGGCATTTGTTATCCTTTCTTTAACATTTATCATTATCCTAGGCGGGGGTATCGGCATGCCCTACATACGCCTTGACCACCCAAATTTCGATATAACGGTAAGTTTTATACATGAACTATTGGATAATTCAAGCATTTTTTAGGGAATATTCATCAAGACAAATAGCTTTTATTTTGCTTGGACGGTTCCCTCAATCTTAAAAAACCGTGCTATTACTATCATGGGCTACTACGACCCCTTCAGTCTTTCGGGGGAAAGCCTAGAAAAAAGGTTATAAGTAAAATTTATGGATTTAAACAAGGTCAAGCGGGTATCCTAATGGGCGGACTAACCACATGCTTCTCTCGACTTGGTTCATGATCGCAATCATATCAACGGTACCTTGAAACTTCTGGAACCAGGCCAAGCGGATATGACGAAAATACAAGGGCATATCTAAAGATAGCTTGCATTTGTTCTTGCAAGAAAGGCGAGTTCCGTGCCATAATTCACAGCAATTTAAAATGCGATGAAAAATACCCTGGGGGATAAAAATGACATCACTTGGTAAAGTAGCTTGCGGTTTGCTAGGGATATTGAGTTGGCTAACCGTGAATGTTTCTGTTGCCCAAATTCATCCAGCTGCCACTGAAGTACTGTTAAAACCTTTTCTGGCAGAATTATTAAAAAGTGATTTTGATAGCCTAAGTTTTTGTGTATTAGGGGCTGTTAAGGAAGGGGCTGTTAAGGAAGGTTTTGGTAATCCTGCAACATCGATGTCCGGGAAAAAGGGCTTTGGTTTGACATGTGGGGTAGAAACAAAAAATACGCCAAAAATTTGGTATGTCCGCCTTGCTGAAGGTGGCACTTATGTAAAGGGCCATTTTCTAGACCAATTGGTTAAAAGAATTGAATCTTCCTATCAGGACGGAAGCATTCTAGGGCTTGCCAACACCTCCATCCCTACCTTTATCATGTTTGATCCTCAGGGTAAAGCCATATGGGAGTATCAAACACAAGCCACCGACGACTTGCCTTTAGAAAATGTGATGATCATAGAAATCAAGGACGGGTATGTGATTGCCTATTATTCTTCAGATATTTATTCGCAAGCCACTGATGATTACAATCTATTGAATGTCAGTGTGGAAAAGATCGATCGCCAGGGAAAAAGGGTATGGAGCAATAATTTAAAAGAAGCAATTGATAAAAAAGCCCATTTATTTGCAGGAGAAGGGAGTGCTGTGGACTTATGGGCATTACAAGATTCTAAGTTCGCTTTATCAATCGCCACAAATTCTTTGGATGGAAACGGTAATCCCAATGCCATACATTATAATGTGCATTATTATAATAGTGATGGCAGGGGAAAGGTGCAGCGCGGCTTCAATATAAAGGGAAGCGCAGCAAACGGTGACGAGGGTTTTTCTGTTGATTTAAATGGTAATATGATATTTATAGGATATACAGGAAAAGGGCAGGAAGATTGGCAAGCTTTACAACAACTGCAATTAACATCCCTCAATAGCGATGGGGAAATTGTATGGCGTCAACAAATAGTGCCCAGTATCGCCCCGCAAACTGATACTAGAGTAGCCGCTATCTGTATGCTTTGGACAGCATTACAAGACCCCCAAGGCGATTATGTGGTGATATGCGAACAGCGCTATGCGGATGAAGATGGATGGGTGCCTGATCCAAGCTACAATCAATTGATTGCGTATCGATTTAATCAAGAAGGGAAGAAAACATCTATTACTACTCTTTTAAACGGAGAGAAAGTAAGGAAAAACTTGTATTTTGATTTTGAGGGAGCAGTCATACCGGTTGGCAAGAATGTGGTTTTTTCGCAAGGACAATTGCTGATTGCGTTAACAAAACCTGAGCCTGAGCTATCAAAAAAAGAATTAGAGCAATTGATGCTGTCTAAAAATTCAGGGAAGATCAATGAAAGATTGGGGATTAAGATTTACCAAATTTCATTGCCAACCAAATAAAACTTAGGTTACTGAAAAAAATTAATTTTTATAGCCTAAAGCCAGTTTTTGGACAGTATCCAAAGATGGCAGCAAGCTATAATCGGGTGGTACGTCGAAAAAGGCACGAGACGTAGCCGGGGTGTCAAAACGCTGGTACTGAAGCATCAGCACCAGCCGGTTGTAAAGGTTGGCTCGGCTGCCGTAATGGAGGCAGCGGGAAGTGTCCACAAATCCTCCTGAGCCTGCCGGACCCGTTAACTTAATCAATTGGCGCTGGTTTTCTAGGGATAATACTTTTTCATCTGGCAACCGCATGCCACTGTATTTTTTTAGGCGGATTTTTTTAACAACCTGGTCTGAAGCGTTGATGGGTAAAAAGGCCAACGGACCATGTTCCTCGGTAATATCGCCTATATTGATGAACATTTTTAGTTGGGTGCGGTCTTCTACATCAACATGGAATAATTGGCTACTTTTAAGCGTTTGATTGGGTGGTGACAACCATAATCTGGCACTTGTCAAAAGCGGGACACTGCTAAAATATTTACTGGCTTGATCAAGCACCGGTCTTGATACGGCAAACCGCATGAGATCCAGCTGTGACAAAAACTCCTTGCCTTCTAAAACTGTCACCAAAAAATCTTCTTTATTTTGTGTGTATTGTTTTAGAACAGCTGGCAGGTCTTTTAGTTTGTTCGCCGCGATTTTTTGGCATTGGGCTACGACAGCGGGGATTTCAGGAAAATCCAAGGGTTGAAACAACCTATATCCATCTTTGATGGGATGCGTAACAGCCATTTGGCTTGCAAGGGTTTTACGCAAAGACCGCTGGCCTGGGTTCAAAGTGTGTTTTAATCCGCGTACCAGGCCATAAGCCCAAGACTTGGAAAAGCCAATTTTTTTAATGAAGAAACGTCGGAGAAAACCTAGGAAATGAGGACGGTTGATCAATATATGTGGGTTATTCTTCATCAATATAAAAATCCATAATAATCCGTTAATCGATTTCAGCCGTAGCTTAAAAAGAATTTTAATTTAACAAGTCAATGAATTTCCAGCGTAATAAATTCCTAGCATAATTGTAAACAATAAGTCAGCTTTGCTACAAAAATTATTATTGTGACAGGAAAATCTGCTGTATTTTAAGCGTGAAATAAGCCTTTGATGATACTATCTAGATAATGTTGTTGCTTTTTTACCTGAAGCTATTTTATAGAAAAGAAGGTTTGCCTTATTAGAGGTGGTTGGTTAATCTCTAGAAACCCTGTGGAGGGGTGGCCGAGCGGCTGAAGGCGCACGCTTGGAAAGCGTGTATGTGTTAACTCATATCGCGGGTTCGAATCCCGCCCCCTCCGCCAATTTCCTGTTTTAGACAATCCAAACAAATCCAAAATAATTAATAAAATATAGGTTATCAGCCGATTTATCGTCCGGCTTAGTCTAATGCCGTCCGTTGACATCCGCAATCATTTGCGGGTATAAATACGGGTACAAATTCTTATCAAATAAAATGTACCCGCAAAACGATGGCCCTGACCGATATCCTCATTGGCCATGCCAAAGAAAAAGAAAAGCAATATAAGCTTCTTGATGAAAATGGATGGCATTTGTTGATTCATCCCAATGGCGGCAAATATTGGCGGTTACGTTATCGGTTTGCTAATAAGGAAAACATGTTGGCTTTAGGGGTATATCCTGAAGTCTCACTTAAGGAAGCGCGTGATAAGCGCGACGCTATTTGAAAGTTGATTTGCGATGGTATAAACCCATCCGAATATTGTGCCTCTTTCCAGGCAAGCTTTGGCGATATTATACGATTGTAAATATACCACCGCCAAGACTCAGATTCAGGAACAAGATAAACAATATCCATCTGAGTCACCCCAATGGGAACTTTTCCCGCTATGAAGAAAGAAAACCATCATCAGTTTAATGCGGCCAATGAGAGGGTTAAATATAGATATAGAATTCATATCAGACGTTCTCTCAAGAAAGATGAAAAA
>JBGAWJ010000079.1:0-231 GCA_044227605.1 Alphaproteobacteria bacterium
GGATGGTATTAACGCGGTGCGCCAATTATTGCCGCAATGCCAGTTTGATATCAATCGCTGCGCCCGCGGGATTGAGGCGCTGCGGCAATACAGACGGGAATGGGATGATAAGGGCCAAACCTTCCGCGCCAGCCCCTTGCATGATTGGGCTAGCCATGCCGCGGATGCCTTCCGCTATTTAGCAGTTGGCTGGCGTGACCGCACCCGCGCGTTGCCTACACCCGGCCAAAC
>JBGAWJ010000079.1:241-7460 GCA_044227605.1 Alphaproteobacteria bacterium
CAAACCAACGCTGACTATAATCCGTTCGGGTGGTGAATTGATCTATTCCGATTGCCATAAAAATGCCATAATTAGGTTGTAAAAAACTTGGTATCAAGAATTTCCCAATAAGGAACAAACAAATGAAAAATCTGTTCTGGGTTAGAAATAGGTTTAGTGCTATCTTATCTTTTATCGGGATACTGGGTTTGCTGAATTTCTGGACAGTTCCGAACCAGGCACGTACCGTCTCAATATCTTTTGACGCTTGGATTGATCAAAGCCCCCTGCAAGAGATAGAAGGGGTTAATCTTTTCACTCATGGGGATTTTTCTTCCCAGATTAATGGTTTGATACCTTCTGCAGATTGGCTAAATATCAAGACGACCAGTGATTTTTCGGCCCCGGTGCAATCCGTTGGGGATTGGTTGGTCATCATGGCTAAACCGCATTATGGATCCCAAAATGATATTGTTATTCTGATCGATCGACCAAAGCAAAAGATAGTGGCTATTTGTTTGGGCAACCAAGTACCGGTTATTTCTAGTGATGACATTCCCGGTATAGAATATCATCAGCTAGAATATTATCAGGCAGGGGAACGTGTTATAACCGTCGAACGGGAAGTGACGGAAAACTGTGCCAATGGCGATGCCAAATTGGCGGTTGAACGCTGGCAAAAGGCTGTTCGGTAACAATGATAAAAACGACGAGATAATAAGGTAGCGGGTTAACGATAGAAATTAGGAGGATTGAGGTGTATATTCTGGCTGTAATCGAACCTGAATTGTCAGGCGCTATATAAGGCAGGACTCTTGAAAATCAGAAGCGAGATTTTACGATCCTGATCTTCCCCTCTATCTCTATAAGCAGCCCTGTCATCAAATCTGCGAATATGGTCTTGCTGCGTGGTATCTGGATGAAAATTTCCCGCAGCGATACACTACGGAAAATAAAAAACTGTCTCCCGCTCAGCAAATCGAAAGCCTGTGCGTACCGCTTATCAATCAAGATCTCATGTTATCCATTCAACAGGCTGATTATATCCGTTTTTATCAAACAAACCCGTGGCCCGAAGACTCTTAAATATTGGCCACAGGTGATAAACGCTGACGGATGGCTTCCTGCAGCTTCTGTTGATACATCAAAATCTCCTTATCCAGCACGAAATTTTCCAAAGGGGTATTAAAAATCTTTTGGTGCATTTTCATCTTAGATGCTTGCATCCATTTGGCCCAATCTGCGGCACTTTGATCTTTTTGTGCTTGGGTTTTATATTTTTTCTTATAACGCTCCCGGTATCTTTCCAGCGACACAAAATATTGGCGGCTGATTTTCTGCATAAATTCTTCCCGTGATTTGGTGAGATAATGGTTCACCCGCAGCTGAAGGCTGTTTAAGGGTTTTTCGGTTGGCCAGTTATGCAGCGGGTTACGGTCTTCATCATAAGCAGGGACGTTATTCAGTAAATGATGGTAACGTGCAGCGCTGATGATGGAACGCACCAAACGCGGTTGCACGATTGAACGGTATTGATTGCTTTCCGGCTCATGGTCAGCAAAGCGGTACAGGAAGTTTTCGGTTACCAATCCTTGCGGTTTTTGTTCATGCCCCGAAAACCCGAAAGTTCGCATGGCAGCCCCCAGGATGGGGATGTCGCTATATTGTTGCAAAATTTCTGGCAAGGGTCGGCCAGTTGGGGAAAATAAAAACTCATCAGCATCAATAATGGCCAGCCATTTTGTCATAGGGGCGGTGTAGCGGACGACATGGGCATAACAAAGATGCTGGTGGTTATATTGCGATAAGAAATTAGGCCAGGGTATCAGCTCCACATAGCCCTCTAGGATAAAGGGTTTTAAAAGAGCCTGAATATTATCCGAACTGCCATTATCATAAATGATGATTTTTTGGATGCCAACCAACCGGTGAAATTCCAACCACTCAACCATATAAGGCGCTTCATTTTTAATGATCACCGCGGCCATCAATTGATAGGGAAAATTTTGGTCGCTGACGGCAGGGGCTTTGTTGGGGTCGCGCTCCGGCACATCGACAACCACTGGCTGCCGGATGACTTTTTCGGATATAGCTGGCAGGCCCAATGCTGAAGCTTTGCGTTTGCGAAAAACCCGCCATCTTTTGTTAATCCAGTAAAGAACTTTACCATCTTTGAGCAGTTGGGTAATTTTTTTATGAAGCGCCATCCGTCCTCATCATCCTTCTGAAATACCTAACGCATCTTCAATATATTTTTGAAACAAGTCAAGCCGGGGATGGGGAAAATCCAGGCAACAAAGAGGTTCTAAGCTGGATAATTCGGAAGGCCACAAAAAAGCCACAATTAGGGATTATATAGGTGGTAACTGTCTATTATTAAGGGGCAACGACAATGGGGATCTGGAAGATAAAAACCATATCTTTAGCGATCATCCTAAGTTTTTTGCCAATGACCGGATTGCTAGCAACACAAATTTGCTTGGCCTGCGTTGAAAGGAATATGCACCCTTACTGCCAGGCCTTAAGAGATGCGGGGTTATTGCGGGAAGGGGTTCCTTTGGTAGGCGATTCGGGGGTATTGTTTGGCATGTCTGATCCAAAATCCCCTTCTTGCGAAAATATATTAGCAAAATGGGATGTTATGGTAACACTGGATAAATTAGAGTTAAAAGAGCAATTGTATAAAATAGGTTTATTTTGGGGCAGGGGGTGGATTCCCGATACCCCCCTCACGCCCCAAAGTTTTTGTAAGATATTAATTGATAGAGGGCTTGTGGTTGATGATAAAAAACAAGCTTGCCTTGATTTCTATCAAACCCATCCATTGCCGTAATGAGAGGGAGTATATGGATGATGAAACGGGCTTATTTTTATGTAGGGGTCATTTTAAGCATGCTAGCAGTTTTTCCGCAAGCAAACGCCCAAACAATTGATAAAAAATGGCCGCGGTTTGAAGTATGGGTAGGAATAAAACCAACGGAAAGAATCTTTCGGGGAAAGGGTTTGTTTGAACATCCCGCTTTTCAGGAAGGGATGAAACAATTAAACCTTGAAATGTTATGGAATGATATTTGGCAACCCAATTACGTTTTTATCAACAAAGTTCAACAAAGCGGGGAATGGATGGTGGTTATGGGCCAACACCCGGATGTGCAAGATAGGGATCTGGTGATTTTTATCAATCTTACCCACCGGCAGATAGAAGGGGTTTGTTTGGCTGGCACCAAATTTTATAATGCTAATGCTTTTTCCACTCCTCTCTCTAAAACGCAGGTCACCTATTATTTAGGGGATAATAGGCAAATCGATCAATCCTTCTCTGTTGAGAATTGCGGGGGTAGCAACTTGCAACAAGTCATCCGTCAATGGCAAGAAGTTCTGAAATTAGTGGGGGAATAACCCCAGCTAAATTGTAACCTGACTAAAAAGAAAGTGAGAGGCGATGATCAAAAAATTATATGGCTTCGTTTTGATAAGTTTAAGTTTGGCAATTTTGTCCCAGCCGCTTGATGCACAGGTGCTTAGCCAATTGCCGCAATTTGAAAAATGGGTTGGCAGCCAGCCGGACCAGGAAATTTTGGGCATGACCTTGTTTGAACATCCAACCTTTCAGCAAGGTATTGAACAGCTGATCCCATTGCAGCAGTGGAACGAGCTTTGGAAAACCTATGTTTTTGCCCAACCGGTCGGTCAAATGGATCATTGGCTGGTGGTTAGCGGCAGGAAGAAAAATAATCCGGGCGATACGGATCTGAGTATTTTTCTAGACACCACCACCCAGCAAGTGGTGGGGGTATGTTTAGCATCACATAGCCGCGTATACCCGTATTATCCGGATGCAAATAAAGCCGATGGCGAAGAGCGCCCCTTACATATTACCCTGGTTAAAGTGCAATATTATATTCCTGCCGGTCAATTAGTTTTCAATGCAACCGACCAATTTGCTGATTGTGGCCACGGTGATGCGGAAAAGGCTATTAAACAATGGCAAGCGTTGCAAATATTACTGGGGAAATAAAAACCACGGGGTTTAGATGGTTAATTCTCAGGATGATCCTAAACAGGTTATGATATTACGTTAGGTTTCTGGTTATTTCCGATTAGTAAAGGGAAAACTGGCTTGTAATCAGGCCAATTTCCCCTTTAGTGATAGCAATTGGTTATTGATGAGTCAGGAACTAGCACTGTTCCTTGATATTTTATTGATTTTTTAAGTGCTTCAATTCATTTTTCTGCAATAACCCATCCTCATTCTTATCCAGACGCTCAAACAATTTTTCTGCCCGGATCAAAAATTCCCCTTTGCTAACCACCCCATCTTGATTGCGGTCAGCCCGGTCATACATTACATTTATCCAACGCTGGCGTTGCCCATGATGTTGACCATCCCCCTGCCGGTGGTTGCCTTGTTCTTGGTGATGGGTGCGGTTATTACCAAGTTCGCCTTGTTGTCCGCCACTTTGTTGTTGACGGTTTTGGCGTTCTTGACGGGTTTTGTCAAATTCTTCCCGGCTAATGTTGCCATCCCCGTTTTTATCCAAATAATTAAAAACATCATCTGGCCGTTGGGCGTTGTATCACCTGGGTTTTGTGCGGGCTTTTGCGCCATGGCACTCGTTCCCATCAGAATCGACGTGAATGTTGCAATGCAAGAATAACGTAGGAAAGCATTCATAACCTATCTCCTTCATGTAAAAGGTAAAATGACCTTGTTACTAAATGAGACGCGGCAATTGAAAAAAACCTGCACATTTAATTTATCAAAATGCAAAACGAGTTTTTGAAGGATAGGTAATTGGAGTAAAAAAACCTCTATTTTACCGTAATCCTAATTGCATTTTTTGTCCTATTTCTTGCCATATTTGCAGAGCGGTTGCAGGGTTGGGGGTGGGAAGGCCACTGCCGAAGCAACCCCTGCCGCCGGGGGTATAGATCCTACCGCGCATATCAGAGCTGGACGGTAAAGAAAAACGGATATCAACCGATCCCGGCCAGCCAGCCCCATAAAATTGCAATTGCTGGCGGAATCTTTGTTCCATAAAACCGTTCTTATTTTGAATGGCACTCGCTGGCTCTGAAACAGAGGTGCAGATGCCCGCCCGGGCGCCATCGCCACTTTCTTCGTAAAAAAAGACATGATGTTCCGGGCAGCCTTGCCACCGGCAAAAAAATCCCACCACCAGGACAAAATTATCAACTTTCACTACTTTCGCGTAAGAATCTTGCTTCAAAATGCTTTGCCATAATTGCTCTGCCATTAGGGGAGGCATATTTGCCTCAAGCAAATGTAAAAAAATCGCCTTGAATTGGGAATCTTCATATAAGATTTTCCCTTGCTTATTTCCCGTGCCAGCAAAAGGATTTTGCCCCACCCAGCCACCCAGGGTATAATATTCGTCCGCAAACACGGGGGAGGGGATTGACGCCATTAATAAAAGTAAAGTTAAGCCTATTCTTCTTAACCAACGGATAGAAGAAAAAAGGTTGAAAGAAGGGGTGAGTGGCCTTATGATAAACTCCTGTCATTAGCTACGTTAAAAACCATTTTTGATCGAGGGGCCAATATTTTCCCACATTTTGATCAAGGGTTGGGGATTGATATCTTGGCCGAAGCAGCCCTGGCCATATTTTTGTAAATTGATGGTGATCGTGGCGGGCCATTCGCTTCCCAGAAATTGCAGCGTTTGACGCATCATAACTACACTGCCACTGCTAACCGTTTCAACATTTGATAGACAGATGCCGTAAATACCCGTCACCTCATTGTAAAACAAAATATGATGTTCTGGGCAGCCTTGCCATCTGCAATTAAATCCGATGATGGCCACATAGCTACCTGCCTGGACGATTTAGGCTTTTTCTGATTGTTTTAGGATATTTCCCCAAATTTCTTCCGCCTGCTCGGACGGCATGTTGTTTTTGAGCAGCCCTAGAAAGATGTTTTGGAATTGCTTATCTTGATACAAAGATTGACCCTGGTGGGTGCCAGTTCTTTCAAAGGGGTTTTGGCCAACCCATCCTTTCAATTCTTGATATGGCTGCGCCCAAGCCAGCTGGCCTGAAAAACAAAATAACAAGCAAATCCCAACCAGGAAAAAAGATGGAAAGGTTTTATTCGGATAAGGGGATGGTGGGTTCATATAATCCTCCTGAATTTTAATTGATAACGAGTTCCTATCATGTGATCAAGCACCTCAAAATTATTTGCCCAACCGGTTGGCAGGGGCCATGATTTGGTCAAAGAATTGCCAACGGGTCAAAATCTGTTGGGCATCCTTAGTGGGTGAGCCGCAACCATACACATATCCGGGCAGTTGGCGGGTGTTCCCAAGATTAAGGTTGATCATATACCCGCCATCTTTTGAGCCGAAGATGACCACATTTTCCCCAGCTATTTTAAAAGGGGAATCGGCATCATAGGACTGTCTGTCATCTATAAAACACCCGCCCATCTCGCCGGAAACGGTGTTATAAACAATCATGCCCCCATCATAACAACCCTCATGGTCACAACCGTAACTTTGCCCGACCAACCAATTGCCAATTTTGGCAACAATCGGGAAATGATCGCCTTCATCTAATTCGCTGATCTTTGCGGCTACCATACATCCGTCATCGCCTGCAAATTTGGCGGAAATTTGGAAAGAGGCCACCTCAAAGAAAGTGAAGGACAGTGATTGGGCTTGGATGCGGTGATTGGAGGGATGCCCGATATATGCATCAAGGGCAGGAAGCCCCGCAGGGGATGGTTCACAAGCGCTGGCTTGTTGTGGGAAATAAAAACAGGATAGAAGTAGTAAAACGATGGGCGGAATATTTTTCACAGCTAAAAAGTCCTTTTAATGGTTATCATACAAATCATTGCCGGAGGATTATGGCATGATTATGGCATTTGGTATATCCTGCGGAATATTTTTTATCGGTAACAGGCAAAGGGGAAAAGATAAGAATGATCAAAATATCTAGGGTTCTTCTGTGGCTTCACTGTTTTTGCCTGATGGCATCCTATCCCGCCGCCGCCCAATCGCCTGATCCAGGAATTTCTAAGGGTCATCAGTCCTTTCAGGCAATATGGGTTAAAGATTGGCAGCGGCAGTTGCAACAATTGGCTGGGCAAGAAAACTGGTCTTATATGAACCAGCTGCCGCTGGCCATCACCCGCCAACAGGTTGACCAAGCGGGTGTTGTCATGGGCTCTTATTGTAGGAAAGCATCTAATCTCATGGCATTGGGGCCAGGA
>JBGAWJ010000007.1:0-274 GCA_044227605.1 Alphaproteobacteria bacterium
GTTGGGTTGTTGAAAGCAAACTATCATCTGACCACCTGCCTGCTTTATTGCCCAAACCTGAAATTTTACAAGGATTGGGTAATTTGCTGCAAAACGCTTTTCAATTTGCCCGTACCGAGGTAAAAGTAGTCATTGCCGAAAATCAGCAACATTATATGATCACAATCCAAGATGATGGATGGGGTTTTTCGCTTGATATATTGGATCGCTTGGGTGAACCCTATATCTCAACGGGTGCATTGCGCCGCCAACAACCTTACAGTGGCCAGCATTT
>JBGAWJ010000007.1:284-29105 GCA_044227605.1 Alphaproteobacteria bacterium
TTTTGCCAAAGTAAAAAATGGAAATGATGATGAATGAAATACGAAGGATAGGATCATAGTCATGTATGAACAAAATCAAGACGAAACAGCCGTTGGATTGCCAAAAAAATTGTTGATTGTCGACGATGATGAGGTTTTTCGGCAGCGCTTGGCCCAGGCTATGCAAAAGCGCGGTTATACAACCTATGTTGCCGAAAATGCCGAGCAAGCTTTAAGCTTGGCCCACAATCATCTGCCCGATTATGCGATTATCGATTTGCGCCTGTTGGACAGCAATGGGTTGGAAATTGTTCCTGAATTGCGCGAACTCAAAAAAAATATGCGGATTATTATGTTAACCGGATATGGGAATATTGTGACCGCTGTGGCCGCGGTTAAAGCAGGGGCGGTCGATTATTTGGCAAAACCTGCCGATGCCGATGCCATTGATGCTGCCTTGCAGCAACGGGGGGCCATTTTGCCGCCCGCTCCTGAATTGTTAATGAGTGCTGACCGGGTACGTTGGGAATACATCCAGCGCGTTTTTGAACAATGTGGGCGGAATGTCTCGGAAACAGCCCGGAGTTTACGTATGCATCGTCGTACTTTACAAAGAATTTTGGCCAAATATGCCCCAAAGAACTGATCTGCCTCCCATCAACCGATTACCTGATTCCATCAAAACTCGCTATATTGCAGCCAACACGATCCAAATATTATGGGATTCTGCCGACAAAATTGAAGAAGCGCTCCATCATAGTGGCTGGACGCTGTTGGCAGAAAAACGGGATCAGGCTTTTTGCCGCTTGATGGTGTTAACGGCCTTGCGCCATTGGGGTCAAATCCGGCACATATTACAAAATTATATTAAAAAGCCTGTTCCCCAGAAAGATTGGCTGGTGTTGAACATCTTGTCCGTTTCGCTGACACAGCTTCTTTTTCTAGAAACACCGCCCCATGCCGTGATTAACACCGCCGTTGAAACCATCAAAAGTTTTTATCAGTTGAAAAAATATCAAGGATTTGTGAATGCCATCTTACGCCAATTTGTGCGTGATCAGGAACATCAGCCAATTGTCCCGGATATACAGCATAATTATGCCCCGTGGTTGTGGCAGGCTTGGGTTAAAACTTATGGGTTACCGCAAACCCAGCAAATTGCTGAAGCTCATCTTCATGAGCCTGGTTTGCATATTTCCATCAAGGGCAGGCCGGAATATTGGGCTGATCAGCTGAAGGCTGAAATTTTGCCGATGGGTGGTTTATACCTAAAATCCCCTGAGGGGCGGATTGAACAATTGCCTGGGTATGACCAAGGTGAATGGTGGGTCCAAAATGCCGCCGCCGCTTTGCCCGCCAAATTTTTGCAGTTCAAACCTGGTGACACGGTATTGGATATCTGTGCAGCCCCTGGTGGCAAAACCGCCCAATTATCTGCCGCGGGGGCCAAAGTTATTGCTTTGGAAATCAGTGCCGAACGATTGAAAATGCTTGAAGAAAATCTGGAGCGGTTGCATTTGCAGGCAGAGTTGGTTGAAGCAGATGCCAATAACTGGCGTCCAACCCAACCCATGCCATTTATCTTGTTGGATGCGCCCTGTTCTTCAACTGGCACCATCCGTCGGCACCCAGAAATCGCTTGGCGGCGCAAACGGGAAGAACTTAGTCATTTGATCAAACAACAACGCGACCTTTTGCAATCATCTTACCAAATGTTGGCCAAAGGCGGCCAATTGGTTTATGCCACTTGTTCGTTGCTGCGGGAGGAAGGGGAGGGCCAGTTGGATTGGCTATTAAAAAAATATCCTGATTTGAACATTGTCCCTATCCTACCTGCAGAGGTGGGTGGGCTTAGCGAGTTAATTACTGATCGGGGGGAATTACGCACGTTACCTTATCATTTATTGGATAGGGGTGGCTTGGATGGTTTCTATGCCGTGCGGTTGCAACGCTTGGCTTAAGAGAATTTAAGGAATCATGGGTGGTAAAAATAGCTTTTCTTGACATTCATTGATCGTCATGGGGTTCAACTACCTGCTTCCATAAATGCGGCTGGGGGAGATTAAGTTGTTGGTTTTTGGCCTCGGGGTGGGTTGCCTTCTGATTATGGGGCTGGAATTGGGTTACTTTGGATAACAGTGGAAAAATATTTTTTTCAAAATCCGAAACAATTTTATTATAATGGCCAAGCGATTTACTCAGCGCCTTGCCTAAATCAACCCATTGTGCCGCTGTTTTCTGCCATTCCTTATGAAGATTATCGGTTAAACCGCTGATTTCATTCATGGCGTTTTGGCTGTTATGTTGACGCCAACCCCATTCAATCACCCGCAACAGGGCAATTAAAGTGGTAGGGGTCGCGATAATAATTTTTTTCTGGAAGGCTTCTTCAAAAAGGTTGGGATTAGCCTCTAACGCTGCGTTATAAAAATGGTCGCCTGGAATAAAAAGGATAACCAAATCCAGCCCTTTTGTGCCGCTTGCATATTCTTTCCGGGATAAACGTTGCAGGCAATCGGTGATATTGCTGGCATGAAGCTTTAAATATTGGGTTTGTTGCTGTTCATCGCTGGCTTCGGTTGCTTGTAAATACGCCTCCAAGACTACCTTGGAATCGATAACCAATGTGCGGTCGCCTGGCAAGCGGATGGTGACATCCGGCCTTTTCATCACGTCATCCGGCTTGCCTTTCGGCAAACTACTTTGTTCGATGAAATCGCAATAAGCGTTCATACCCGCCATTTCCAAGATATTGCGCAGGGCGGTTTCCCCCCACCTGCCGCGGGCACGGGGCGACTGGCGCAAGGCGCTTGATAATTTATTGGTTTCCAAACGCGCCAATTCATTAATTTTTTCAACCTGCTGCAGCTGGGTTTTGATATCACTATAACTGACATTCCAAATATTTTGCAGTTCCGCCAGTTTTTGTTGGTATTTGTTTAGATCTTGGCTGATGGGGCCTGTTTGATGTAAAAAGGTTTGATATTGCTTACCTAATTCCGCTCGCTGTTCCACCTGGCTGGTTTGCAGGGTTTGTTGGGCCATATGGACAAAAGCTTGATGGGCTTGTTGCAAGGCCTGCTGGGCAATGGCTGAAAATTCCTGGCGCTTCCCTTGTTCGTCGGCTTGGATATATTTAAGCCTTTCCTGCGCCATCACTAATTCACGGGCCAGTTGCTGCCTATCTTGCTGCAGCAATTGGTGGTCGGCCTTCAATTCTTGCCAGTATTTTTCCTTGGTTTCCAGGCTAATTCGCAAATATTCCTGTTGATTCACTTTCTCCTGCAAATTTTGAATATTTTCTAAATTTTGCTGATTCCTTCTTTTCCCCCAAACCCCAGATAATAAAAAACCGATGAAAGCACCGCCCAGTACACATAAAACGAAAGAAAGATTCTCGGTTAAAAAAGCCATGCTGCCCCTAAGTCCGTAATTCCGTTAAATTACGGAATAATTCTAAAGCGTCTGGATTGGCAAGCGCTTCCTTATTATTGATAGGACGTCCGGCCACCATATCGCGAACGGCCAATTCAACGATCTTACCGCTGCGGGTGCGCGGGATATCACTGACTTGGATAATCTTTGCAGGCACATGGCGGGGGGAGGCATTTTGGCGGATTTTAAGGCGTATTTTTTGCTGAATGGCCTCTGTCAGGGCAAAAGGTGGTTTCAGCTTGACGAATAAAACAATCCGCACGTCATTTTGCCAATCCTGGCCGATGGCAATGCTTTCCTGCACTTCCTCGCATTGCTCCACCTGCCTGTAAATTTCCGCGGTGCCGATTCGCACTCCCCCTGGTTTTAAAACAGCATCTGACCTGCCATAAATGATAAAACCGCCGGAACTTGTTTGTTCCGCGTAATCGCCGTGGCACCAGACGTTAGGAAAACGTTCGAAATAGGCTTGATGGTATTTGATCCCATCAGGATCGTTCCAAAAACCGATGGGCATCGAGGGAAAGGGAATAGAGCAGACCAGTTCCCCTTTTTCTTGCTGAATTTTTTTGCCCCCATCATTCCAAATTTCCACTTTCATGCCCAAGCCTGCTGTTTGGATTTCACCCGGCCAGACAGGGGCCGCCGGATTGCCCAGCACAAAACAAGACACAATATCTGTGCCACCGGAAACGGAGGCCAAGCATACATCTTTTTTTACATGCTGATAAACATATTGAAATCCTTCAGGGGATAAAGGGGATCCCGTGGACAATACCATTCGTAAAGCGGGTAAAGAATAGGATTTTGACGGTGTTACTCCGGCTTTGATACATGAATCAATATATTTGGCAGAAGTGCCAAAGTGGGTACAGTGATGTTCTGAGGCGAAGTCGAACAAAATTTCCGACTTCGGATGAAAGGGCGAACCGTCATATAATAATAGGCTGGCTTCCGTCGCCAACCCGCTCACCAGCCAATTCCACATCATCCAGCCGCAGGTGGTATAATAAAAAAGCCGATCATTTTTTTTCAAATCACTATGAAGCTGATGCTCTTTTAAATGTTGCAAAAGGGTACCGCCAGCACCGTGCACAATACATTTTGGTTTACCGGTGGTACCTGAGGAAAAAAGGATGTAAAGCGGGTGGTTAAAGGGAAATTTTTCAAAAGTTAGGGTTGAGCCGAAATATTTCTTTTCCAAATCGGTAAACAAAGCAGCGTTAGGCATGTGGGAGAGGTTGGTATAAGAATAAGTGTTGGAGAAAACCACCACCTTTTTTACCGTGGGTAATTGGGGCAGGAATTCCTGTACTTTGGCAAGCGAATCAAAGGTTTTGCCATTATACAAATAGCCATCCGCACATAATAAAACCTTGGGTTCAATTTGGCTAAAACGGTCGACAATCCCGCCCACCCCGAAATCGGGCGAGCAAGAAGACCACACAGCGCCAATACTGGCGGTGGCCAAAACACCGATGATTGCTTCGGGGATGTTCGGAACGAAAGCGGCCACCCGGTCCCCGGCTTGCACACCGTAATCTTTTAAAACATTGGCTAAGCAAACAACCTTTTCATACAATTTTTTATAAGTCAGGCGGGTTTTAATCTGATCTTCCGACCAATAAATAATGGCCGTTTCCTGGTCTTGGCGGCGCAATAGGTTTTCGGCAAAATTCAAACGAGCTTCTGGAAAAAAACGGGTTCCCGGCATTTTGTAAGGGCCCGGCGTTAGGACAGTTTTCCCCATGTCGCCGATGACTTCGCAAAATTTCCAAACGGATGACCAGAACAAATCAGGTTTTTTGATTGACCATTCGTACAAAGATTTGTACCCACTAAGGTTTTCATGACAATCCTTGTTGACCATGTGGCGAAAGAATTCCATATTGGTGGCAGCAATCTGTCCAGGGGTGGGTTGCCAGAGTGGGGTTAATTGCATATCGTTTCCCATTATGTTGTCGTCGTTCTTTGATATGTTGCAATAATAATTTTCCTTATTTTGATCACTTTCCTAAGTTGTGCAATGGCTAAAATAACATCTTCCTTCCAGTCGGCGTCCATTTCCTTGCAAACAGCGTGCTGGACGGTTATGTCTGCCGTGCTTTTTTCTTGTTTAGGCGCAATCGTTAGGCATCTGTCCGAACATCTACACACCTTCCAAATATCCTTTTTTCGCTGTGCGGCGGGGTTGTTATTTATGATGCCATGGTTGCTTAGGAACGGCCTGGGCGCTCTTAAAACCCGGCGTTTAGGGCTGTATTCCTTAAGGTGTTTTTTAGGGCTTTTATCCATGCAAATGGGTTTTTTTGCCCTGACTTTGATATCTTTTGCAGATGCTGTGGCCCTTAGTTTTACGACACCGCTATTTGCAACCGCTATGGCGGCCCTGTTTTTAGGGGAGATTGTGCGTATTAGGCGTTGGACCGCAACCCTGGTTGGTTTTATAGGCGTTTTGATCATTATCCGTCCGGGTGCTGGGGAATTGAATATTGGCGTCATTCTAGCAACAGCCGCTGCCGCACTTTCAGCAATTACCACTTTGATTGTCAAAAAATTAACCAAAACCGAATCACCAACAGCCATCGTCACTTTTATGGTGTTAATCATGACGCCGATGTCACTACCTTTAGCAATTTGGGTATGGCAGCAACCAACATGGAGCGAGTGGTTATGGATTTTGGCTATGGGCGCTTGTGGGTCGGTGGGTCATATATGTGTCGTGCGGGCTTTTTCTTTGGCAGATGCTTCGGTGGTGATGACCTATGATTATACCCGTATGGTTTTTGCAGCCTTTATCGGGTGGATAGCTTTTATGGAAATACCCGATTTATGGACATGGTTAGGAGCGGGGGTGATTGTGGCATCCACTATTTATATTGCCCACCGTGAAGCTTTACGTAATCAATCGATTGCGGCACCGGCTGCGGCAAAATCGGGCGACGTGGCGGCATAAAATATTTTTAGCTGTTTTCAAGCTATTGGCCGTTCAAGGCTATTTGTTCAATCATCTCAGCCAAACGGATGTCACGATCCGAAAGATCAAGGCAATCATGGGTCGTCAGACGAATATCCACTTTATTGTAAATATTGGCCCATTCGGGATGATGGTCTAGTTTCTCCGCTAATAAAGCGACCCTAGCCATAAAGCCCCAGGCTTGGTTAAAATCTTTAAAAGCAAAAGACTTATGGATGGCTTTCCCGGATGTTGCTAAATTCCAGCCTTTTAGTTTTGATAAGGCAGTCGTCTTTTCCAGAAGCGATAGCGGGTGAATGGTCATTATCAGCACCTTTTAAGAGATAATTTTGGTTGAAACCTCTGCTTCAGTAAAGGTTGCCATACCATTATGGCAAGCCAGTGCGGCTTTGATAAGCGGAATCATTAAAGCCGCCCCGGTTCCTTCGCCTAAGCGCAATTGTAAATCCAATACAGCAGACTTACCAATTTTGCTTAACAACAATTTATGACCAGGTTCGGTTGATAGGTGGGATACGATACAATGATCCAAGCTGTGGTGGTTATAACGATATAAAACGCTGGCCGCGGCCGTACAAGCGAAACCATCCAGCACAACCGGGATTTTAGCCATGCGTGCGGCAATAATCGCACCAGCGATAGCGGCCAATTCATGCCCGCCCACACACCGCATCCAATCAAAACTGTCTTTAATACCTGGTTGATGAAGGGCAACTGCCTGTTTCACCAGCCCAACTTTTTGTGCCCAAATGGCTTGGTTAATGCCCGTACCATAACCAACCCAATCCTCGGCTTTCCCCCCAAATATCCCTAAACACAAGGCAGCGGCGGCGCTGGTATTCCCGATCCCCATTTCACCCAAACATAATAAGTCAATCCCGGGTTCAACCGCCATCATGCCATAAGCGAATGATTTGGCGCAACTTTCCTCAGACATCGCAGGCATTTGGCTAAAATCTGCCGTACCTTCATCCAGGGACATTTCATAAACCCGCAAATCAGAATCAAACAAGGCCGATAATTGATTGATAGCGCCCCCCCCCTGAATAAAATTTTTCAACATTTGTTGGGTAACGCTTGAGGGATAGGCAGAAACGTGATGACGATTAATCCCATGGTTGCCCATAAAAACGGCAATACGTGGATGTTCGAGTACGGGCGGGTATTTCCCCTGCCATTTGACAAACCACTCCGTTAGTTTTTCCAATCGACCTAAAGAACCCGCTGGCTTAGTCAACAAAACCTCCCGTTGCAGGGCAAATGTCACCGGCTCCAATGCAGGGATTGGAAAATGATCAATAATTTTTCTAATTTCTGTAAGATTGATTGATTTGTGAGGGGAGGAGGGCATTGCTTGGTTCTTTGTAATGATTTATCTGTTAATAACATACCGCGTATCATTAATACCAGAATAAGGTATTGTTCAGGAAAGAGATAGATTTAGTGCATGAAAAACTTACTAATCGATTGGTGTCAAGCTTTTCGTTTTTTAACGCGCCTGCCCATGGGTTCCCGGGAGTGGGTTAGGCGTTTATCGGCAAACCGCCCGATATCTAATTGTGCGTGGGTGTTCCCATTGGTGGGTTTGAGCGTTGCGGGGTTTTCTTATGGAATTTATCAATGCTTTATCTTTTTTTTGCCTGCCCAGATTGCCGTCATCCTGATGATAACGGCAATGATTGCGGTGACGGGCGCTTTCCATGAAGATGGGCTGGCGGATTGCGCGGATGGTTTGGGGGGCAAAACGGTTGCCGAACGTTTGGTCATTATGAAAGATCACCGGATTGGCACATATGGGGGAATTGCCTTGATCCTTTCCTTAATTTTGCGGATCCAATTATTGCTGACAATCCCTGCACATCTTTTATTGGCTGTATTAGTAGCGGAACAAATGTTTTCAAGGACATGGATGGTGGCTGCCTTGCGCTTAGGCTGGTGGGCAAAATCCACCGGTTTAGCCGTTTCATTTGGCCAGCCCAAATTATGGGTTGTGCTGGTGGCTTTCGCGATCAGTGTTGGCAGCTTATTTATGGTTTGGGAATGGCCAATAGCAGCGATCATAATCACGGGGTGCGGGGTGTTTTTTTGTCTATTTATTGGGGCGGCCAAACGGGTCTTTGGTGGCATAACCGGGGATGTGGTAGGTGCCTTACAACAATTGCTGCAGTTGGTTATTTTGTTTTTAATTATGATAGGGCAGCGATTTGTGAATTAGTGCTAGATATGGTAAACATATCTAGCGAAGAAATTTTTTAAAAGAAGGATAATATAATGACACAAAAAATCTCATACGCACTTTCCAAATTAGCCTTGGTTATCGGGGCATTGATGATGTTGCTGCAAACACCCGCTCAAGCCTTGTCAACCCAGCAAGAAATTATTGAAAAAGCCCGCTTGACGTTTCTCAAATTGGTGACAGGCCAGGATTTTAAAAGTTTACCGGATTATGTGAAAAAGGCAAAAGCCATTTTGATTTTCCCCAGTTTAATCAAGGGCGGATTTATTATTGGGGCGGAGGGTGGTACCGGGGTGCTTTTGGTGCGCGATGACGTTAAGGGATGGAGTGATCCGGCCTTTTATACCCTGGCCTCAGGAAGCGTTGGCTTGCAGATCGGCGGACAAGTTTCTGAGGTGGTCTTTACCATCATGACCCCTAAAGGGTTGGAAGCGATTATCCGCAATCAATTTAAATTTGGCGGAAGTGTTAGTGTGGCTGCAGGGCCCGTCGGTATTGGGGTCGGTACATCCAGCAGCACGAATTTGAAAGCGGATGTTTATTCATTTGCTTCATCAGTTGGGTTGTTTGGCGGCCTTTCTTTTGATGGGGCAGGGGTCTTGGCTCGCGAAAGCTTAAACACGGGATATTATGGCAAAGGGGCCACTCCCGAAGCCATTTTGGTTGAACGGCGTTTTTCTAACCCGGAAGCCAAACCTTTAAAAGATACCCTCACTAAATACAGTCGTTAAAACAGGATGAGATAGTTAGAGGTTTACTTCGATTTGGGCGGGGTTGGGCCAACAACGGTAAATAACAGCCGATCTGGCTGGAACAAACGGTTGGCTACCCGCTTCGCATCTTTAAGCGTCACTCCTTCAATGAGTTTTTTGCGCCCACCTGTAATATATTCTTTGGCAAAACCGTTCATCTGTAGGCTTAAAAGGCTGGCAGCGGTTGACCAGGTGCTTTCAAAACGTAGGGGGAATGAGCCGATCATATAAACTTTCGCTAATTCCAATTCTTCGGCAGTCGGGCCATTGCTAGCCATTTCTTGCCATTCACCCCGGACTAAAGCAATAACCTCATCGGTATGTTCGGCAGCGGTTGCGAAAGAACCGCTTAAAACACTGCCATAATCTAGGGGAAAGAGACTGGTGGATACGCCATAGGTAAAGCCACGTTCAACGCGTATTTTACGCATCAGGCGACTTGAAAATAATCCGCCCCCGCCCATTATTTCATTTAATAAATAGCCAGTGATGTAATCCGGGTCTTTCCGATCGAATCCCGATTGGCCGAAAACAATCGTTGTTTGGCTCACATCTAAAGGAAAATAAAATACCCCCGCTTGACCGGGGATGGATTGTTGATGGGGGGAAGCCGGTTTCTTGGATGGTAAGGAACCAAATGTTTTGTCAAGAAGGGTTGCCAGTTCAGCCGCGGTGATATCACCAACCACGACAATTTTTATATTTTCTAAGGTGAAATTGCTGGCTACAAATTTTTTCATATCTGCGGCCGTCAATCCCAATATGCTTTGGTTGTTGCCATAGCTTGGATTGCCGTAAGGATGATCAGGGAAAAACAATTGATTCCAATTCTCTGCAGCGATATTACCTGGATCTTCCTGTTGACGACGAAAATACGCCTGGTATTGACGCTGGTTGCGCTCAATATCCGTTGGGTCAAAACGCGGCAACAATAAAATTTTGTTTAAAACATCGAAAGTGTCCGCACGGAATTTACTTAGGCCCCTTATCTGGATAACAACACTATCACGACCGGCCGAGCTGGATGATTCGATTGCCAAATTATCCAATTGTTCTTGGAACTCAAGGTATGGCGAGCTTCCTGCTGCCTCCGTCAGCATCGACATGGTAAAATGAGCCAGTCCCAGTTTTGAAGATGGGTCAGAATCCGTGCCACTGAAACCAATGGCCAGGGAAAAAATGGGAACTTGATGATCTTCAACCAGCCAAGCTTGAATGCCTTTTTTTGATGTAACCGTTTGAATATCAAATGCTTGTAAAGAGGCGAACGGGAATATAAAAAAGGCAACAAAACCAAATAAAATTTGAAAAAATTTAAGGGGAAGCCATGAAAACATGTAATGATTACCCTATTTAGGTTGAGGAAGTAAGGTGCCAGTCACAGAATTCTCCAGTAAAAGATATTGCTGCGCTTGTTTTTGCAATTGTTCCGGGTGAACTTGACGAATGGAATTTGACCAGTTTTGTAAATCTTCTAGCGTCCAGCCGGTTGTTAATCCTACCAGGATATACTCGCCTAAATTGCTGATATTATCGTGGGATTTTATGGCGGCATTTTCTAACTGGGTTTTTGCCTGTTCAAGCTCACCTTGGGAAACCAGTTGATTTTTTAGTTTATTAATTTCTTCGTTAATGATTTTTTCAATCAGGCTGAATTGTTCGCTTGATGAAGCGCTGGCGTAAAAATTTAAGGTTGCGTAATCCCTGTTGCTGGTGTCAAAGGCAACGGAAATATTACTGACAAGTTTTTCCTGCATCACTAATCGCTTATAAAGACGGCTATTGCTATTGCCACCTAAGATTTGGGTGATTAATTCCAGGGGCAAGGCTTCGGTAGTTCCAGGGGAAGGAATTTTATAAAACCGCCACCAACGAAATTCTTGGGTATTGGCGGATGCGAATTCTACCTGGCGCGGGATGGCCAGGGCCGGTTCTTGTAAGCGTGTTCGTGCGGGGACAGCGAAGGCCGGTATGGGGCCATAATATTTTTCAACCAATTGCCGAACTTGCGGTACTTGTATATCCCCCGCAATCAGCAAAATGGCGTTGCTGGGGCTGTACCAACGGCGGTAAAAATTTTCGGCATCCACGGCGGTTAGTTTGTTGACTTCATGATCCCAACCAATGACCGGTGTGCCGTAAGGGTGATGGATAAAAAGCATTGCCATCATCATTCGGTATAACCGGCTGGTGGGTGGATCGGTATGATTAAGGCGAATTTCTTCGCGCACCACTTGTTTTTCGGCCGTGAAACCGGGATCATGGATAATCAAATGTTGCATCCGCTCGGCTTCCAGTTTCATCAACATTTCTAAAAATTCTGAGGAAACTGTTTGGTGATAAACGGTATAATCATCGGTGGTGAAAGCGTTAGCTTCGCCGCCTACCCGTTGGATTTCTTGATCATAAAATCCTTCCGGAAAATTTTTGGTGGCCTTAAACATCAAATGTTCTAGGAAATGAGCTAATCCGGACTTGCCCGGTTCCTCATCCGCTGAGCCAACTTGATAAAGGATCATCTGGGTAACAATGGGTGCACGGTTACTTGGCAGCACCACCACTTGTAACCCATTCGACAACTGAAAGCGTTCTACCACAAAGTCATGCTGATTTTGGGCAGCAAGCGTAAAAGAATAGGTAAGGAAAAAGGGTAGTAAGATCAATTTTCTTATTAATTTAATCATCTACCCTTTACTCCCGAGTGATATGATATTTGGCGTTTCTAAAATAAACTGTCAAAGAAGGAACGCTTGCGAATCTTCAAGACAGGAGTTTCACCGGTTGATAAGGGCCTGCCCGCAGCCAAATTCTCATCAATCCGTTGTTTTTCCTTAGTTGGATCCAGCACCACGCCTGGACTGCTGCCCGGACGGGATGAAAAAAGCTTGCCTAATAAACTGCGGTTGGAACGGTTAATGGAAGCTGTTTCTTGTTCGACAAGCCTGCGGATATCTGAAGGCACATTGCCAATGCCGGTTTTAGCGATCAAGTTTGCCTCACCTGCGGAGGCGGGCTGATTATTCCGATTGGCCGGATTGCCATTGGTTAACGCAGCCTCTGCCTGGTTGGCAGGGGTGCCGCTATTGCGGTTAGGCGCCCCTGCAACAGGTGGCACCAAGGCAAAGTCAGGCGGCAAGGTCAAGGGTGGGTGGGTTGTGACCATAAATTCATCCGGGGCTTTTGCCCCCCCAAAACCTAATGTTTCTTTAATGCCTTCACACCCGGACAAAATCAGCATTAACACAGCTGATAATCCAATGACGGTCATTTTTTTAGAAAAAGCCAAGTGACTCATACCTAATTCCTTCCATTGCTCTTTGAACAGACGACATCTTATGCTTTTTTACGAAAGCTGTCGAGTATTAGTAACACAACACCCACACTAATTGCGGTATCGGCCACATTAAACGCCGGCCAAGAAAAACTGCCGACATGTACATAAAGGAAATCAACAACGGCTTGAAAACGCAGCCGGTCAATCAAATTTCCTAAGGCGCCCCCAATAATGAAAGCCAACACAACCGATAAATAAGGTCGTTGATTGCGCCATAACCATATCATTAATCCGCAGGTGATCAAGAGTGTCAAACCAATAATTAAAGCCTGTTGGTAAACATTATCAGATGCCAGTATGCCGAAACTCACGCCTTTATTCCAAACCAGTACTAAATCAAAGAAACTAGTCACCGGAATAGAAAAAGGGGCGGCAGGTGACCAGAAGGTTTCTAAAATCCAATATTTACTGACCTGGTCTATGAGGATAACCGCAACAATCCAACATAGGCTGCGTTTAAACATGGGACTGCCCTGCCTGTTGAATGACATCATGACAACGCCCGCACAAGCTGGGATAGGCTTTAAAACTTCCTACTTCCGGTAAAGTTTTCCAGCAGCGGTCACATTTTTGCCCATCCGCCAGCTCAACCACCACCGCCACTTCAGGCATATCTGCTGACTTAAAGGCGTGGGCGGGGGCAGGGGTTGAGCGCACCTCTGCGGTTGAGGTAATCATCAGGTCGGCAACATCCATCAGTTGCAACAATTTTGCCAATGATTTATCCCCATAAATAATCGGCTTGGCTTGCAGTGAAGAGCCGATTTTTTGCTCGGCCCGCGCTATTTCCAAGGCGCCGGTCACCACCCGGCGGATGGAGCGGATTTTCACAAATTTGTCTGCTAAATCCTGATTTTCCCAACTATCAGAAATGATGGGGAAGGTTCGCAAATGGACACTGGAAGAATTAGGGTGATAGGTTTGCCAGGCTTCTTCAGCGGTAAAACATAAGATAGGGGCTAGCCAAGCTGTTAGACATTCAAATACTTCGTGCATTACGGTTTGCGTGGCACGACGTGTAGGGTTGGCAAGATCGTCACAATACAGGGAATCTTTGCGAACGTCGAAATAAAAGGCAGATAAATCGATGGCACAAAAATGGCTAATTTCGCTGAATAACCGATGAAAAGCAAAATCGCTACAAGATTGGCGAACCACTTTGTCCAGCTGCCATAAACGATGTAAAACCCATTTTTCCAGGACAGGCAATTGATCAACAGGCAGTTTCTCGCCTGCTTCAAAGCCATTTAAAGCGCCCAAGAGATACCGCAAAGTATTGCGTAGGCGGCGGTAAGATTCGGCCTGATGTTTCAAAATTTCTGGCCCGATCCGTAAATCGTCGGTATAATCGGATGCCACCACCCATAACCTTAAAACATCCGCCCCATATTGTTTAATGACGTCCGCCGGGGCCATGACATTACCTAATGATTTTGACATTTTCCGCCCCTGTTCATCCAAAACGAACCCGTGTGTCAACAAGGCTTTAAAGGGGGCTTCGCCGCGGGTGCCGCAGCTTTCAAGCAAGGAGGTGTGAAACCAGCCGCGATGTTGGTCGGATCCTTCCAAATACAAATCAGCTGGCCATTTCATATCTGTATGTTGCCGATTTTCTAACACAAAGCTGTGGGTCGAGGCACTGTCAAACCAAACATCCACCGTATCCATGACGACGTTATAATCAGCAAGCTGATATTCGGGGGTTAAAAAGCGCTCATGATTGCCGCTAAACCAGGCATTGGCCCCTTCTTTTTCAAAAGCTTGGGCGATACGGTCAATGACCTTCTGGTCGCGCAGAATCTCGCCTGTCCTTTTATGGATAAACAATGCAATCGGTGTCCCCCAGCTGCGTTGACGGGAAATGCACCAATCCGGTCGTTGTTCAATCATAGATTTCAGGCGCTGTTTGCCCTGAACCGGGATAAAATGCGTCCGATCAATGGCTTTTAAAGCCTTTTTCCTCAACTGGTTTTTATCCATGCTGATGAATATTTGTGGGGTTGCGCGGTAGATCAAGGGCGATTTCGACCGCCAGCTATGGGGATAGCTATGGGTGATTTGCTTCAAAGACAGTAGGTGTGTGGCTTGGCGTATAACCTCAATCACGACTTTATCAGCGTCTCCTGTTTTGCCGTCCAGCTTTAAAATTCGGGCACCGGCAAATAAAGGAACGGTTGAGCTATAACTGCCGTCCTCCATAATGAGGTTGGGGACTTCCAATTTGTATTTTTTGCCGATTTCGAAATCGTCAGACCCGTGGGAAGGGGCAATATGAACCAACCCCGTCCCTTGTTCAGTTGTGACATGGTGACCTTCAACCAGGGGAACATTAAAATCATAGCCTTTGCCGTGCAGCGGATGTTGGCACAGGCTGCCAGCTAGCATGCTGCCCTTGATTTCTTGTAGTATCTGGTGCTGTGTAATACCGGTTGCCTCACAAAACCCTTGAACCAAATCAGCTGCTACCAAATAAATATCGGCTGTTTGTACAGCAACATTATCTTTCGTTTGCTCAACCTTTAAGGCCACATAAGATAAATCCGCCCCAAAAGCAATGGCGCGGTTGGCTGGTAAAGTCCAGGGCGTGGTTGTCCAAATGACGGCATAACAATTCTTGCCCTTTAGAGATGGCAGAGATGTTTTAACAAGGGGGAACCGCACATAAATAGCCGAGGAGTTTTTATCATGATATTCGACTTCCGCTTCGGCTAAAGCCGTTTTCTCAATCACCGACCATAAAACGGGAATGAACCCAAGGTATAATCCACCATTCATCACGAATTTGCCGATTTCCCGCAAAATCTGGGCTTCGGCCTGGGGTGACATCGTCATATAGGGATGATCCCAATCTGCATTCACGCCTAATCTTTTAAATTCCTGTCGTTGGGTATCTAACCATTGCTTCGCAAATTGTTCGCATTCACGGCGGAATTCTGCCACCGGCACTTTATCTTTGTCACGGCCTGCTTTACGGTATTGCTGCTCGATTTGCCATTCAATCGGTAATCCATGACAATCCCAACCAGGGACGTAATTCACATCTTTGCCCAGCATAAACTGGCTGCGGTTTACCATATCCTTTAAAATTTTATTAAGGGCCGTACCGATGTGGATATGGCCGTTGGCATAAGGTGGGCCATCATGCAGTAAGAATTTTTCCTGACCCTTATGGGCCTTGCGTAATTGGCTAAAAAGGTCAGTTTTTTGCCATGTTTCGAGTATCTGGGCTTCCCGTTCAGATAAATTCGCCCGCAAGGCAAAATCAGTTTTTGGCAGGAAAACTGTTGATTTAAAATCCAAGGCTATTCCCCTTCATCCGCAATCAATAAAAATGATAAGATGTCTTTCACGCTCTCGCTTATAAAAGTCGAACCACGCTCAATTGTCAATTTTCTTCAAAAGAAAAAGTGCGCGCTGACAATCCTTGGCAATTTGTGCCCTAAGTTTTTGAAGGCCAGAAAATTTTTTCTCTGGCCTGATAAAGTGATGAAATTGCACATATAAACGCTGTCCATATAAGGATTGGTTAAAGTTAAAAAGATGCACTTCTAATAAGGGTTCTTGTTCCTCAAACGTCGGCCTAATACCTAAATTCGCAACCCCTTGCCAGACGGTTTCCGCAGAATGTGAGTTTATTCTTACCCGCACTGTATATATGCCGTAAGGCGGTAACAGCCGGTCTTTGACAGATAAATTAGCGGTTGGAAAACCGAGTAGCCGACCCTGTTTTCGGCCATGTTGTACATGTCCCGCAATCATCCAGGGGCGCCCCAGTAAATCGTTGAGTTTATCTAACTGCCCTTCTTCCAAATAACGCCTGGCAGCGGTTGATGAGCAAATAGTTCCATCGGCATCTGTCAAAGGCTCTAGGGCAGTGGTTGAAAAAAATTGATGATACTCTTTCAATAAAGCAATGGTACCCTGACGCTGGTGGCCGAAGGCAAAATTCTGGCCCACCACAATATGGGAAACCTTCAACTGCTTGATTAAAATATTTTCAATAAAATCTTGCGCGTTGGTTTTGACCAATGCCGGGCCGAAATGTTGCAGATAAAGAAAATTCATGCCATAGCTTGCCAGTAATTCGGCCTTGCATCGCCAATTAGTTAATTGAAAGGCTGGCGCCGATGGCGAAAAATAAAGGCGAGGGTGCGGGGCAAAGCTTAGTATAGCTGCTGCTTTCCCGTGCTTGTCGGCTAATTTTTTTGTGAGAGTTAAGATCGCTTGATGGCCACGATGCAATCCATCAAAATTGCCGATGGCAACAACTGCCCCTTGCTGTTGGGGGGTTAACGCATGAAGGGAGCGAAAAATCTGCATTGCAATAAGGGGGATCTGCCTAACAACATATTATGAAGAGGGTGCGGGACGTTTGGGTACTAATAATTCCGCTTCCCCGGTAATCACCAGTAATTCGCCGACCGAGCAAGTGGTTTCAAAAATCACCCGTGCCCTATTGGTATCAATATTTTTCACTTTGACTTTGGCGGTGACTGTATCGCCAATTTTAACCGGTGCTTTAAATTGAAGGGCTTGGCTTAAATAAATACTGCCAGGCCCCGGCATTTTCATTCCGAAAACCGCAGAAATAAAGCTGGCCGACAGCAAGCCGTGTGCAATGCGCTCTTTGAAGCGGGTGGTTTTCGCAAAGGCTTCATCCAAATGGACGGGATTTTTATCACCGGAAATTTCGCTAAAAGACAAGACGTCTTTTTCCTGCACTTTTTTCGTTAAGCTTGCCTCCATTCCGATTTGCAAGTCTTCCACATAAGATGTTTTAAGCATATTAGCGTTCGTCATAGGTTTTTTTCCCCGTGGTTCGGATTAGTTCCATCAGATGGTTGGGTGTTTAAGTACCGGTTTGCTTAAAAGGCAGTCGCGCTTTATAGGCTAAGGCAATGGTGGTTTCGTCTAAATAATCTAAAGCTCCGCCCACCGGCAACCCATAAGCCAAGTGAGTGACCCGGACGGTATTTTTATCAAACAACTCTGTCAAGTAATAAGCGGTGGTTTGGCCATTAACGGTTGCTGAGGTGGCTAAAACCAGCTCGTGGATTGGCCTATGATTGATGCGGGTGATCAATGAGGCGATGTTCAGCTGTTCAGGCCCGATTCCGTCAATGGCGGATAATGTTCCCCCTAAGACATGATAAATGCCTTTAAAACTTTGCGTTCGCTCCATCGCCCAAAGGTCCGATATTTCTTCCACCACACACAGGCTGTGCTGATCTCGTTTCCCATCGCTGCAAATAAAACAGGGATCTTTACTGTCAAGATTGTGGCATTGAGAACAGGTTTTCACATGTTCCTGGGCCTGTTCTAAGATGGATACCAGCTGCGGCATCAAACTTTGCCTTTTCTTCAAGAGATGCAAGGCAATGCGTTTGGCTGACCGTGGCCCAATGCCGGGTAGTTTGCCGAGTATTTGGATAAGCTGCAAGATTTCGATGCCGTACATGATCGGATTAAAATGGCATTTTAAAGCCAGCGGGTAAATTTAATCCGCCAGTTATTTTGGACATTTCTTGGGAGGCATGCTGTTCCACTTTATTTTTAGCATCATTAAAGGCGGCACAAATCAAATCTTCCACAATTTCTTTTTCTTCGCCTTTAAATAAGGAGGGGTCAATTTTAATTTGGCGTGCATTGCCTTTACCCGTCAAGGTTACTTGCACCAAGCCGCCGCCTGATGCCCCGCTAATCTCCACCTTTTCCAGCTGATTTTGGACATCTTGCATTCTTTGTTGCATCATTTGGGCTTGTTTCATCATGGCGCCAACATTATTTTTCATTCATTCATCTCCTCAAAATTTGGGTTCATATCCATTTTATCAGAATCGGCTGATAAAATATCAAAATCTTTTGTTTTTTGATAAATACGTTCAATCTTGCTTTCCGGGAAATGTTTAAAGATATTTTGCATGACTGGGTGCTGTATCGCCGATTGTTCTTGTCTATCTTTCCATATTTTTTGTTGCTCTAAGGCGGTTGGAACATCCGCTTTCTGGTTATTCACTTTAATTTCCCAAGCTGTTCCTGTGGCTTCCCTTAGAAATTGTCCAAGCTTAAGGGTCAGATTGCTGGGTGCGTCGGGGGTTAACCCGCATTCGATAAAACCGGGGGCGAATTTTATTAAGCGCATGTCGCGCATCAAATGGGCATGTAAAAATCCCTGCCGACGTTCATCAACCAGTTTCAAGACTTCCTGAAAACTATAAAGCAGCATGGCGGGTGGGGTAGAAATAGAAGAATTGGGAACCTTACCAGGCGCCCCTGTTTTATCGGTAGGTTCCGGTGATTTAGCCAGATTAGCAGGGACGGAAGGGAACACAGAAGGGGACGATGATCCATCTTTTTCAATTGTTGGAAAGCGCGAAGCGGCTAATGGGGTAGGGTTGGCAGGGGTGGTTGGTTTGGATAGGGCGTTGATGGAAACGGCGGGTTGGGTAGCAGAATTGCTTGGGGCCAACTGCCCGGCTTGAGGGACCTGTTGGTTTGACACAAATAAATTGCTGATGTCCCCCGGGCTAGGCATGGCTAAATAATGGGTCAGTCTAATCAGCACCATTTGGGCGGCTTGTAAGGGGGCAAAGGCTGTTTGCACCTCGCTTAAACCTTTTAACAAAATCTGCCACATGATGTTTAATCCATCCACCTGTAATTTGTCCAGCAGCTGGCGGTAGGTGGGGGACAAGTTTTCCGTATCCACCCCTAACCAGCTCAGGTTTGACTTAACGCCATATTTTAACAAGGTAAATTGGTGAGTAAAGCGCAAGAGATCTTGTAGTAAAAAGGAAGGATCCACGCCCTGACGATAAAATTGTTCCAATTCCTGGATGGCTAAGGCGATTTTGCCATCAATTAAATATTCAAATAAAACCAAAATATGTTGATCTTGGGCATGCCCCAGCATTTCTTGGATTATTTGACCGGTGATAGCCCCATCCGCCATGACAATGGCTTGATCAAGCAAGGATAAACTGTCGCGGGCTGAACCATCTGCGGCCTCCGCAATCAAGATCGCGGCTTGCGGATCAAGAGCAATTGATTCTTGCTGAGCGATATTTAATAAGTGTTGGGTTAATACCGGCGTATCAATCCGGCGTAGATCAAACCTTTGGCAACGGGAAAGGACAGTAACAGGAATCTTCCGAATTTCAGTGGTGGCAAAAATAAATTTAACGTGCGGCGGTGGTTCCTCAAGCGTTTTGAGTAAGGCATTAAAAGCACTGGTTGATAACATATGGACTTCATCAATGATGTAAATCTTGTAGCGTGCGGAAACAGGCAAATATTTTACGCTATCGATAATTTCCCGCATATCGCCAACCCCTGTCCGGCTGGCTGCATCAATTTCGAGTACATCAACATGCCGATCCTGGCTGATCATGGTACAATGGGTGCAGGTTCCGCACGGTTTGCTGGTAACACCACCTTTGCCGTCTAAGCCTATGCAATTTAAACTGCGGGCAATAATCCGGGCGGTTGTGGTTTTGCCAACACCCCGTACCCCTGTTAACATGAAAGCATGGGCAATCCTGCCACTTTGGAAGGAATTATGAAGGATACGCACCAACGTTTCTTGGCCCACCAACTCCTGCAAAATAGTCGGACGATATTTGCGCGCTAAAACACGATAACCGCTTGTCATGATTCGTTGTGGGTAATCCTTTAATTTATCGCATAGGTGAATGTTATGTAATGGAAGAAATGAGGTTTGTCATGAATTATTTTTACCCCTTTGACCCAGGGCTTGATGCTGTGACAAGCGTTGATATGGGGAGACCGAGCAATGACCCGGGCTGACAATCGTTACGGCTGCTTCCTTCCGGACCTGGCCGGGTTAGCGCGACATCCGTCCATTGCCGATCTCCATCATCACTATAGCAAGCTCAATATATAAGGAAAAGAAATAAATGATAAATAAATGAATGAAGGGGGGAGGGGTAGCATGCAAACGCTCTTATTCTTTTCTTGGCTTTATTGCCGATTATGTTGCGGCTGCCAAGCAATTGGCCTATAAATGGGAATGTAAGAATTTATTGATGCCTGAAAAATGAAGATAATCCGCTTGAAGCAGGCCTGCAGCAATTGCAAGCCTTAATAAAGAAAGACCTGAATGAAGAAAGAAATGAGATGAAACCCATTATTCCCCCCGTGGAGTCAGCGAATATTTCGGCTTTACCGCCGCAAAAACCAGAAGAGAAAATAAATCCCCGGTCTATTATTGCTTTTCAGGATCTCGATTTTATTGCCCGGGAAGATTTACGGCCGATTAGGTTGCAGTTGGAATATCTAAAAACGGATATCCTTTTGAAGGAGTGGAACGTGCGCTCAACGATTGCGGTTTTTGGCAGTGCGCGTATCCCTTCTCCTGAAACCGCATTGATGCTGTTAGAAAATGCACGCAAAACCAAAAATCCGCGGATACGCGAGCAGGAGTTAGCGCGGGCAGAAAAATTGTTAGGGCAAGCAAAGATATATGAAAAGGCACGGGCTTTATCTTTTTTAATTGCCAAAGAAAGCCAAAAACGTTTCCAATGTGACCATATATGCAGGGATTTTGTGATTTCCACGGGCGGTGGACCCGGGATCATGGAGGCATCTAATCGTGGTGCGGCGGATGCGGGCAGCCCCAATATCGGTTTTAATATTGTGTTGCCGCATGAACAACATGCCAACCCCTATATCACCCCCGATTTGAATTTTCGGTTCCATTATTTTGCCTTGCGGAAAATGCATTTCATGTTACGGGCGCGGGCGTTGGTGTATTTCCCAGGGGGTTTTGGCACCTTAGATGAGATGTTTGAAGCCTTGACATTAATTCAAACGGGTAAAGTTGAGCCGTTGCCAATCATCCTTTTTTATAAAGAGTTCTGGAAAAAACTTATTAATTTTGATTTTTTATTAGAACAAGGAATGATTTCTGCCTCAGACCTTGCTTTGCTTCAATTTGTGGATACGCCGGAACAAGCCTGGAAAATCATCGTTGATTTCCATGATAAAAAACCTACCCCACCCAGCAATACATGAAATATTTTCCATAAAAAAGCAGTTCACAAAAATGGTGAACTGCTTTTACAACTTGGTGGAGCCAAGCGGGATCGAACCGCTGACCTCTACAATGCCATTGTAGCGCTCTCCCAGCTGAGCTATGACCCCAATGTCATTTCCTTTGTAAAGGAGAAAACCTTCCCGATGCAACAAAAAAATCAATAAGCCGACGATTATTTATTGCAGGCTTTATTGTTCTTCTTCATTTTCCACATTGTCAATTACATTACCCACATCATCTTCTTCCGCTAGTTCTGACGTATCTTCAATTAATTCATCATCCTTATGGGTGGCATCTAACCCAGGCAGCACAATGTCAGCATCGTCAGCTAAAAATTCGCCAGTTTCAGGAAGCAACTCCGCCTTTTTGGCGGCCACCGTTTTTGCGGCTGCGCCCCGGCCTTTTCTCGATTTTAACGAGGCTTCGGGATCATGTAATGTCCCACATTTGGGGCAAGTGCTGGGTTGATGGTTCAAATCATAGAAATATGCCCCACAGCTTAGGCACAACCTTTTAATACCCCATTTTTCTTTTGCCAAGACCATTTACTCCTTTAAGCAAAAATATTAACCGAATGGGAATTGCCATCTTCTGAGGTTTTTGTCAAAAGATAAATGAATGACTTGCCGAAATAAAATAGGGGTTCTATTTAGGAATGTCCCATTTTAAGGTGCATGAGCTGTTTTGATATTTTGCAAACGCTCATTATGTAACAGGAGAATGCGGTTAAGGATATTAAGATGCATACAATTTCAGATAAAAAGAAACCCATCGTGGTGATTGCGGTTGACGGGCCAACGGCTGCAGGAAAAGGCACCTTAGCCCGACAGTTGGCGCGGCATTTGAAATTTGCTTATTTGGATACTGGCCTATTATACCGGGCGGTTGCAGCCAAAGCGCTTGAGCATCAGCTGGATTGGAACAATAAAGAAAATCCTAAGCTGGTTGGTCTTGCCAAAAACTTAACGGAAGTTGATTTGCAGTCACCCTCCCTGCGCGAGGAGAAAGTGGGGCAGACCGCATCTATTGTGGCAACATTCCCGGCAATCCGGGCAGCGTTATTGGCATTTCAGCGGAATTTCCCTGAATTAGCAACCGCGGGTAATCCATCACTTCAAGGGGCCATTTTAGATGGGCGTGATATCGGCACTGTTATTTGCCCTGAGGCCCAGGTAAAGCTGTTTGTAACTGCTTTGCAAGAGGTTCGGGCGAATCGGCGTTATAAAGAGTTGCTAAATCGTGGACAACAAGTTATATATGCGCAGGTTCTGCAAGATATCCAAGAGCGTGACAACCGCGATCAGAAACGGTTGTATGCGCCTTTGGCCCCTGCTGCGGATGCCTTTATTATTGATAATTCCGATCTTAATACGGAACAGGCTTTTCAAGTTGCTTTGGGCCATGTTCAGCAAAGGTTGGTTAATCATCATTAATAATGTAATGGAGGTGTTTTATAGGTCTAAAACCTGCAAAACGTCCCGTGTAAAATTATCAACCCCAAGTCCGCCGTTTCAAACCGGCTGGCCAAATATAAATTAGGATTAATACTGGTATGAATGTAACAAAAAACAGTGCTAGCAAATCAACCATTCCCCCGATGGACGACTTTGCAGCCCTTCTTGAAGAGTCATTTGGTAACCGTAAAAATATTGAAGGCTCTGTGGTTAAAGGTAAAGTTATTCGCATTGAAAATGATTTGGCGATTATTGATGTTGGATTGAAGTCGGAAGGCCGTATTTCGATCAAGGAATTTGCCTCTCCCGGTCAACCCTCGGAAATTAAGGCGGGCGACATTGTCGAAGTTTACATTGAACGCATTGAAGACAAAAACGGTGAGGCTTTATTAAGCCGCGAAAAAGCGCGCCGAGAAGAATCATGGGTTCAATTGGAAAATAACCACAAACAAAATGTCCGTGTGACGGGGGTTATATTCGGCCGGGTTAAAGGTGGGTTTACGGTTGATTTATCTGGAGCGGTGGCGTTTTTACCAGGCAGCCAGGTTGATATCCGCCCCATTCGGGACATCACTCCCTTAATGGGCCATCCTCAGCCTTTCCAAATTTTGAAAATGGATCGCGCCCGTGGCAATATTGTGGTTTCACGCCGGGCAATTTTGGAAGAAAGTCGCGCCGAAGCAAGAACTGAATTGGTAGCAGGCTTGAAAGAAGGCCAAATACTGACTGGCAAGATCAAAAATATTACCGATTATGGCGCCTTTGTGGATTTAGGTGGTGTCGACGGATTGCTGCATATCACCGATATTTCTTGGAAAAGAATTACCCATCCATCGGATATTTTATCTTTAGACCAGCCTGTTAAAGTCCAAATTATTCGCTTTAATCCAGAGAATCAGCGGATTTCTTTGGGCATGAAGCAGTTAGAAACAGATCCATGGCAAAATATTGCAAATAAATATGCTGTGGGGACGAAGGTTAACGGCCGGATTACCAATATTGCTGATTATGGCGCCTTTATGGAACTCGAAGATGATGTTAAAGGGCTGATCCATGTTTCCGAAATGAGTTGGACAAAAAAGAATTTGCACCCCAGCAAGATTGTCACGGTAGGCCAACAGGTTGAAGTGGTTGTTTTAGATATTGATCACCAAAAACGCCGGATCAGCTTAGGCTTAAAACAAACTGCTGATAATCCCTGGATTTCTTTCCAACAAAAGAATCCGGTCGGGACGGTTTTGGAAGGCGAGGTGCGTAATATTGCTGACTTTGGCTTATTTGTGGGGTTGCCCGGAGATGTGGATGGAATGGTACATTTATCCGATCTCGATTGGCAACGCCCTGGCGAACAAGCGATTGCCGATTATAAAAATGGCGATAAAGTTAAAGTACGTGTCCTAGATATTGATTCGGAAAAGGAACGGATTAGCTTGGGGATTAAACAGTTAAATGCGGATCCATTTGCCACTAATTCCGATCAATATAAAAAAGGCGACGTGGTGACGGCGACCGTTACCGCCATTCAGGAAACTGGATTGGAAGTATCCTTGAAGGAAGGGGTGGTTGGGTTCATCCGCAAAGCTGATTTGGCCCGTGAACGTTCGGAACAAAGAACAGACCGTTTTGCTATTGGGGAAAAAGTCGACGCAAAAGTAACCAGTGTTGACGGTAAAACCCGTAAGATTTCTTTATCTGTAAAAGCGAAGGAAATGGATGAGGAAAAGCAAGCGATGGCCGATTATGGTTCTTCTGATTCGGGCGCAAGCTTGGGTGAAATATTGGGCGCTGCCATTTCCAAGGCACAAAAGGATACCAAACCAAAGAAAAAGAAATCGGAAGATTCCGAGGCATAAAATTGCCCCAAGATCAGAAGATTTAAGTATAAAAGGCCTGGTTATCGTGATCAGGCCTTTTTCTTAGGAAGAATTGATTGCAAAACGGGTCAGAACTGTTGATATCTGAAACAGATAATATATGTCCCGGCAATAAACGGACTTCGGAAATATCTCTCCTAAACGGGTCGTTTTGAATGACAGTGGCCTATATTTATCTTCTGCACAATTTAGATTGTTTTGCGAAGGTAATATTAGTATATAAAATATCATTGAATTTTATCGGGATAATCAAAGGTTTGGGATCTATGACAAGATCAGAGTTAGTCGCCATGCTTCTTAGCCTTCACCCCCTGCTGACCCATGATGAGGCAGAACGCGTTGTTGCAAGCGTTTTCAACAGGATTAGTGAAGCGATGATCAAGGGAAAAAGGGTAGAGTTGAGGGGATTTGGGATTTTTTCAACACGTCTGCGCGATCCGCGCCCTGCCAGGAATCCTAAAACCGGTGAAAAAGTTATGTTGCGGGAAAGAAGAAGCCTTTTTTTCCGGGCAGGTAAAGAATTAAAAGAAAGAATGAACCAGGCCTCTAAAAATTAATAAGGAGCGGGCGATGTCAAAATTATGATGGATTATTGCTATTCCAGTCATCGCCATATTGGTGGTTTTTGCCGTAACGAACACCCAATCTGTCGTTATTACCCTTTGGCCATTTATTACGGCGGAAACGAAGGTTTTTTTATTAGTCCTGGTTATCTTTTTTATAGGGTTTTGGGCGGGTTGGATTGGCCGTTGGTTTGCAAAGCGCCCCAAATAAATTTTTCTTAATCACAAAATTCTCGTGTTATCAAATACCAATAGACACGCAACGAAGAAGGGCAAGGAATTTTCCTTGACGTCCCCATGACCCCCAAAAACTTATTTGTAGCTTTAGACATTCACGATCCAGAACAAATTAACCCGATCCTTCAGAAATTGTCCAATCACATCCAAGGGATAAAAATAGGGTTGGAATTCCTCTATGCCATCGGTTGGGAAAAAATGAAGGAAGTACGGGAGAAAAATCCCTATCAATTATTTTTAGATGTAAAGTTGCACGATATCCCCCATACCGTAGCACGGGCAATTGACGGGCTAATCAAAAATTGCCAGCCAGATTTAATAACGGTTCATGCAAGCGGCGGATCAGCTATGGTAAAAGCGGCGGTAGAATCGGCGCATGAAGCCGCAGATAAATACCGGGTGCGCTGTCCTGATTTGATTGCGGTTACCTTATTGACCAGCCTTGAGAAAAGCGATCTCGAGGATTTAGGGTCTTTTGCCTCCTCTCTGGACCAAAGTTTGCGTTTGGCAACATTGGCTTACCAAAGCGGGGTTCAGGGTGTGGTATGTTCCGGATTGGAAGTGGGTTTCTTAAAAGCGGTTTTCGGCCGCGCATTGCGGTTGGTGGTACCGGGGGTAAGGCCATCGCTGCAACAGGCAGTTGATCAAAAAAGGATTATAACGCCTAGGCAAGCCATTATAGAGGGTGCAACAGATTTAGTGGTTGGCCGGCCTATTTTACAAGCGGCTAATCCCGCTGAAGCCGCACAGGCCATTCAATTTGAAATCCAACAAGCGCAGCAAGAACTATCGCAACGTAAGAATGCTATGATGTAAACTCGGTTTCCATATAATCAAGCGCTATGAAAAAATGACTTAAAGCTTATCAACCGGGATTTGGTCAGCAATCGGCTTGGTCATTTGGTGTTCAATATCCCACGGGAACAAAATCCAGGTGTCTTGGCTAACTTCCGTGACGAAGCTGTCGACCAAGGGGCGACCGGCGGGTTTGGCATAAATGCAAGCAAAATGGGCATGGGGCAACATAGCGCGAATCGCTTTAGCGGTCTTCCCGGTATCTACCAAATCGTCAATGATTAACCAACCTTTGCCATCGCCCTTAATGTGCTTTAAGATTTTTAGGCTCCCTTGTTTCTCATCATCATAACTAGCGATACAAACGGTATCGATCAATCGGATATCCAACTCGCGCGCGATGACAGCGGCTGGCACCAGCCCGCCCCGCGTGATCGCAACAATCCCTGTCCAGCGACCGTTGTTAGGGCCTTGGTTAACCAGGCGCCAAGCCAGTGCTTTAGTGTGGCGGTGGAATTCGTCCCAGGTAACAGGAAAATATTTATTGACCGGATTCATGATGCACCGAAAAGGGAATTAGAGGATTAAAAACATACGCTGATTACTAATACATGCCCTCATAAAAAGCAATCGATTGTTATGTGAATGTCTGGTGAGATGTGTGTTTATTACGGTACCTATCAATTGCCCTATGGATACCAATATATGACTGGATTTACAGGTGGTTTAATAGACCAAGAACATTTCTCTTTAATGTTTCAAACATCTATGCCAGTCCCATTCTTTCATGGATTTTATCCGTTCGGGTAATATTTTAAGATCGAATTTATTCTGTATTTGCAGGATTGCCTATCAAATACCGCATATTCCACAAAGATCGCTTCAACATATAAAAATTCATTTTTCCGGTCTAGGAATTTTCATATTGCGATGCCGGTTGGCTACGGTATTTTCAGGCAACAAATTACCCGCTTTACTTCGCAAATCCATCATCCGCTTGATCAGGGTCCCTTGACCCTTGCCGGATGGGATTTGCAAAAAGTTCCCATTCGCTCAGCCTATCAACGTCAATCCAACGGCCTTGGATATTTTGAACATCGGGCGTTCCATATTTTATGGAAGGCCGATTTGATCTTCATATTCCTGCAGCCAATCTTCTTTCATTCGGGAAAAAACCCCGGTTTTCCTGCCGCTTAAAACTTGGGCCGCGATTTTTTGAGTGAACCGGATTTTACAAGGAACCCCGCAGCTTAAGAAGCGCAGTTTTGAAAGCAACCAACTGTCTGATTGAAAAAAAGGCGTGAGTAACCGGCTGTAGAATTGATAAAAACGTACATGTTTGCGGCGGGTTTTGGCATATAAGGCCAAAGCTTCCTCGATATTGTCTTCTTCAGCCAGGCTTTGCGATAACATCCAAGCGTCAATCAGGGCTAAATTTGCCCCCTGTCCTAATTGCGGGCTGCTGCAATGGGCGGCGTCCCCTAAGAAAACAATGGTATCAGTATAGGTTTTTTTTTAAATGACATCACGATAGCGGGCAAAAATCAAATCCTGATGATTTTGGAATTGGCTGACCAGGCTTTCGGTTTCCGGCCAGATTGAAATAACTTCCCGCTGCCACAGGTTGAATGGCTGTTTTAGCCAGTTTTCATGATGGATGGCTTTCAGGCTGTAGAAAAAAGCGGCTTGCGGCAGCCCATTTTGTTGATTGATCCCCACTGGCAACACCCCGATCATGTGGGTTGTGTTTTTATAGCGTTGCTCCAAGCGGTGCGGGTGAAAAACAGTGTCTTTTAACGTGACAATCGACCATAAGGCCCCGTAAGGATAGGTTTTATTCAATTTGACTTTGGCATGTTTTTCCCGCAATGCGGATTTAACCCCGGAACAATCCACTATTAAATCATAAGGACCATATGTTTGGCCGTTCTTATCCTGAATATAACAGGGATTTTGGCCACCGGCTTCCATAATTTCGGCCGATGGCTGAAGGGGGATCTGTTCGGCAATTATTTGCCGGTACAGGCTTAAAAAAAGATGGCCGCGGTGAACGCCAACCCCAAATAAATTCCGGCCTAAATTTTGATATTTAACATCTAACGTGATGAAGGGTGATTTGTAAGCCTTGCC
>JBGAWJ010000080.1:0-7239 GCA_044227605.1 Alphaproteobacteria bacterium
CAGTGGCTTTGATTTTAATATCTATTTGCATCGGGGGGCAGGGGCTTATATTTGTGGGGAAGAAACGGCCTTACTTGAAAGTTTAGAAGGCAAAAAGGGTATGCCCCGCCTGAAACCCCCTTTTCCGGCAGCCATGGGTCTTTATGGTTCCCCAACCACGATCAACAATGTTGAAACGATTGCGGTTGCCCCAACCATTTTGCGCCGGGGTGCAGCGTGGTGGAGCGGTTTGGGCCGTCCCAAAAATACCGGAACCAAGATTTTCTCCATTTCCGGACATGTGAACAAACCCTGCAATGTGGAAGAGCAAATGGGAATTCCCTTGCGCGAGCTAATTGAAAAATATGCAGGTGGGGTGAGAGGGGGGTGGGATAATTTATTGGCGGTTATTCCGGGTGGTGCTTCCGTGCCACTCATTCCTAAGTCTATTTGTGATACGGTTTTGATGGATTTTGATAGTTTGCGGGAGGTAAAATCAGGGTTGGGAACGGCGGCTGTCATCGTGATGGACAAATCAACTGATTTAGTCGCGGCAATTGCGCGCTTATCGCATTTTTATATGCATGAAAGTTGTGGCCAATGTACACCCTGCCGCGAAGGTACGGGTTGGATGTGGCGAGTGATGGAGCGATTAGTGGTCGGGAATGCCAAAACTACAGAAATTGATTTATTATTGGATGTCACCAAACAGGTCGAGGGACATACTATTTGCGCTTTGGGCGACGCGGCTGCCTGGCCAATCCAGGGATTGATGCGGCATTTCAGGCCGGAAGTTGAGCGTCGGATTAGCCAATATCAAGCAAAACAAATAACTAATTGAACTTATATGGAATAAGCGAGAACAAACGTGCCGAAACTGACGATTGATGGACGGGAAGTTGAAGTGATGGCTGGCCTGACAATTATACAGGCTTGCGAGCAAGCGGGAATTGAAATCCCACGTTTTTGCTATCATGAACGCTTGTCGGTGGCGGGTAATTGCCGGATGTGTTTGGTCGAGGTCGAAAAATCTCCAAAACCAGTGGCTTCTTGCGTGATGCAGGTGGCGGAAGGGATGATTGTTAGAACACAGACCGACATGGTTAAAAAAGCCCGGCGTGGGGTGATGGAATTTTTGCTGATTAATCATCCCTTGGATTGCCCCATTTGCGACCAGGGCGGCGAGTGTGATTTGCAAGATCAGGCAATGGCATATGGGTTTGATCGCAGCCGGTATGAAGAAAACAAGCGGGCGGTGACGGAGAAAAATTTTGGTCCCTTGATTAAAACCTCTATGACTCGTTGTATCCACTGTACGCGTTGTATCCGTTTTTCAACGGAGATTGCTGGTGTGCCTGATGTAGGAGCGATTGGCCGGGGTGAAAAGATGGAGGTTTCCACTTATGTAGAGAAGGCGGTGGCTTCCGAATTATCGGGAAATTTGATTGATATATGTCCAGTCGGTGCGTTGACTTCTAAGCCCTATGCTTTCGCAGCCAGGCCATGGGAGTTAAAGACAACAGACTCGATTGATGTAATGGATGCGGTTGGTAGCCACATACGGGTGGATAGTCGCGGGCGGCAGGTTTTAAGGATTTTACCGCGGTTGAACGAAGACATTAATGAAGAATGGTTGGCTGATAAGTCACGTTTTGCGTGCGATGGGTTGTCGCGCCAACGCTTGGACCGGCCATATTTACGTAAAGAAGGTAAATTACAGCCAGTTTCATGGAAAGAAGCGTTAGATGCCGCTTCCGATCGACTGAAGAAAGCCTCATCCAATCAAATTGCAGCCATTGCCGGTGATATGGCGGATGTTGAAACCATGTTTGCCCTAAAGCAACTGTTGCAAAAATTGGGCAGCGACAATATGGATTGCCGACAAAACCAAAGTGTTCTGGGCGATGGGCCGCGGGCAACTTATTTATTCAATAGCACGATTGGTGGGTTAGAAAAATCCGATTTTTGCTTATTGATTGGTACCAACCCAAGGTGGGAAGCGCCGTTAATTAATGCTCGTTTGCGAAAAACATATATCCAAAATGGATTGCCAGTTTTCTCTATTGGCATCCCTCATGATTTAACTTACCCGGTTGAACATTTGGGCGATTCGCTGCAAATTTTATTAGAGATTGCAGCCGGTACCCACCCATTGGTTCAACGCCTGCAACAGGCAAAAAGGCCCGTATTGATCATGGGTGAAGATTTAATGAGCCGAGCTGATGGGAACGATATCCACCAAACCGCTGCTTTGATTGCAGAAAAATACGGTTTTGTAAAACCGGATTGGAACGGCTTTAATATTTTGCATAAAGCCGCTTCCCGTGTGGGAGGGTTAGATGTTGGGTTTATCCCTACCAATAAAGGTAAAAATACCAGGCAAATCCTTGAGGCCGCCCGAAAAGGAGATATAGCAGTTTTATATTTGTTGGGAGCAGATGAACTGGATTTACAAGGATTTAAAAACTGTTTTGTTATCTATCAGGGTCATCACGGGGATGCAGGTGCCCATCAAGCGGATTTGATTTTACCGGCTGCCGCATACACGGAAAAAGACGCTACCTACGTTAACACCGAAGGAAGGATCCAGCAGGTGTATTTAGCGGTCTTTGCACCCGGTGAGGCCAAGGAAGACTGGCGGATCATTAGGGCTTTATCCGATGTTTTAGGGCAGTCCTTGCCGTATAATGATCTCGCCCAATTGCATCAGCAATTAATTAAGAATCATCCTATTTTTCACCAAAAACATAAAATTGCTGCATCAGTTTGGCCTGCTGGTTTTGGCCGCATGGGGAGGATATTGCCGGATAAAATGATTTCCCCAATTAAAAATTATTATATGACGGATCCTATCAGCCGTTCTTCTGAGACGATGGCCAATTGCACGTCAACTTTTATTCATTCATCTAATCTATTAGGGGAATCTGCTCATGCCTGAGTTCTGGAGCCAGTATGTTTGGCCGGTTCTGCTATTGGTCCTTGAAGTGTTGGCAATCATTATTGCTTTATTGATTGCCGTTGCCTATTTGACGTATGCAGAACGGAAAGTGTTGGCTGCCATGCAATTAAGGCGGGGCCCAAATGTGGTGGGGCCTTTCGGTCTTTTTCAGCCTTTCGCCGATGCAATCAAGCTGATTACCAAGGAAACCATCATCCCAACCGTTGCTAATAAAGTTATCTTTATAGCTGCTCCCATTATCACTTTTGCCTTAAGTTTAGCTGCTTGGGCGGTGATACCGGTTGACGATGGCTGGGTTATGGCTGATATCAATGTGGGCGTTTTATATCTTTTTGCTATTTCCTCTTTAGGGGTTTACGGCATTATTATGGCTGGCTGGGCCAGCAATTCCAAATACCCTTTCTTAGGGGCTTTGCGTTCGGCAGCCCAAATGGTTTCCTATGAAGTTTCAATTGGCCTGGTTCTGATTACCGTACTGCTTTGTGTGGGCTCGCTTAATTTATCTGATATTGTTCGCGCCCAAGCAAATGTGTGGTTTGTTTTGCCGCTTTTCCCCATGTTTGTGGTGTTTTTCATTTCTGCCTTGGCTGAAACCAACCGTACCCCTTTTGATCTGCCGGAAGCGGAAGCTGAATTGGTGGCTGGATATTTTTCCGAATATTCTTCCATGAGTTTTGGAATGTTTTATTTGGCCGAATATGCCAATATGATTTTAATGAGTACCATGATATCTATCCTGTTTTTGGGTGGGTGGTTGGCGCCATTAAATATTGTTCCATTCACCTATATCCCGGGGCCAATATGGCTGGCTTTAAAAGTGGGTTTTATGTTGTTTTGTTTTATTTGGATCCGTGCTACTTTCCCCCGCTATCGGTATGACCAATTGATGCGGTTAGGATGGAAAGTGTTCTTACCATTTTCTTTGCTGTGGGTAGTATTAACGGCTGGCGTATTGTTATATGCGGGTTGGCTGCCTGGGCAACAATGATCTAGAGGGGTTGATGATGAGAATTCGGCAAACGGTTAAAACATTTTTGTTGTGGGAGCTAGTCAAGGGGATGTTTTCAACATTCCGGTATATGTTTAAACCACGGGTTACGTTGAATTATCCCTATGAAAAAGGCCCCTTAAGCTCCAGATTTAGAGGTGAACATGCGTTGCGCCGATACCCCAATGGCGAAGAACGTTGTATCGCTTGCAAGTTGTGTGAAGCAGTGTGTCCGGCGTTAGCGATTACCATTGAAGCCGAGCCGCGCGATGATGGCAGCCGACGTACAACCCGCTATGATATTGATATGACAAAATGTATTTATTGCGGGTTATGTCAAGAAGCTTGTCCTGTGGATGCCATTGTCGAGGGGCCAAATTTCGAGTTTGCGACTGAAACCCACGAAGAACTTATTTATAACAAAGATAAATTATTAGCGAACGGAGACCGTTGGGAAGCACAAATCGCCGCTAATTTAGAATCGGATGCACCTTATCGGTAGGAGTAGAAAACTTGATGGAGAGAAGTTATCCTAACAAATTTTCTATGACATATCGTAGTTTTAAGGCCATATTGTTTAACCAAAGTAAAAAATAAATCCACCATGATCATTCAAGAAATAGCTTTTTATATTTTTTCAGGTATCGCCATATTAGCGGCATTAATGGTGGTATCTGCCCGAAACCCTGTGCATTCAGTGTTGTTTTTGGTTTTAGTTTTCTTTAATGCCGCCGGGCTTTTTCTACTCGCGGGTGCAGAATTTCTGGCCATGATTTTGCTGATCGTATATGTAGGGGCTGTGGCGGTTTTATTTCTGTTTGTTGTCATGATGATGGATATTAATTTTGCGGAAATTAGGCAAGGGTTTGTACGGTATTTCCCGGTTGCCGGGTTGGTGGGTCTGGTACTGCTCGGGGAAATTATTTTTGCGGTGACCGGGTTGCCGGATATACATGTAATGGGGCAGGGGACGCTGCCGGTTGCTAACCCTATCCCTGATCCGCATCTCGTTTCTAATGCCCATGCGATCGGGCGGATCCTTTATACGGATTATATCTATGCCTTTCAGTTGGCAGGGGTTATTTTACTGGTGGCGATGATTGGGGCCATCGTTTTGACTTTAAGGGAACGCAAAGGATCCAAGCATCAGTCAATCCGGAGCCAGGTTAACCGGAACGCCCAAAATACGTTGGAATTGATTAAAAACAAACAAATCGGCAGTGGGATCGAAAAATGATTGATATCAATGCGTATTTAATTGTGGCTGCCATCCTTTTTACCATCGGGGTTTTTGGTATTTTTATTAACCGTAAAAATATTATTACTATTTTAATGGCAGTTGAACTGATGTTACTGGCCGTTAATATTAACTTGGTAGCTTTTTCCAGTTATCTTAATGATTTAACTGGGCAAATATTTACCATGTTAATTTTGACCGTTGCTGCGGCAGAGGCGGCAATAGGGTTGGCCATATTGGTGGTGTATTTCCGCAACCGTGGCTCGATTGCGGTTGATGAAATGAACAGTATGAAAGGGTAATGACAAGATGTATGCCTTGATTGTTTTCTTACCCTTGATAGCAGCATGTATCGCCGGTTTTGGAGGGCGTTGGTTGAGCGATAAAGGCAGCCAGTTGGTCACCTGTGTTTTGGTATCAGCCACGGCTATATTAGCTTGGTGGGCTTTTATCCAAGTGATGGATGGCTCTAGTCCTCAAATCATTGACCTCATGTCTTGGATTGACTCAGGCAATTTGCATGTTGGCTGGACGTTGCGGGTTGATCCGATCACCGCTGTCATGTTGGTGGTCGTTTGTACCGTATCGGCCATGGTGCATCTATATTCGGTTGGGTATATGCAGGGAGACCGTTCTATCCCAAGGTTTATGGCTTATTTAAGCCTTTTTACTTTTAGTATGTTGGTGCTGGTCACCGCAGATAATTTGTTGCAATTGTTTTTTGGTTGGGAAGCGGTCGGGTTAAGTTCTTATTTATTAATTGGTTTTTGGTATGAAAAACCTTCAGCTAATGCAGCGGCTATCAAAGCATTTGTGGTTAATCGTGTGGGTGATTTGGCGTTCGCTATCGGTATTATAGGTATTTTCCTGACCTTCAATTCACTGGATTTCAGCACTATCTTTGCAAGCGCTAGTGCTGAGGCCACTAAAACAGTGATCTTCTTAGGGATGGAATGGCATGTGATTGATACGCTTAGTATGTTGCTCTTCCTTGGGGCAATGGGAAAATCCGCACAAATCGGCCTTCATGTATGGCTGCCCGATGCCATGGAAGGTCCTACCCCGGTTTCTGCCCTTATCCACGCAGCCACGATGGTGACAGCTGGCGTGTTTTTAGTGTGCCGTTTATCACCCATTTTTGAATTATCACCGATTACATTAGAGGTTATGACCATTATCGGGGCAACCACGGCTTTTTTTGCGGCAACTATTGCTTTATGTCAGAACGATATTAAACGGGTGATTGCTTATTCAACTTGCAGCCAGTTAGGCTATATGTTCTTTGCGGCTGGTGTTTCTGCTTATGATGCCTCCATGTTTCACCTTTTTACCCATGCCTTTTTCAAAGCCTTACTCTTTTTAGGGGCAGGATCGGTTATCCATGCCCTTTCGGGGGAGCAAGATTTAAGAAAAATGGGGGGCATTTGGCGTGCCATTCCGATTACCTATGTATTGATGTGGATCGGCAATATTGCGTTAGGGGGGCTGGGTATCCCCCATATCTTCGGGCTTTCTGGCTTTTATTCAAAAGACGCTATTCTTGAAGCAGCTTGGCTATCACCTGATTGGACAGGGCAATACGCCTTTTGGTTGGGTCTGTTGACAGCTTTGCTTACGGCTTTTTACAGTTGGCGACTACTTTTGATGGCTTTTCACGGATATAATCAACGAAAATATACCCATCACCTGCCTGCGGACGATCATCATGTAATTGGTCATCATGCCCACGAATCGTCCTTGATCATGCTGCTGCCGATGATGGTGCTGGCAGTGGGCGCGATGATCGCTGGGTTTTATTTTTATCCGTATTTTTTAGGGGAACATGCCGAAAATTTTTGGAGTCAATCTATATTTCTCCAGCATCATTTGGAAAACGCACATCATCTGCCTTTGTGGGTGGTTTGGGCACCAGCTGTGGCTGCGGTAAGTGGATTAATAGGGGCTTATTTGTTTTATGTGGTTTTTCCAAGGTTGCCTGACTTTTTTGCCAGGGCTTTCCGACCCATTTACAAATTATTCCTCAATAAATGGTATTTTGACGAATTGTATCATTATATCTTTATAAAACCGTCGCTA
>JBGAWJ010000081.1:0-7096 GCA_044227605.1 Alphaproteobacteria bacterium
CTTGAAGCAGCTATCCCCTACTGCAATAATGCTCTGTTACACGATGCCACCGGCACCGGCTTTCTCCAGCAAAGATATTGGCGGGTGTCGATCGACGGTATAGCAGGCGATAGCCTGATCCAGAAAGGGATATAATATTTCCATATTTAAGGGAGGAGCAGGGGGAAGCGGCGGGGGGAGGTAAGCTTGATAAAATTCGCCCCCAATTGCCGATCCTTTTATATAAGTACCGATCCGTTCTTTTTTTATCACAAATTTCTCCTAAAGTAACGAATTATGGTTTTTATGTTACTTTATTCAAAATAGGTAACGCTGACGATACTTGCAAGAAAAAACGTAACGAAAATCTTATATTTCGTTACTTTGTTAAAAATAGATAACGAGAGTGATATATGAGCAACCAGAGCGTAGTGCGGTTATGGTGTGGTTCAAGGGAGCATACAATCGCTGACCACCCCGTAATCCATCCATTTCCATCCAATTACGGCGGGGGTTGAGAGCAAAAGACCCAGAAGGGAAAAGTTGGGAAAGGAATGATATTTTGTAAGGCTTGCCATGCGGGATGCAGCGACCGGCAGGAAATTCAGCCAGGGCAGGGATCTGGCCAACCTCAGGTAAGTCGCCCAAACCTGAACCCTTTTATCCTTGGCATTCCGGCTTTAGCAAAACAGCGCCTCTTAAGCAACCGGCTTATACTTCCTTAACTTCAAAAACTGATTAGGTTTACAAAACCTAAGGGGCTGTCCCCCAGTTGGGAATTTTTCTCATCCTATTCCTATCCTATCAACAATAGTGTCAAGCGCTTGCCGATCGGAGGTGAATATTTTCCTTGATTCCACCCTCACCAGAGAAGGGAATCACAAGACTTTGAAAACATTTTCGTTACGGATCCAGCGTTTTACTCATATTGATATTGGTGGTTTCATAGCCCAGTTTTTCGTAAAGGGCGCGGGCGGCGTGGTTAAAGCCAAACACATGCAAGCCCATTTTAGTGGCCCCCAGGCGTTTGGCTTCCCTTTCCGCTAATTGCATGGTTTTTTGACCATATCCTTGGCGGCGGTAGGGTTCGTCAATGATAATTTCGTAGATAAAGGCCTCTTGCTTTTCAACCATCAGCCACAGCCAGCCCAGCCGTTTGCCTTGGGATTCTTGGATAACGGCAAAAAAATGATGGTGGGGGGTGGCAAGTCCTTGCGGCAGTAATTGGGCAAATTCCCGCTGTGAACGTTCCAACGCCCCTTCTTTAGGCCAATTGCCGCTGCGTACCTTATTGGCGGCAAATTGGGGGATACAGATTTTTAAAAATACATCAAATTCAGCTGCAGTCACCCTGCGCAGATTTATCACCGCGTCCTCCTGATCAACAATAGAATAAACCGCCCCAACCCGGTCTTGCCACCTTTATAGCAGCTGCCTGACCAGGGTGCCAGTGTTTTTTAGAGGTTTTGTTAAGGGCAAGGGTGTTATCTGCGAATGGGGGATGGGATGATTCACAATCACTTTTTTATGCCTGCCATGCCCGCTTTATTGGCGATCCGGTGCCGCTAAGCCACCGCCTGGTTGCTGTAGCTTGCTCAGGCACAATATTGACAAGGAAGCCCAAGCGTTATTTATCGAGGAGACGCCTTATTTATATAGTTGATGACGGGTTAAACGACGGTGGACACTAGCGATTGCAACTTCTCCAAACCGATATTGGGTTGCCACATCAATATTTCATATTGGGCCACATTGGTTGTGGTGAACGGGTCGTGGTCTCGGATATAATCCAGCAACTGCAGATTTTCATCCGGCACATGCAACAATAGCGCCCCGCCCGAACGCGGCGAAAAGGGGCCCGAGGCAATCAAATAACCCTGTTGTGCTAAATGCCGCAGGTAGGCGCGGTGATCATCAAGCACAGGCAAAACTTCCTCAAAGGGGCGGCGGTAACGGATTAGGACAATGGCAAACATCAGCTTATCCTTTTTATACTTGATGGTGGGGATCAAAACCCCTAAATGCTACAATCAATAACCCGACATAACAAGTTCATTTGGCGCACATACTTATTCCAACAGCAAGCCGCCCTGATAGCGCATGAGGTAGGCCAGTCCCCCCGAGATATAAATATACTCCTTACCTTTAAATTCCTCTAATTTTCCCTCGCATTTATTGACATAAATCCATTTTTTGCCGGGTTCCTTGAAGTATTGCGGGCCGCGGGGCAAATTCCTTTTGAAGTCACGCCGCAGCAACGCCCGCTTTAAAAAACCGTAAATTTTTTCCCCTGGCACAGCGGTGATCCGCAACTCCCCATGATAGCTCATTTCCCACACGGGATCGGCTTCGTGGTAAATGATCTGCTGCCCGCCGAATTCCCGCTCCCCAAGCGCGCTGTCATGAAAAAACCAAGGCCCTTCCCGGAATTTGTAATCATGCGATCGCAGCCGACATGATTTTTGCTGCGGGGCACTAACGGCATAGGTATTTTTGATAGACTTGTCCAGAAACACTGATAAACGGTCTAAATCCTTATGGGTAAGGATTTTGGGGGCGATCATGCTACCTTGTTCCTTTCTGGGTTATTTTTAGGTGATCAGGGGTTTTGCCGTCATCCCCATCCGGTGCGGATCAAGGGGATTGCCTGGATTAACCGTCATTTTAAGGTGTTTTGCCCGGATCAATCAAGCGTTTTCTGGGGCTATTGGTGGTGGGCAGCCGGGGGGAGAGGGACGGGATAAGAGGTAAGGGTTAAGACCGGTTGCTGGCCCACATTGCACAATTGCAGGGGGATAGTTGGGTATAGAATAACTTGTTGGGGGAGACCGCACAATTCCCCATAAAATCCTGGTCACCGCCTAGGATTTTGCCATATATTGTGGTGCTTGGCCCGTTTGCCAGTCAAAGGGGTCAGGCAGGGGGGGTAAAAAATATTTTAAGTATTTACATAAATTTTTTTTATATGATAGGATGTCTGGGAAATAAGATGGTTTTCATTATGTGGCTGGGCGCCCTGTTTTGCAAACGTTGATGAGCAAGACCGCACATACCCTAATGCTTGAACCAAGCCGCCGGGTTTTGGGGCAAGGCAAGCAGGAACCCGATCGGTTTTTTGGCATAGGCCTGTTGAAGACCGTCATGATATTAATTGTAAAAGGCAGAAAATGGTAAAAAATATGGATCATAAAAATATGGATAATTCAGGCAGATTTGCAGGCATGGACAAGCTTTTAAAAGGCAGTGTGTGTATGGCCGCCTTAATGGTCATGATAAGTGGCGTTGCCTATGGGCAGTTTGGCGGTTCGGTCAGCGGCCAGGGGTCAAAGGCGACCGACGGCAAGGGTTGGGGTTTGGGCACCGAAGTAATGTTGCCTTTCGCAACCGACGGCTTAAGCCAAATGTTTTACGGCTTGGTTGGTATGGGGTATCAGGACAGTAACCCTACTTTCAGCTTAGGGGCGGGATACCGTGTAACACCTGGATATGGCGAAATGATGTTGGGGGCGAATATACGTGGCGAATCCTGGCGTGGTAAGGGCAAGAATTGGTTTTACGGCGTTGCGCCAGGGATTGAGGTGGTGTGGGGCGGGCTATCCGTCAGTGCCAATGCGTATGTGCCGGTTGGCAAAACTACCCAGAGTGTCAAGGGCACGGATTATAGTAAGCCGGTATTGGTGGACCGTCCGGCCAGCCCAGGTTCTTGTGATCCAACCCAGACCGACCGTACCTGTGATTTGGTTATCCAACATTGGGGGCGTGACTATGAGCACAACAATTGGGGGGGGGATGTGCAGGTGGGATACCGCTTGCCGTTTTTAGAAAGTATTGATATTGAAGTGGCGGTAGGTGGTTATATGTTCAACCGCAAGGGGGAGCGGAATTTAACCGGTCTCACGGGCGGGGTTGATTTCATTGTGCCGCTTGGGGAAAATTTTACCCTGAATGCCAGCGGTAAAATGCGGCGGGAAAGCAGTGGTGGCCGCGGGACAGATGCCTTATTTAACCTGGGCTTTACCTATCAATGGGGCGGGGCTGGCGAGGCCTCGGCCAATTATTTAAAGCGCAAGATGATGCAGGCTCCCCGCCATTTGGATCAAAGCTACCGTCAGCAAGTGACGCCGGGGGTGGTGATTGGGCGTGAAGGGGCGGTATGGAGTGAGAATCCGCTCAATGTCCCGGTATCGCAAGTACGGTTTGTGACCCGTACCAATCAAGCCAATGCTGCTAATATATTAAACACTGTCCAGCGAAATGCAGTAGTGGTTTTTGATGGCAGCCAGGGTCAGATTGACGTTAATACCAGCTTAAATGTGAATGCGGCCAATGTGGGGGTGATTGGTGGCGGTACGGGGATGACCCTGAGAGGGGCAGTGGATGGCAAAACCTATCAATTTACCATGGATGGCAGCCGGCCGTTGATCAATCAAACCGTGGCAGCTAACAATATTTTTTTTGTTAACGGGAGAAACAATGTGGTTTTCGGTAATCTGCATGTTCAGGGCGGATCCAATAGTTTTCACATTCACGTCTCTAATCAGGTCCGGTTGTTTGATGTGGGCAGTACGAATTCCGGCAATGTCAGTTACTTTTTCAACGATTCGCCGAATGCCCGTTTGACCAATGTCACAAGCACCAATGCCGCCAATATAGGCTTAGTGTTAACTACAGGCAGCCATAATGCCGTTATTGATGGGATTTCGGTGATTGGGTCAAAAGGGCGCGGTATTCGTATCGTCGACAGCAATAGTGCCCAATTGAGAAATGTGGTGATCAGCGGTATCGATGCCATGGCCCGCACCACAACGACGGGGATTGATCTAAATGGCGCAGCAAATACAGTCATTGAAAATGCCAACATTCGCTTTGTCAAAAATAACGCTATTGTCTTGAGCTCGGCCTCTATTGGGGCGCAGTTAGACAACATTACCATTGTTGAGGCTCTAGAGCATGGGATTCTGGTCGATGGTTCGGATGCTGGCATGAATGGACATTTCAACAATGTGCGTATTGACAGAACGGGTCAACGGGGCATTTTTGTGACCAATTCAAGCGACCTCCGGTTAACCGATGTGACTATTACTAATACCGGTACGGGTGGCATTTTGTTCCATACCAACTCCAATGGGGCTAGCTTGACGCGAGTATCTGTGAATACCACCGGTAATCTCGGTCACGGAATTGCTTTCTTCGGTAATTCTACCGGTGCGTTCCTGGATACGGTTACTATTCAAAACACCGATGCGACAGGCTTATTCTTTAACAGCGGCTCTAACAACGCGAGAGCCTTGAACATCAATATTATAAATGCCCGGGCGGGTGCTATTCAAGTGACCGGATCAAACGGGGTGCAACTGGAACGTGCGGTGATTGACCAATCTGCCATGACCGCTGGTGCTCAAGGGGTAGCAGTCGAGGCCAGCAACAATGTAAGCTTAAATGATTTACAATTGCAAGGAAAAGCAAGCTTGACGGCACTGACTATCAGTAATGCCAATAATATTACGATCCGTACTATCCGGACCAGTAATTGGGGGGTGGGATATGGTCTAACAGGGGTTGCGACCAGTATTAATGCCATGAGCACCGGCAACAGCTCCACCAATGATACCCAAACTTGTGATGGTGCCGTGGATATTGCCACTACGTTGCCGGTTCAAAGAACATTTGGGATGGTCGTCACGAATGTGAATTGCCAGTAAATAAAACCAATTATTTTTATAAAGGATATAATTCCCCCGCTGGCAGTACTGCTGGTGGGGGTTTTTATAGGGTTGCTTAGGGGTTATGTACCTCTTTTGGCCGGGGGGGGCGCTGGTCAAGGCTTTACCCACGATCCTGCCAGGCAAGTTTCGCCATTGATAATTGGTGGGGCACCCCTATGCTTCAGGAGTTTCTTTTGACCGGCAGCTTGAGGGGTTGACCCATAAAAAAACAACTAACCATCCAGGAAACAAGTGCCTGGGCAACCCCAAAATACTTGCATAGAAAAGGGGGCATAAAAAGGGGGGAAGTTGCCTTCCCCCCCTAGTTACGGAAGATGATGACTTATTAACGGCAGAGTGTTGACATACTGGTGTTGGTGACGGTTACGTTAACTCCTCCAACCACATCAAGCGTGCCATCACAAGCGTTTTGCGCACCAACGGCAGTAAAGCTATTGCCACCCAGATCGACGACGGAACTGGTAGCGTCGGTAAAAGCAAAACCAGTTGTCCAGTTTTGAGCACGCACATTTTGAAGCTGGATGTTTTGCGAACCTGGCCTAACATCTACCGCCGCGCTGCCAACAATATTGGCCCCTCTTATAGTAATATTGCTTAACAATACATTATCAGCGCCGTCCATGATAAAAATGCCATCATCGCTGGTAGGGCCAGCGGTTATTTGCAAATCCAACAAGCGGATATTGCCGATGGTGGTGCCCGCGACGCGGATACCATCACCGCTAACATTGAAAATGTTACTGTTTTGCACCGTAATATCTTGATCTACATTGTTATCCCTGATAAGTATCCCATGGAGGCTATCGCCATTATTATCACTGATGGTTGCGCCGGTAATAAACGTACCATCAGCATTGGCTAATTCAATGCCAATGGCAGCAACATTCATTCTCTCTATTGTTGCCCCTTCAATCCGGGCATTTTTAGCATTGTCCACCTCAATAGCCCCATCGAGAAGCGAGCCAGCGTCGCTAATCCGCACATCCGCAAGCAACGCATTATCTGAATCATTAGTAATCAACACTCCGTGATTGGTAACATTCCTAATATAAAGGTTACGTACCCGGCCGTTGTCAGAATTCAAGTCAAACAAAATGCCCCGCTCAGCTACGCCCGTACCATGAATATCAAAACCTTGGAAAATCACATTATTGCGACCATTAGCAGAAAAAACCGCCGCAACATTATTGGTTTGCGTCACCACGCTGCGAGCACCCGGGGTAAGGAAAGTGCCTTTACGGCCGCTGGTCACCCCCACAATGGCCACATTCGAACCACCTCCAATCACGGCAGTGTTTGTATCCATTGTAATAACAGTATTGCCCAAGCTAATAGCGCCTTGGATGATGATCACCCGATTGGCCGCCAAATTATCGATTTTGGCGGTGGGA
>JBGAWJ010000082.1:0-363 GCA_044227605.1 Alphaproteobacteria bacterium
ATTAATCCATACCACTCATGAATCAAGGGCATAGAAATGCGCAGGCATGATCCGCTTTTAAGTAAACCGGGTATTCAAGAAAAACAATTTGCTCAGGGTCATAAATTTGAAATTGTCTCTGATTATCGGCCAGCTGGTGACCAACCATTAGCTATTAAACAATTGGTTCAAGGGTTAGAGGAAGGTATAAAAAATCAGGTGCTTTTGGGGGTAACCGGTTCGGGTAAAACCTTTACGGTGGCCCATATTATCCAAACATTACAGCGTCCGGCTTTGATCATGGCACCTAATAAAACCTTGGCGGCTCAGCTATATTCGGAAATGAAGTCTTTTTTCCCCCATAATGCCGTTGAATATTTTGTT
>JBGAWJ010000082.1:373-6973 GCA_044227605.1 Alphaproteobacteria bacterium
GAACGGCGAGACGTGATTATTGTGGCTAGCGTTTCGTGCATTTATGGGATTGGGTCACCTGAAACATATGCGGCAATGACTATTTCCTTAGAAAAGGGCAAGCGGATTGAGCGGAACCAGTTATTAAGGCAATTGGTGGAAATTCAATATAAAAGGAATGATATTGCTTTTCAGCGTGGTGCCTTCCGGGTAAGAGGGGACAGTATTGAAATTTTTCCATCCCATTTAGAGGATCGCGCTTGGCAATTATCATTTTTTGATGATGAGATTGAAGCTATAGTAGAATTTGATCCGTTGACGGGTGAAAAAATAAGCAAATTGGATTTTATTAAAATTTATGCCAACAGCCATTATGTGACCCCAAAACCTACAATGGAAAAAGCTATAAGGCAAATTCAACAAGATTTGAAAAGCCAACTGGTCATTCTTAATGATCAAGGGAAATTGTTAGAAGCGCAGCGCTTGCAACAGCGGACAGCCTTCGATTTGGAAATGCTCACGGCAACCGGGATATGTGCCGGTATTGAAAATTATTCCCGTTATTTGACGGGTCGTCAACCAGGTGAACCACCACCGACCTTATTCGAATATTTGCCACAAGATGCGCTTTTATTTATTGATGAAAGCCATGTGACTGTTCCGCAAGTGAACGGCATGTATAAGGGCGATTTTTCCAGAAAATCCACTTTATCCAATTACGGGTTTCGTTTGCCATCTTGTTTAGATAACCGTCCGTTAAAATTTGAAGAATGGGAGCAAATGCGCCCCGATAGCATTTTTGTTTCAGCGACACCCGGGCCATGGGAATTAAATAAGACAGAGGGCATTTTTGTTGAACAGGTGATTAGGCCTACCGGATTAATTGATCCGGTTTGCATTATCCGCCCGATTGAAACCCAGGTGGATGATGTGATGGCAGAATGCCGCCAAGTTGCCGCTAAAGGCCAACGGGTTTTAATTACCACCTTAACAAAAAAAATGGCCGAGGATTTAAGCGAATATTTACAAGAATCAGGGCTGAAGGTGCGTTATCTCCACTCCGACATTGAAACGTTGGAACGCATTGAAATTATCCGCGACCTGCGCTTGGGTGTTTTTGATGTCTTGGTAGGTATTAACTTATTAAGGGAAGGGCTTGATATCCCCGAATGTGCGCTCGTGGCAATTTTGGATGCAGACAAGGAAGGTTTTTTGCGTTCGCAAACTGCCCTCATCCAAATGATTGGGCGAGCAGCACGAAATATTGACGGCCGCGTTATTTTATATGCGGATAAGGTAACGCAATCAATGGAGAAAGCACTAGGTGAAACAAACCGCCGGCGGGAAAAACAACAATTATATAATGCTGCACATGGCATTACTCCAGAATCTATAAGAAAATCCATTCATGATGTTTTGCAAAGTGTTTATGAACAAGACCATGTTACGGTTGATACCAAAATATCTGAGGAAATTTTTCATCATCTTGGCCATAATTTACAAAAGGTCATCGCTGATTTAGAAGAACGGATGAAAATAGCAGCGGCCGATTTAGAATTTGAAGAAGCGGGGCGATTGCGCGATGAAATGCGTAGGCTGCAGTCCGCCGAATTAGAAGTGCCGGTGCTGCCTTCCCCAACAGCTTTTAGCGCAAAAAAAAACCATAAGACAAAATCAGGTTCTTCGCTATTTGCTAAAAGTTCGCAAGGTAAAAAACGTAAATAGGGGATAAATGCTTGATGGCATGGCGCTATGAAAGCTTTTATTTGAAAGCAAAGATGAAATAGACAGCCCCCATCAAGCATAAGAAAGCGGCAAAATAATTCCAACCAATCTGTTCTTTTAAATAAAAAACAGCAAATATGGCAAAAACAGTCATGGTAATGACTTCTTGGATGATTTTGAGTTGAGCGGCATTAAAGGGGCCGTAACCCAATCGATTGGCCGGTACCATCAAGCAATATTCAAAAAAAGCGATACCCCAGCTGATCAGAATGGCTTTCCATAAACTCAAGGATGGATTTTTTAAATGGCCATACCAAGCGAATGTCATAAATATATTGGAACAAATTAATAAAAAAACAGTATACATTCCGTCGATCTTAACAATAAAAGATTATCAAGTGATTAATCAGTTTGATTTAATATCCAAAATGAGGGGCTTCGCCAAGGAATATTTATCAAATAATTACTACAAAAATAAAAACCATTAAAGCAGAGGAACAAAATGTTTCAAGAATTTAAAAAATTTCTAATGCGCGGCAATGTTGTTGATTTAGCGGTGGGGATTATTATTGGTACTGCTTTCGGAAAAATTATTGAATCACTGGTTAAAGATATCCTAATGCCCCCGTTAGGATATCTTCTCAGCGGGATTGATTTCTCTGCACTTTCTTGGAAATTAGACCAGACTGGCAAAGCAGTTATCCAATACGGCGCTTTCTTTAACAACTTCATTCAATTTTGTATTATAGGCTTTGCTGTATTTTTGCTGATTAAGGCCCTTAATAAAGTTGCTGTTAAAAAAGAAAAATTACCACTATCACCTACGCAACAGGAAATTTTATTACGAGAGATTCGTGATCTTTTGTCGGAAGGTAGCAAGAAAATCCGTATTAAATATCCGTAGCAATTTGCTTGCTTTTTCAAATTTTACGTTGGGGCAATAAAACCACCCACTTGACGGTTCCAAAGGGCCGCATATTTCCCTTTTTTCTGAAGCAATTCCTGATGATTGCCTTGTTCCAGCACTTGACCAGCCTCTAGATAAAGGATGCGGTCCATTCCGGCAATCGTTGATAAACGGTGGGCAATGGCAATCACCGTACGTCCTTGCATTAAATGCTTAAAAGCTTGCTGAATTAAATATTCTGATTCGGAATCAAGGGCAGACGTGGCTTCGTCCAAAATAACAATTGGCGCATTTTTCAAAATTGCCCGGGCAATGGCAATCCGCTGGCGTTCCCCGCCGGAAAGTTTGATGCCGCGTTCACCCACAATCGTATTATACCCGCTGGAGCGACTCATAATAAAATCATAACAGTAAGACTGCTTTGCAGCCAATTCTACTGCCGCATCGCTGGCTTGCAAATTGCCATACCGGATGTTTTCCATAATTGGCCGGTGAAAAACGGAAGGATTTTGAGAAACTTCCGCAATATTTTCATTCAAAGAATCCCAGCTTATTTCCTGGATATTTTGTCCATCAATCAAAATCTTACCAGAATTCGGCTCAAAATGACGCCGCAATAATTTGATCAAAGTACTTTTGCCAGCACCAGAAGGGCCAACTAAGCCAACCTTTTCTCCAGGATTAATGGTTAAGTGAAAATCACGAAATTGTTGCAACCCATCGGGGTGATTATAATTCATTCCGATGAATTCAATTTTTCCTTGCTTGACCACTAACTGTTTTGCGTTGGTTTTATCAGTAATTTCATGAGGTTTGGTAACCAAATCAAGTGACTCGGTTAAGGTGCCAATCGCCTCAAAGAAATCAAGCAACTCATTGGATAAACCCCATACATTCATGGAAATAAAAGAGGTTAAGCCAAAAACCATACTGAAGGTGCCGATATCCATCTGGCCAGCGATTACTTCACTGATGGCCATATAACTTAAGGTGGCGATCATGGTAAGAATGGCAACCGCTTGAAAAACCCGCATGGCAATTAAAAACCAGCGTAAGGTGATGGAGCGTCGACGTTCTTCAGCGAAGGCTTCTCCAAGCTTTACACGTTCATGCCGCCACTGGGCAAAAGCCCGAATACTTTCGGCATTGCCTATCGCATCCACCATTTTACCGGAAACAATACTGCCTTGTGCGGAGAAAGAAGCGGAAAGACTAACGCAGCGTCTGGCCAGCAATATCGATACGATAATATAAATGCCAACCCAGATTCCCAAGACAATAGCGAATTTAGGGTTTTGCTGGATAAGTAATACGCTTGAGACGGACATCAGGGAAACTAACCCAACCATCTTGACCGTGATCATTTCCAAGATGTTCATACAAGCTTTAGCCGCTTCTTTAACTTTTTGCCCTAATTTACCCCCAAAATTATCCTGAAAGTACCTTGGGGAATGGCCCAGCAAATATCCAAACATATGATTCTGTACGGTTTCCCGTAAATAAGGTGCCGTACGTATATCAATAATATTTTGAATACGAAAAAATAAAGAACCCAGCAACCAGGCAGCAATCAATAAAATAAACCAATACATGGTTTCACTTTGCTTGATGGATACCACATCATTGGATGCTAAAGCATTGATCAGTTTTTTAATAAAATAAGGTTCTAAGGTATCAAATACCCTACCCAACAAGATCGCTAAAATGATGAAAATGTAATGGATAGCAAATTTATGACGCACAAAAAACCAGACAAAAGCCCAAGGCGTTTTTGGCAACGATAAAATTGGTTTTAAGGAATTATTTGAGCTATTGTCTATAGGTTTTGTTTTCATCATAAAAAATTTTGAATTGATTAACGATAGAGTCCCGGGAATGTACCACTTTTCCAACGGATAGAGGTAAAGCAGGAAGGGATATTTTTTGTTTGAATAGTGCCATGATAAAATATAGGTAAAATATTTTGCCCACTCAACCGAAACATGGCGCAACAACTGGCTAAATCAGCCACCGCTTAATAATTTTTTTTAAGTTGTCTTTGTTTAATATCTTATTCATTATTCATGGACATATGACCCATGAAAGCTAGTCGAATAAATCATTTTATTCAATGTAATTATAGAGCCTTAAACCTAAAATATGAGATGTGTTGCATTAAAGACATATCTGGGTGAGTTAGGAAAAAATATGCCGGATCGTTTTTTATTAAATTCATATTATCATGCAACGGCTAATCAACAACTTGCCTTCCCGGTACTAGATAAGAACAGTAAAGTAGATGTGTGTATCATTGGTGGCGGCTATAGCGGGTTAAATACGGCTTTAGAGTTGCAGCAAAAGGGTATTGAAGCAGTTATATTAGAAGCCGAAACAGTTGCTTTCGGCGCCTCTGGTAGGAATGGGGGGCAAGTTCATGCGGGGCTGCGTTTAACAGCAAGCGAACTTATTACAATGTTTGGCGAAGCCAAAGCGAAAGAACTATGGGCTTTATCAGAGGAAGCCAAAGAAATCCTTCTTTCCCGCTTGCGGCAATATCACATTCAATGTGATTATCAACCGGGCTTATTGGTGGCTGCGGCAAAATCCTCTCATTTGCCTTGTCTTTTAGAAGATGTCGAAGTTGCTCAAAAAATATTTGGCTATCCGCACGCCCGGTTTTTAAAAAAAGAAGAAATCCAAGAAATAGTGGCAAGCAAAAATTACTGCGGAGGGATGATTGATAGCGGGGCGGGGCATCTGCATCCCTTAAATTATGCGTTGGGATTGGCGGCTGCTTGCCAAAAAAACGGAATTAAAATTTACGAAAAAACCCGGGTTATTGAGGTTAAAAGAACGGATTCAGGATCAGGGTATGTGATTCGCAGCCTACAGGGGGAAATCCATGCTAAAAAAGTGGTCATGTGCTGCAATGCATATCTTTTTAAGTTGCAAAAAAAATTGGCATCTCGGATTATGCCAATTGTTAATTTTATTTTAGCGACCGAGCCTTTGGGAATAGAAAAAGCCCAGCAATTAATCAAACAAAATTTGGCCATTTGTGATACAAAATTTGTGGTTAATTATTACCGCTTTTCTAAAGATTATCGATTAATCTATGGAGGCGGGGAAACTTATACCAATCATCCTCCCCATAATATGAAGGAATTTGTCAGAAAATTCATGTTACGTACTTTCCCACAATTGGAGGATATTAAAATTGATTATGCTTGGGGGGGGAAATTGGCGATTACTACTACACGCCTTCCCGATATCGGCCAGTTATTTCCTGGTTTTTATTATGCCCATGGATATTCAGGGCAGGGGCTGAGTATGACAGGCTTGGCAGGCCGGTTAATTGCTGAAGCTATTACAGGTGAACTCAAGCGGTTTAATTTAATAGCCTCTCTTCCCAATCAGCCATTTCCTGGCGGAACATTGTTGCGTTGGCCATTGCAAGTGGCGGCCATGCTTTGGTTTAGTTTAAGAGATAAATTATAATTTTGCAGGGTATATAATATCCATACCCAACTTGATAAAACAATGACAGCTCCCGTTTGATGTAGCAAAGCCAAGGGTAGGGGGGCAACCATCAGCAAGGTGGTTACCCCTATACATATTTGGATGATCATTGCTAATAGGCCCATATGGGTCGCACGTCGTATGTTATTATCAGGATGGCGATGGCATTTTACCCAATAAAAAATGCCAAACCCGAAGCTTAGAAAAACTATCGCGCGATGCAAAAATTGAACACCTGCCGGTTCTTCTAAAAGCACATACCAGAAAGAGCGATCTTGTAGAAACTCCTCTGGTAAGACCCTGCCGCCCATCAAGGGGAATGTATTATATATCAACCCGCCATCCAAGCCAGCCACTAGCGATCCTGAAATAATTGTTATGCTAACTAATAATAAGCCGATGATGCCCAGTAAATAAATAGGTTGTTGCTTGGGTGATGACAAGGCCACTTTTGTAAGACTCGAGTTTCGTAATTTTTGTGAAAAAACCTT
>JBGAWJ010000083.1:0-6935 GCA_044227605.1 Alphaproteobacteria bacterium
CAATTTCTTGGCGCAACTTGACAAGGTTTAAATCTTCTAGGGGAATATCGTCAATTTTGATATGACCGATGCTAGGTTTAATTAAGCCCAATATCAGCCGAATCAAGCTGGTTTTACCAGCTCCGGTTTCTCCCACAATTCCAATGGTATGGCCGGGTTCAAGAAAAAATGTGATATCTTGTAAAATGGATTTTTGCTGATAGGAAAAATCGACCTGTTCAAATTTTATAGATAAGGGAAAGGGGTTTGGTGGCAGCTGCTTATTGCCCGATTTTTCCGGCAATGCGGTAAAAAATTCAGCGGTTTTCTCAAGCACCACACATGCGTTGCGAACTTCACGGTAAGAAAAATTCATGCGCTCCAACGGGCGGAATAATTGTAATAAATAGGTATTTACCAAAACCAGGCCACCCACGCTGATCAATCCTTGCCGATAATCCATCAAAGCCAAGCTGTTGATGGCCAGCAGGGCAATCGTTAACAGAAAAATTTGGCTAAAGCCAATTAGGCTGCGGTTGCGGAAAAAAATGACAGCAGTTTGATCCGTTTTCTGCAATATCTTTTGATATTTATCTTCACAATAGGTTTCACCGGCGAAGATTTTGGTGGTTTCAATATTGACCATATAATCCCCCGCCAACCCACGCGATTCTATCAAGATATCACGATTTTGCCGTTGGTTATTGGCTAAAATATTGGCGCCTTTGATCATGACGATCAAATAAATCAGTAAACAACTGCCCAAAACTGCTAAATATAACCAAGAATAGAAAAAGCTTACCAACAGCAGAATGCTGGTCATTTCAAATATGATAGGCAAGATATTTTGGAAAAATGCCGTAAACAAAGTGCGAACGGCATTGATGGTTTGGCCCAGAATTTCCTCTTTCTCGCCGATTTTCTTATTGATATGGAAAGATAAAGGTAGCTGATGCAGATGACGCAAATAAGCCAAGCGCAAAGCGTTTAAAATTTTCTGCTCTTGGATACCATAAAAAAAGATCTGGGCTTCACCCAATGATCGCAACAGGAAAAATAATCCTGCATAAATCAGCAAGGTTAGGGGTAAGGCAAAATAGATTAGGTCGATCTGATGAATTGTTCCTGAAGACAAAGAATCAATAAAATATTTGAAAGGAATAGGAGTAGTGGCGGTTAAAACACCGGCCAATAGAATCGTCGCCAACAGGACGCCCAAACCAATTTTTGTTCGCTGCGGCAAATTTGGCCAGACAAATTGCCATATAACGAATGTTGTTGATTTAAAGTATGAAGAGGAGGATTTACCTGATGTCATCTCTTTGCTTTCTTTTTTGCTCCTTCCAATTCAACGGGCTTTTTATTTTTATAATTAGCCCAATCATTGGCAAGTCGTACTATGGCGGGAAGACTCGGTAAATGTGATTCAACAACTTTTGATAATCCTTTCCCATGCCAAGCAATAGCCTTGAGGCGTTCTTTATTTAATAAATAAGTACTAAGCTTTTCGGCTAAAGCCTCGGGGTTGTTTGGATCTTCAATCAAAATGACATTTTCACCATCAATTAATCCATCGCCAAATCCAAGGTTTTCTATTTTATCTGTGGATAAAACTAAACATTTTCCAGCAGCCAATACTTCTCTAGGAACACGAGGGTTATGAAATTTAACAGAAAAATTATTTTCTAGAAAAAATATCATGTCACAAGTTTGTAAAAAATTTGGAACTCGCCAAGGAGCTAAAGGAGGTAAAATCCAGGTCCTAGCATATAATTCTTTTGATTGTGTTATTATTTCATAATACCGCTGTAATAAATGAGGCCAGCCGGAGGACATTGTTAAAAAACGGAATTCTATTTTCTTCTGCGCAAGTATCTCAAGAGCTTTTAATAGTGTAAAAGAACCTTTTGAGCCACCAACTTTACCATAAATTCCTACCACCGGATAAGAAGTAGTAGCAAATGGTTTTTTGTTAAGAGTCTTAACAGCTAAAATAAGTTTTTTGTCAAAAGACATTTCATCAAAAAATGAAGAACAATTTTCTAAGAATTCATTTACATTTATTCCTATCTTATTGGTGACGAAAGGTTGTTCAATAGCACAAGTTCCAAGATGAAGTGTTTGCTCTTCCTTTAAACCTAAGTCTTTAAGTACCTCACTTCTCAGTTCTGCAAAAGGCGAAGTTAAAACATACTGAGATTTTTTGATAATTTCTTTATAAGTTTCTTTAAGATTGGGATGTTTTGCTAAATGATCAACGTCGCTTCCTGCATGCATTAAAATGAGGGGGATATTATAAAAACTTGAAGCAATTGCTGCTGCTACCCCATAAGGTTCCAAATACCATCCAACAATGATATCTGGTTTAAATGATTGAGCACTTTCAAGCGTTAGACCAATTAATTTAGACAAATAAGGATTAGCTTGAGGAATATAAAGAACGTTCTCCAAACACGTACTCTTTAGAGTAATTTTACCCTTTGAAGTTGTTTCTGTCAGGTGTCTGATATCGTCTTGATCAAGAAACTGCCTAAAAGTAGGTTCAACTTCAAAATTATTCGATATCACTTCTACCTCGTGACCACTCTCCACCAAGTCATGGGCACTCCAATAAGTAGCGCGACTAGTACCCCCCTGGATAGGAGGGTACTTACCAACCAGCATAATTTTCATTAAAATTCCTCGAGAAAGGAGCGAGCTTTAAAAGCATCCTTTTAAAATTTTCAACTTTATATAAAAATTTTATGGCCTTCCCACTAAACGGGACGACAGCCAAAACAGCCACCAAAACAGCCGCCAAAACAATCATGCGAGTTCGCACAACCCCTGCTATGTAAGGTAGGTGCTTTTGGATTAGGCCAGTAAATCTTCGGGGGTTCCTCATGAAAAACCTTTTGGTAGGTTTTGAGAAACTCTTTGTATCCTGCCAGAGCATTCTTTCTTTCATCTTCGTTTTTTAAGGGTGTAGCTGGAATATGGTGAAGAAAGCGCCCAGCAATTTGATGACAAAAATCCGAATATTCTTTAGTGAACATTAGAAAAGTATGCCAGAATTCATCTATAGGTCCAGGCATGGTATATTTTTTATGAGGATTTATGCCACAAACCGTAAGAAAACGTACAAGCTCTTTTGCATGGCTGGCTGCTAAATCAAGTGGTAAAGAGTGATCTTTACTATACCTGGCAATTATAAGTTGCAGCGGAAATTTTTTGGCTTTTTCTAAGATATCCATTATCAAGCAATTTCTCTAAAATTAAAGGCGAACGACGTTTTTTTTCTGTTATTTGTAAACTAGTGTTATTCATTTTAGCCTCCCCGGGTCATATTTTAGCTTTGTTTTAAAATTTTTGTTTCCCCAGATATACAAGGTATTAGTTTTTGAAATTCTTGTTAATACACGCTTCCCATTCCCCGTAAGTTAACACCCCGTTATGATCGGCATCGCACCCGCCCATTAATTGCCGGTTGAAATTCAAGCATTCGCCACGGCTGATTTGTTGGTTTTGGTTAGCGTCGATCAAGGTAAAACGTTGCTGGATCATGGTTTGCAGCTGCTTTTTATCGGCCCTGGTATAAAATTCTAGAAAAGCGCTGATTTCAGCCAGGCTTAACTGGTTGTTTTGATTGCCATCCAGGCGGTTAAAGCGTTGTAGGCATTCGCTGTCCACCTCGCCATAGGTTAATTGCTGGTCTTTATTCCAATCCACCTGTCTAAACCATTCTTGTGACGCCGGATCGATGGCCAAGGCCAATAAGGGTGAAAAGATAACGCCCGCGATCAAGCAGGAAAACCAGGCCATATACCTTAAAAATCGCATCGGCTTATCCTTTATTAAAAGGTGGATATGATTGAACCATGAAATTTTAGGGGGCGGCAAGCAATAAATGTTGTCGGCGGATTTCATACAGGGAAACAGCGGCCGCATTGGAAACATTCAACTGGTCAATGGGTGGCAAAGTGGGCAGATGCACCATCAAATCACAATGTTCGCGGGTCAAGCGGCGCAGGCCGCTGCCCTCCGCCCCCAACACTAAAGCAATCTTTTGCGGCAATTCCACCGCCCCGATGGCATCCAGGCTATCATGGCTAAGCCCCACGCACCAAAACCCGTCTTTTTTCAATTGTTCCATAAACCTACTAAGGTTGGCGGCCTTGATGATCGGTGTGACATCCAAAGCGCCCGAGGCTGCCTTGGCCAACGCGCCGCTTTCAGGGGCGCTGTGATGATCGGTTAAAATGACGGCGGCGGCCCCGAAGGCCGCACATGACCTTAAAATGGCGCCGACATTTTGCGGATCGGTAACTTGGTCAAGAATGACCAAGGTGATAGGCTGTTCCGGCACATTCGTTTCCATGACCGTGTCGATATCAGCCTCAGCCAAGGGGCTAACCAGGGCTATGATATCTTGCGTCACTGCATTCGGGGCGCATTTTTGCAGATAATAGGTGTCAATTTGCTCAATCGTTAAGCGGCGTTTTTTGGCGAGTTCCCCAAAAACCCCCGGCAATTGCTGGGGAGATGTGGAGGCCAGGCGCTTGATTGTCCGTTTCGGGTTTGATAGGGCTGCGTGCACCGCATGGGTGCCATACATCCAATAGTCCTTGCTTTTACCAGAATTTTCGGGGGCGGAAGCGGGGGATGGATGCTTGGGGGGGCGTTGTTTTTGCATATCAACCTGGGGTTATGTTTTGACGGGAATGAATTTCTTATCACTCACCTTTCCTGAAATAACCTTTCCTGTAAATAAGTTTTTCATGGGATGAATTTGTGGTTGACAAATTGGCGTAATCCGACAAATCTAGCGGTTGTTTCTTAGCCCACTGAAAATATAGCCAATATATTTCAAAGATATGGAGAGATGCCCGAGTGGCTAAAGGGGATGGTCTGTAAAACCATTGGCTCCGGCCTACGTAGGTTCGAATCCTACTCTCTCCACCAAATTCTCCGGTCCATAGAAGACATGACCCTGTAAAACTTCTGGTTTTGCCTAAGAATTTTTTGCCTTGCATTATAAGGTTGCTTTTGTACGCCTTTTGCGCCATAATGGGGTATTAATATTAGGAGAGGTGCTATGGCAACAACCATCAAACTTTCGGACGAATTGGTGCGTGAGGCGCGGCGTTATGCCGATGTATATAGCCGGTCGGTTCCCAAACAGATCGAATATTGGTCACGTATTGGTAAAATTGCCGAGGAAAACCCAGATTTGCCCTATCGTTTTATCAAAGATATTTTGATTGCCCAACTGGAAGTTGAAAATGGGCAGGTTACCCCTTATGAGTTTGGGTAATCACCTATGCAAATCATCCAAACCAACGAGTTTAAAAAAGCCGTCAAGAGACTGCATGCCAATCAAAAAAAAGCTCTTGATGAAGCGGTCAAGACAATTATGCAAAATACCAAGGTGGGCGAGGCAAAAATTGGCGATCTTTCCGGTATTTTTGTCTACAAATTCAAAATGGTCAAACAGCTCACATTGCTGGCCTATAGCTTTGCAAACCAGACAATCACCCTGACATTGTTGGGACTAGGCCCCCACGAAAATTTCTATCGTGACCTGAAAAAATCTTAGGAATATTGCTGTTTTGAATCGATCAACAGATTTGCCAATGGTCTCTACCACCCTTGGCCCAGCCAATGTAGGTTCATCCTACGCTCTCCAGCAATTTTATCATCATTTCCGATGTTGAAAGCTGCTGGTAACGCGGCCAACAGCTTTCATCGCTGTGGGTTTAAAGCAACATCCCCCCCGATGCTTCAATCCGCTGGCCGTTGATCCAGCCGCTTTCATCGAGCAGCAAGGCACTGACGGCACCGCCGATATCATCGGGCAAGCCAACCCGACCCAAAGCAGTTTGGCTGGCAATGGCCGCATTTATTTCTTTATTATCGCGGACGGCACCGCCGCCAAAGTCCGTTGCAATGGCGCCCGGGGCAATGGTGTTCACGGTGATTTTGCGTTTGCCTAGCTCCTTGGCCATATAACGGGTTAAAACCTCAACCCCGCCTTTCATGGTTGCGTAAGCCGAATAGCCAGGGAAACTGAAACGGGCAAGACCGCTTGATACATTAATGATACGACCCCCATCTTTCATTAGGGGCAATATTTTCTGGCTAAGAAAAAATGGTGCTTTTAGATGCATTTTCATCAATTGGTCAAACTGCTCTTCGGTGGTTTCCATGAATGAGGCGTGAATGCCGCTGCCAGCATTATTCACCAGGAAATCAAAATCCAGGCGCCGCCAGTTTGATTGCAACGCTTGTTTGACAGCAATGACAAAGCCTGAAAAAGAGGCGCTGTTGGTTACATCAAGCTGCAAAGCGATGGCCTTACGACCTTTAGCGGTAATTTCTTTCACCACTTTGTCGCCCTCAGCCTGCTTGCTGTTATAGGTTAAGATGATGTCAACGCCGCGATCGGCCAAATGCAAGGCCGTGCTTTTCCCAAGCCCACGGCTGCCGCCGGTAATGATAGCAATGGTCATGATGATTTCCTTCAATTGGTTATTGGTTATGGCATAGAATGAATATAGAATTGATTTTTGCCTTTTATAAGGTGACCACGAAAAGATTTATTCGGTAGGAAAAGAAAGCAGCAAGATGACAAAAACCTCCATCATGCGTTTGGCGCAACATACTGACTTGAACGCCTTGGCCGCATTATTCAACTTATACCGCCGTTTTTATGAGCAGCCAGATAATTTGGCCCAGGCCACGCTATTTATGCAGCAGCGGCTGATCAAGCAAGATTCCACGATTTTTGTGGCGGAATCAGACCAGCGGCAAATCATGGGATTTTGCCAACTGTACCCCACCTGGTCTTCCGTTAGCATGCAAAAAGCTTGGATTTTCAATGATTTGTACGTGCGGGAAGATGCGCGCAAATTGGGAATCGGCAAACAATTGGTAAAGCATTTGTTGGATTTCTGTAGGCAAACCAATGCCGTCTGGGT
>JBGAWJ010000084.1:0-6934 GCA_044227605.1 Alphaproteobacteria bacterium
CGGCTGACCAGTCGCAGCAAGCTTAGAACCTAAAATCCCGGCCGTTTGGCATCTCGGCACTGTTCCTGTGGCGGGTGCCTCTGGAAAAAGACACCGATAACAGGGGTGGGGATGGCCTAGATAGCCTTTCCAAGTGGTTATCTGCCCTTCAAAACGTAAAAGGGCGGCAGATAGCAAGGGTTTTTTCAAAAAGAAACAAACATCATGAACGAGATAACGGGTGGGGAAATTGTCACTGCCATCAATAATTAAATCGTAGGGTAAAAAAATGGGACGGATATTTGCTGCGGTGATCCGTTCGGGATGAATATGAAGTTGGATGTCAGGGTTTAGGGAGCCAAGCGTTTGAGCGGCACTATAGGCCTTATTTTGTCCAATTCTTGCGGTGGTGTGGATAATTTGACGTTGAAGGTTGGAGCGATCAACAACGTCATCATCCACCACCCCTAATTGGCCGATGCCAGCCGCTGCCAGATATAGCAGGACAGGGGAGCCAAGCCCCCCGGCGCCGATGACCAAAACCTTCGCCCCTAGCAAACGTTGCTGGCCTTCTTCGCCGATTTCATCCAAAATAATTTGGCGCGAATAACGTTCTAGTTGCTGGTCATTAAGGGGCGGGATCATATGTTAAGTCATCCATCTTCGTGATAAGAGTGATTAAGGCTAAGGATGGAAATTAGGTTTTCACCCGCGGATGCTGCACGCCGGTTGAACCGAATCCACCGGTGCCCCGCTCCGTGTTAGTCAGTTCCTCGGCCTCTTGCCAAATAGCGCGCTGATAAACAGCGATGACCATTTGGGCGATCCGCTGCCCTGGCTCAACTACAAATGGCTGTTCGCCGTGATTGATCAAAATGACACCAATCTCCCCACGGTAATCCGCATCGATTGTACCGGGGCTGTTTAAGATGGTAACCCCGTGTTTCAACGCAAGCCCTGACCTTGGGCGTATTTGTGCCTCACAATCTGCGGGCAGGGCCACGGCAATACCGGTTGGGACCAACGCCCTTTTGCCTGGCTGGATGGTGATAGGTTTATCGATGGCGGCACATAAATCCATTCCTGCACTTTGCCCGGTTGCTGCTTGCGGTAAAGCAAGATGTTTGCCGTGGGGCAGCCGTTGGATGGTAATTTTAACTGTTGAGGGGGACATTAAAGGATACTCGCTTAAAAGAATGAAAAAATTATTTTGCCCAATTAATCTTGGGAAGATTGAAAGAAAGCCACTATTTTTTCAACCAGTTTGTTGGCAACCTCTCGTTTGGTCATTTTGGGCCAGTCCTCCTGCTCCTGGTGGGTAATAACTGTGACCGTATTATAAAGGCTATTAAAAACATATTCATCCTGATTAACCGGATTGGCAACGATCCAGTCACATTTTTTCTGCTGATGCTTAAGCCGCGCATTTTCCAACAGGTTTTCTGTTTCAGCAGCAAAGCCAATAACTAGCTTTGGTCTTTTATCTGGAGGTAAATTGGCAATGCTGGCTAATATATCCGGGTTCTTTATTAATTTTAAGGTTAAAGTATTTTCTGCAGGATTTTTCTTCATTTTTTGGGCGAAAGTTTCCTCTAAACGCCAATCTCCTACTGCAGCGGCGGCAACCACAATATCGACAGGTAAATTTTTATGGCACGCATCAAACATTTCCTGTGCTGTTTTTGTAATAGTTATAGGAATATAACTGGGGAAATATGAGACACTTTTGCCTGCAATAATTAAGACTTTAGCCCCTGCATTTGACAAAGCTTCGGCAATAGCACAGCCTTGCCTTCCCGAAGAATAATTACTGATGAAGCGCACCGGATCAATGGCTTCATGGGTTGCCCCTGTCGTAACTAAGGCTTTTAATCCTGCCAAAGGTTTTGCTGAAAAATCCGGTGATAGCAGACTAAAAATTTTTTCAATAATTTGGTGTGGTTCCGCCATACGTCCTATGCCTTTTTCTCCGCACGCCAAATCACCACTGCCGGGCTCGGTGAAAAACACCCCTCGTTGCCTTAGGCGGGTGATATTTTCCTGGGTGGCGGGATGTTCCCACATTTTGATATTCATGGAAGGGGCCAGCAAGACCGGCTTATCGGTTGCGAGTAAAAGGGTGCTGGCCAAATCATTGGCCAAGCCGCAAGCAAGCTTTGCCATGATATCAGCCGTGGCGGGAGCCACCACAATTAAATCCGCTGACCGGCTTAATTGAATATGCCCGAATTGCTCATCATCGGGCGAAAACAAATGAGAAAAAACTTTCTCCCCACTGATTGCAGTTAATGATAGGGGGGTAATAAACTGGCTGCCCGCTTCTGTTAAAACACACCGCACACCCATCCCATGTATTTGTTTCAATCGCCGGATCAGTTCCAAACTTTTATAAGCGGCAATCCCGCCACTGATAATCAGAAGAATTTGCTTCATCAAAAAACGCCCTAATGTTAATTACGGATGAAAAATAAACCACGCAGCCAATGCTAAAATGGCTGACCATAGCAGGGTGCTATTCAGCTGACGCAACCAACGATACCTGGTATTTGAATGGCATTGGGTAATGGCTGCCTGTTGTCGCCATAAATCAAGGCTTTGTTCTAATTTTGTCATTAAAACTGGTATTTTTTCTACCAATTTTATTCCTTGTTCTGCCATGTTGATCAGCCGCGCTTCCACGCCCCGGTTTTCCCGCATCCAATCGGTAATCATGGGCCGTATTAAAACCCAAATATTCAAATTGGGGTTTAGGCTGCGACCGATGCCCTCCGCCATCAACATGTTTTTTTGCAACAGCAGTAATTGAGGTTGGACTTCCATGTGATAGGTTCTGGCCAGACGGAATAACTGGGTTAATAAATTGGCTAAGGAAATTTCATTCAAGGATAACCCAAAAATCGGCTCACCAATAGCGCGGCAGGATTGCGCAAAATTTTCAAGTGACGTATCGGGGGGAATATAACCTGCATTCAGATGGACTTTAGCAACTTTTAGATAATCCCGTTCTAGAAAAGCCAACAGCATATCGACCAGGTAATATTGGCTTTTTTTATCTAAGCGCCCCATGATCCCGAAATCAACCGCCCCCATATGGCCGTTTAGGGTAACAAATAGGTTGCCAGGATGCTGGTCTCCATGAAAATAGCCGTCCCGAAATACCTGTTTGAAGAAAACTTCTGCGGCGTTTTGTAAAACAGCATCAATTTGGAATCCGGCTTTGACGATAGCGTCTTTATCATCAATATTGCAGCCCCTTAGTCTTTCTTGCGTTAACACCCGTTGCGAGGTATAGCGCCAATCAACAACGGGTACCTTATAAGTGATATCCCCTTCAAAATTCTTGCCTAATTCAGCGGCGGCGGCGGCTTCCAGGCGTAAATCCATCTCCCGTTCCATCACCTCGGTAAAAGTTTTGGTAATGTCCAAAAGCTTTAAACGCCGTAATTTGGGTACCAGCCTGTTGAGTAATTGGGCAACCCAAGTAAAAAGGGTCATGTCTTGAAGGAAGGATTGCTCAATTCCCGGACGCAGGATTTTGACAGCTACTTCCTCAATGTTATTGGCCAAAGGCTTTTTCAGGCGGGCAAAATGGACTTGGGCGATGGATGCGGCCGATACCGGGGTGGGGTTAAAATCCACAAAAAAAGCCTCGAGTTCTTGGCCTAATTCTTGCTTGATGGTTTGCCTAACAATTTTATAAGGAAAAGGGTGCAAGCGGTCACGCAACATCGCTAAGTCTGCTGCCATTTCCTCACCGATGAGGTCGGAACGGGTTGAAAGGGTTTGCCCAAATTTGATAAAAGCGGGCCCTAAATCCGTTAAAGCTTTTCGGAGACGCTCACCCCTGCGTTCATGCTTGTTGCCCTGGAACATCAAGGCTTGAAAAATCCTGCCGACCCACACCAGGAAAGCCAAGCGACCGCTGCCTCGAACCAAAATAAAAACAGGCTCTAATGCACCGTGGCGGGCCAATGTAAAAATAATAGATAAAAGTCTAAGAAGGTTGGGAATGGAATGACGCAAGATCTTACACCCGCCATGCTGTATGGATGGCTACAATCCCGCCTGTTAAACTGTGATATTCTACATATTTAAACCCGGCGTCTGATAATTGATCAACCAAATGTTCGGGGGAGGGGAATTTACGGATACTTTCTACTAAATACAGATAAGAATCCTGATCTTTTGCAACCAAACGGCCTAATTTAGGCAGCAGGTGAAAGGAGTAAAGGTCATATAAACGTTGCAGGAAAGGTAGGGCACTTGGGCTGAATTCCAAACAACAAAATCGTGAGCCAGGCTTTAATACGCGGTAGGCTTCTTTGAGTACAGAGGCGATATTGCCCATATTGCGTAAACCAAAGGCCACCGTGTATAAATCGATTGTTTGGGAGGCAATCGGCATATTTTCGGCATTAGCGTTAACCCACGAAATACCGGTGGTAATGCCCTGATCAAGCGCTTTTTTCTGTCCTATTTCCAACATGGCCGGGGTCAAATCAGCCACAATAACTTGGCCGCCCTTGGCTTGCATCGCGGGGATCCCGCCGCACGCTTTCACCAAGCGTAAGGCGATGTCACCGGTGCCACCTGCCACATCAAGGATTTGCTGATAGGGTTGGGGGTTGGCTACAGAAACCATCACATTCTTCCACAGGCGGTGGATGCCCAAGGACATAAGATCGTTCATCAAATCATATTTTATGGCCACCCGATTGAAAACGTCCTTGACCATCGTTGTTTTACTGTCTTTATCCACCAGGCGATTGCCAAACCAAACCTGTTGTGTATCTTGGGGGTTATTCATTTTATCTCGTCATTAAAGGATATGGGGATATGCCGGAATTGCCTGAAGTGGAAACAACGTGCCGGGGACTTGAAAAATACATGCAGGGGAAGGTTATCGGGCATGTATTTATAAGTCGCCCTGATTTACGTAAGCCAATGCCTGACAATCTAATCTCCCGGATTGAGGGTAAACACGTGGATGCAATCAAAAGACGGGCAAAGTATATCCTGATATTTTTGGAAGGACAATATATTCTGCTCATCCATTTGGGAATGTCGGGAAGGATTATACATTCAACTCTTGCAATATCCAAGGATAAACACGATCATTTCGGTTGGCAAATGGAGGGGGGTGATTGGTTCCATTTCCGCGATCCTCGCCGATTCGGGCTGGTTGATTTAATCGCTTCAAACCAAATGGCCAATTATCCCTTACTGAAAGAATTAGGGCCAGAGCCTTTGGATCCTGCTTTTGGGGCGCGTCAATTAGCCGAAGTTTTAAAGGGGCGGCAAACACCCATTAAAACGGTGTTGCTTAACCAGCATATTATTGCAGGGGTTGGCAACATATATGCTTGTGAAAGTTTATTTTATGCAGGTATCCTGCCATTCCGACCAGCTGCAAGTTTAAATAAGAATGAAGTCACAAAATTATGGCAAATGATCCGGCGCACCCTGGAAAAAGCGATCCAAGCGGGCGGTTCATCGGTTAGGGATTATGTGCAACCGGACGGTGAATTGGGAACATTCCAGCAGCAATGGGCGGTGTATGGAAAAGAAAAACAAACCTGTCCAAACCGCGGGTGCAAGCGGCCCATCCAGCGGGAAAACCAAGCGGGGCGTTCCACTTTCTATTGCGCCCATTGTCAACAATAGACATATTGATAAACGACCGTACATTCGTTACGCTGCTGTCGATGATCAACCCTATCAAACAATGCCAACAAAATATAAGGAAAATAAATGATTTACCAAAACATCAATGTGGAAAAGCGTGGAAAAATTGGATGGATTACCTTAAATCGCCCCAAAGCGCTTAATGCCTTGTGTCAGGCCTTAATTGAGGATTTGAATCACGCGCTGAATATGCTTGAGGATGATGTATCCATCCATGTTTTGGTGATCACGGGCAGTGATAAAGCGTTTGCTGCGGGTGCTGATATTAAAGAGATGAAAGACCGTTCCTACATTGATGTGTATATGACTGATTTTATCACAAAGGGTTGGCAACGCATTGCCCAGTGCCGCAAACCGGTTATTGCTGCGGTTGCAGGATATGCCTTGGGGGGTGGGTGTGAAATAGCAATGATGTGTGATATTATTTTGGCTGCCGATACCGCAAAATTCGGGCAACCGGAAATTGCCTTGGGGACAATCCCGGGATCAGGCGGTACGCAGCGCTTGACACGGGCGGTAGGTAAATCAAAAGCAATGGAGTTATGTTTGTCTGGTCGTAGCATGGATGCGGTTGAAGCGGAAAAATATGGGTTAGTCAGCCGGGTAATTCCTGCCGCCGATTTGTTGAGCGAGACGATGAAACTGGCAGAAAAAATTTCTTCTATGCCCTTGCCGGTTGCGATGATGGTGAAAGAATCTATTAATCGCTCTTATGAAACAACTTTGTCGGAGGGGTTATTATTCGAACGCCGGGTTTTCCACGCCACCTTCTCGTTACAAGACCAGAAAGAAGGTATGAGCGCTTTTGCAGAGAAGCGCGCCCCCCAATTCAAGCAACAATAATAAATAGGCAAACCCAATTTTAAGGGTAAATGCGCTGCAATCATGACCAACCTTTTCAAAGATCGGCAATTGCAACAGCGGACGTTGATTTTCATCCGCTGGCTGGCCATCTGTGGGCAATTAGTGGCTATTTTAGCGGTTACTTTTATTTTTGGCTATTATCTGCCCTTGGCTTGGTGTTTGGCGACTGTAGGTGCTTTGGCTTTGGTCAATTTGATTGCCAATATCCGCCGGTCGCGTCCTTTTGTCAGCGACAAAGTGGCGGCGGCTTATTTGTCTTTTGACATGATCCAGTTGGCCTTTTTATTATATTTAACGGGCGGCATCAATAACCCTTTCTCTATCTTGATGCTTTCCCCCATTACGGTATCGGCAACGATCCTTTCCAAAAAAGTGACTGCTTTTCTGGTGTTTTTGGGTTTAGGAT
>JBGAWJ010000085.1:0-6872 GCA_044227605.1 Alphaproteobacteria bacterium
CACCAGGCAATAACCCCGGCAATCAACTAGCCAACCCGAATAACTCTTTAACCCCTGGCCAACCCAATCTTGCCAATCAACCACCTCTTGCCCCTGGCCAACAGGCCATCACACCTTCCACCTCAAAAACCCCTTTACAGAACAATATAGGAACTGTACAATCATCCCCACAACCGTATTTTACTTCCAGTACAGGTAAGACCCAGAAATTTATATTTACAAGACAGGATATACCTTTTTCTAACCAACAACTCTTAGAAGCTGCTAAACTTCCTAAAGCTAATAGATTGACTGCTGCAGGTAATGCTTATCAAAAACACAGTAATGGACCAGGTGCTTCAAATCCGAATTTACCCTTATCTGGTATAGCCCCTAAATTAATTAAGATAAGGTTATAAAAATAAATTTACTTCACAATTTTATAAATGGGTGCTGATATCAAAACAGTTTTCTTTTTATTATCTGTCCTAATTTCCACTATTAAGTGTTCCATCATTAAGAGGTAGAATAATGCGTAAGATATTTAGCCTACTTTTGTTATTCTTTGCTTTCTTTTTACCATCCTTTACCTCCCAAGCCCAGTCAATCATCTATGACTTGGATAAGCTAACCTGCTTGGACTTTTATAAACTTTCTCTCTCTGAGAAGGAATCAGATAAGCTTCGACAGGATCAACAAGACCCAAATGATCCACCTTTTCAGTATAAGAACAATAAAGCTTTAATGATGGTCATTTGGACTGATGGTTGGTTAAGTGATACGTATGAATACCAGCCATTTAAACGTATTTTAAAGGTAAATCGAGCTCTTAAAGATACTTGTGAGCAGCCTTTCACGTTGTTTACATCATCTTTTAATAAAACCTGGGAAGAATATAATAAAAATGAGATGCATAATTTAGAACCATGGGCTTTTCCGAACTGGACATGTGGCCAATTTTTAGTGGAATTATTAGAAAATAACGCTGATGTGATAGACTGGACAATTTGGTTCGACGGCTTTTTTACCAAGGGGACAGAATTTAACTACAATAAGCTCGAAAAAAATACTGATGAATTACCAAACGAATGTTTTCGTCAGTTAGAGCGCAATATTCTGTCAGTCATTAAGGAAATTGGTCAATATTAAGTATCACTGGAACCTTCAAATTTGTTTGTTCAGTTTTTGTTATAAGTAAGAATAATTATCGGGTTTATGGAGGAGAGGTATGGAATATGCTAATATTATTTAGTTCAGTTTCTAGTTATATTCATTTTATGCTTAAAAAGCTTGTTGATAAATAAAACTGAAAGTTTTATCTATGGCAATCATTATGGAAAAGAAAAATGACAAAATCCATTCGCAAATTTGTTCATACGGCCCTCGCTGCAATTTATTTACTCGCTTCCTCTTGCCATATGGCAAAAGCCGCTCAACCGCAGACATTCGATTTAACGAAGTTAACGTGTAAAGGCTACCTGAACATCTTTTTTGAAACATATAATTTGCATCATGACCCTAAAACACAAAATATCAGGCATTTATGGTTTGAAGCCAATCTTGTCATCATTTTATTTGTTTGGGCCGATGGGTATTTGAGCAGCTCTGTAGGGTGGGAGCCCGAAGAGCGCATGGTAAGGAATATTGAGCAAACAAGTGCGCAGTGTGCGAAAAAACCTGATGCTTTGTTTTTAAATGTTGTCCGCGATATTTTCGACCATGAACCCTTAATAAATGAAAGGGTTTTTTCCTTAATTCATCAGAATTGCCGCACTTTCATCGCGGGTTTTGATGAAAAAATGGAAAATATGGTAAAGATAATATGGGTTGATGGGTTTTTTTCCAAAAAAGAAACGTTTTTTAACTTAGCAAAACTGGAAAAACTGACGGATGACCTTTTAAAAGAATGCCCGAAACAGCCCAATCGTGAAGTTTTGTCTTTAATGAGAGAATTAGGAGCTTATCAACAGTAATCGAAAGGTTAAATATTTCTTTTTCTTCGTAAAATGTATCAAAACAAGCAGCTTATGTTTAATGATGCCTAACAAATGGGCTATTTGATCAAAGAAAACCCTATTTTAAGAAAAGCGCTTCCATTGACCCTGATATCCGATTAAGTTTTATTGAAGATATTATTATATCAATTCCTAAAAATATAAGCCCAAAATTGGAGAGATAAATATGGTTGAGGCATTATTAATACAAATACTAGCCTTAATTTTTGTAGCGTTAATATATCTAGGAATAGTGTGTGTTATAAGAATTTTCAGGCCAAAGGAATTAAATCATGTAACAAAATTGGTTTTACGAGAAACCATTATTCAAAGATGGTTGATAAATCTTCTTTTCTTTCTAGGCATTTGGACATTATGCCACTTAATTGTCTATGCAGCCTACCCTGAATTAATATATGATCAAGGCAGCGGAGCGCGTATAAGAGCATTGTCAGCGTGGGTATCGATTTTTAGCACACATATTATCAATAATTTTATAGTCAATTTAATAAAACGTGCTTCTGCAACCGTGATCCCTGATAAACAAAATACCTGAAAAAGTTACCACTGCTTTTTTAACTTTTTTATCTTCCCCGGTAATCTTCCGTCAGCAGTAATATCAAGCTTGCTGGTGCCGGGATTTAAATTCCTACCCGTACTCTCTCAAAACAAGCAAGCTATTCTCAAAGCTATTTCTTTGATGGGGAATAGGAAAAAGTGGATTTCGCAACCCGAAAATCAAGAATAATTCTGAAAAATCTTAAAGAACTTAATCATTATAAATTGTTAACTATTAAATCATACGAATGGAGGAAGTGAATGTGCAGCATAGCAATGGGTGGATTGGTGATGGGGGCGGCGGGTAAGGCATTTGAGGTATTTGGCGACCACCAGCAAATCAAATATCAGGCCAACATGTATAAATACCAAGCGGGGGTGAATGACCAGCAAACCTGGTTGCGTGAGGCACAGCAACGGGATGTGGCTGAGCGGCAATTGGCGCAACAACGGTTGGGGGCAGGGGCGCGGGGCGTGCAGATGGGCGGCAGTGCGCTTGATAGTTTAACCGACCAACGGGGCAGTACCGAATGGAACATCCTGGCCGACCGCTACCAGGGCAATGTGCAATCCAGCCAGCTGCGCTGGCAAGCCAAAGCCAGCAAACGCGCTGGCAATTTAGGCATTGTCACCGGCGCGCTGGGGGTGGGGAGTAGTTTATTGACTGGGTTAAGTAGACAAAGAAAAGATAAAGATCTTAGGTAAATGGTTCGCATTTAATAGCAGTCATTACCTTCATATCGAATGTTTTGAATTACACCCTGTTTTATATAAAAAGTTTCTTCACAGTAAAAATTTACGTTTTGCCCACCCGTACATAACACCGAACTATTTGCAACTCCACCACCTGAGCAATTGACAGGTGTTTGATAATTAGAAGAATAATTATAAGTTAAATACCTTATACCGTTGGACTCAAAGAATCTATTGGGTGCTCCACGTTTCGCCAATAATGCTGACTCTGGCTGTCCTTTCCAAGAGTCTAATTTAGCGAAATAGGCTTCTTTAGACTGGCACCCAACCAACAGGAATAGGGCGCTTAGGCTGATGGCAATTAGGCGTGTTTGGTGTTTCATGGGGCTTGCTCCTTGGTTTTTTCAACTATTCTTAGATGTTTTCATAGATAAAAATGATATCTGTCATTCTTTCTTAATAGCTAGTTTTGGCTTGCTTTGAAAGACTTTTTATTTCACAATTTTGACTAATAAATAGAGCTCATGATTTATCCAAAATAGTTTTAGCAATTTATTTTCAATCCAGAAGGTTGACTTATATGTCAACAAATGATATCCTGATTAAGCTGCAACAGGAAAGTAAGCTAACCTGCTTCCTTCCAAGATTGCGCTCATATGAAACCGATAAAAGGGCCATGTACATCCTGCCTTCCCTTAATAAATGGCTGACCCAAGATATGAAAACCACCAGAATGTTGAATGATCAAGCTAGGGTAGTCAGTCATCTAGCAGAATTTATCAAGGGAAACCGGATAGATGACTTGGATTTTATGAAACTTTTAAAACCTTCTGAATCCAATATATGGGCGATGAGGGTGCGCGGTTCTAAGCCCCAATACAGGGTCTTTGGGGCTTTTATTGATTTTGATTGTTTCTTTGGCTCTCATTTTGTGAATAGAGATGATATAGAAGAAAAAAATAGCTGGGAAGAAGAAGTAAATTTTGTAAAAAAAATGTGGGCTAAAATTTTTGACAATACTTCAATTCAAAGATTGAGCGGCAGTTTCCAGAGTCTTGTTAGTAATGGAGAAGAACGTGATAAAAGAAAAAGTAAAAAATGAAATTCAACCTATCCTTAAAAGGACGTTGCTTCAGGATTTTTATAGCGCTTTGCATGACGCTTATAATTCAATGTTAGATGCTTTTAGGAAAAGGGAAGAGCAACCGGGGTTTTCCCAAGACAGGCTGGCAACATTATTAAATGTGGATAAAGCCTTAATTTCAAGACGTTTGAAAGGAATGGAAAATCTTACCTTGCGTTCTTTGAGCTCGATGGCGACAGCGCTCGATTGTCGATTGGTCGTAAAATTTCAGCCTTTTGAGGAAATAGACAAACCAAATTATCCAGGTCAAGCTCGGTTAAATAATCAAACGATGTCAACAAGTACAAGTGCTGGTAAAATGATTATGAAAGCTTGTTAGGGTACACAATAATGGCAAAAGATTACAAAATCCTTTCCTGTCTTATATGCGATTTTGCTCAAAAAGGGCAAGGCAATAAGGACATGTTGATAGGTATTTATGCAGACGTTATTCTTATTAGCGAATTGCCTGCAAGAATGCCTTTGGCAGTATGGGTGCAGTTAAAGCCAATAAACCTGAAAAAAGCGAGTATAAATTTAGAAATTCTAAGTCCACAGGATAGATCTATAATTACTATGAGCGGAGAGTTAATCTTAACTGAAGATAATATAATAGGATTGCCCTTCCAGATTCCTCTTATGAGTTTTCCAGAAGAGGGGGTCTATAAAATAAAATTTGGATTAAATTCTTCCCAAGAAATCATTAAAAAGTTTTCAGTGATAAAGAACGAATCTTCTGAAATTTCTACATTTAATATATAATAGATTTCTCTTATTTGATTACATTTCTCCAAGGCTAGACCTGCCCGAGGTTTTGTGGTATGGTCGGCTGATTGGCAAGCAGTTTTGGGGAAGGGAGGGGTATGTGGTGAAAAACATCGTTCTGATATTTAGCCTATTGGCTTTAGGGGCTTGTTGCGGGGATTGCAGTCCGCCGGAGAAGCGGACGGAGTTGCCGTTTCCAGCTGAGGTGAAACCTCATTCACTGGGGGTCATCAATCCATGAAGAAAACTTTCCCCCTCCTGATTATTTTCAGTTTATGGATGCTTGCGGGTTGTTGCAAGCTATCTGCTACGGGGAATGGCTGTGAAACCGCGGAAGAGCGTGCAGCCGAATGGCAAAAAAACAACCCATCTGATCAATTGCCACCCGCTGGCCCCGTGCCGCCGCCTTTCCCCAAACCAACCGCGCCTTAACCAGCATGGCTATGCCTGATCATGACAGGTTAAAAAAGGAAAGGGTTTGTCTAAGATTTTTCGCATAGCTTGATGGAGGTATCGCCCTGGCTTTTCATGAAAAACCGGCGCTGTTTTTAAAAAATGTTAACCCGCGAAATCTGCCCCCAATGCTTGAAGGGTCAGATATATCAAACAGAGGGTTTTATGGGTGAAAAACGTGGATAGGGAAGCTATAGGAATAGGCATCTACAGGGCCTTTTTATTTCCTTTGGTAAAGAGTAAGAAATCAACAAACACATCATCGCCCGCATCATTTCTCTCGGGTTGCTCGTACTTGCGGCCTGCCAACGTAATGAGAAACAGCGGCGGCCCCCGTGTTGCGCCACGGATAGGCCGCGCTTTTATTTATATAACAGCTTATTTGATCCAGCGCTTTGCTAGGGTTTATTACTCAATCACCATCTCATAAAACAGCGGCCGCATCATGGAACTTTCATTTAACTCCGTTCTATTGGAAAAAACAATCAATACTTTTTTGCCCGTTGAATCAACTACCACATCCATGTTGTTGTAATATTTATTCCCTTTATTTTCCGGAACCTCAATCACCCGATCCCAAATTATCTTATTTTCAGCACCAATTTTTGCTACATGATTGACAATGGTGTCATGCAACCGAACCGAATAGATAAACAAGAATTCGGTTTTTCTGCCAATGGGCTGAACAGTAAAATTTAGCCCTGCATCCGCATCCAATTTAATGGTGGTTGGATTAACGGCCTGACAATTGGGATTAATATCATAAAAGCTGAACTGATGGTCATCGGATTCCCGATTAAAATCCCTAAAAAGTTTGGTTGTACCATTTGGCAATGCTACGATACGGTATTCATTATCATCTACATCAAAAAAAGGCGCATCGTGCGGGTAAAATTTCTTTTCCCCACGTGGGGCCAGCGTTACATATTGCAGTTTATAATCGCTGGATAAACACGCCAGAAATTCAATATGATTATCAGTGTGTCCTAATCTTCCTTCACCAATCATCACGATTTGGCCTTGGCTGCGGGCGCCAATATATTTGATAGATGGCCTATATTCCGGCCGGTAAGGACCTATGACTGGCATATCTTGGATAACGTATTGACCCTCAAAATTTTCTAAATCGGTGTCAATTAATAATCGGCCATCATTGCTAAGTTTTTGTAATTTACCCCCGCTTAGCACCACTATTTCGCTATTTGCATTCGGTCCTAAAACCATGGATAAGATTTGGGAACCAAAATCACGCACCACCTCAAAAACTAGTTCCGATTGATTGGTAGAGGCCTTCAGTAAGGAGGTAC
>JBGAWJ010000086.1:0-6727 GCA_044227605.1 Alphaproteobacteria bacterium
ACAAACACAAGGAACAATTCGCAGAGATATGCCGAATTGGCAGCCATGGTTGATTTTTTTCTTACGTGCACTTCAACAACAAAAGCAGCGGTTAGCGGTTAAAGTAGAACGAGAAAAACTGGTGATGGAAAATTTACCTGAGTTAGCCTTGCAAATTCTGGATCACACTCGTGGCCATGGGCGGGTAACGATGGGTGAGGCTATCCGCATGACGGGAGCTAGCCGCAACACTTTAAAAGAACATTTTCAGAGGCTTGTAAAGCAGCATTACCTCAAGAAACACGGATTAGGTAAAGGTTCTTGGTACAGTTTGTTCTAACCCAGCAGTATTATAAGGATTAGTTTTTCATGCTTGAGATATGGGATTGGATTACCCAGTTTATTGATAGGTTAATTGATTCTATTAGTAATAATCCTCTTATTGCCACTGCCCTTAATTTTATTGATAATCTTTTTATCACTACCAGTTGTTTTTTTATTCACGGGAAGGTGGACAAGCTTATTTTTGGTTAAAATGATTTGCAAAATCTTCACTCGCCTTTGGAGTTTATTTGGGGTATTTGGGTCTTGAAAAATGGAGAGAAGAAAGAAAAATCAAATTTTGCCGGAGAATCCTTCCCAAAAAATCTTGAGGATAAGGTATATCTAGATAACTTTAAAACCACAGCAGGTCACATGCGATCACATTATTTCTTTTATCTTCCTTTAGCGCTGGTTTGTGTGCTGACCGCTTATTTAGGGTTTGCTTTGGTAAAAAACATGCAGCCACAGCAAGAACCCCCAGAAATGCTAGGCAAGCCAGCGCCGGATTTTTCCTTGCCTTCCCTATCCCAACCGGACAGGATGGTTTCTTTAAAAGATTTTGCGGGCAAACCGCTGATGATTAATTTTTTTGCATCCTGGTGTGCGCCATGCCGGGAAGAACATGCCTATCTGCTTTATTTAAGCAAACAGAAACATATTCCTATCATGGGGATTGCCTATAAGGACAAAACTGAAAATTCACAGGCTTTTTTAAAAACATTGGGCAACCCTTTCCAAGAGACCTTATCTGATTATCCCGGCAGGGTGACAATCAATTTTGGTATTTCCGGTATCCCGGAGACATTTTTGATTAACCGTCAGGGAAAAATTGTTTTCCGGTATGCAGGCCCCCTCAATCAAGCAATTATCCAAGAAAAATTATTACCCTTGTGGGAAAAAATAAAATAATGAAATGGATCTCCATCAAGACCCCAAAAATATGGCCCAGCCTCTTGCTGTTTTTCCTGATACCCATACTATCGGTTATGGCCCAACAGGCCCCGGATGCTGCCAGTAATCCCTTGCAACAACGGGCTTACAACTTATACAGCCAATTGCGCTGCCCCGTGTGTCAGGGTCAATCTTTGGCTGAATCGCCAGCGGAATTAGCGGGCGATATGCGGGCCTTGATATTAGAGCAGTTGCAAGCAGGTGATGATGAACAAACGATCATCAATTTCTTAAAGGACCGTTATGGCGATACCATCTTATTCAACCCTCCCTTTAGCGGGCGGACTTATATCTTATGGTTATTGCCTTTTATTATTTTATTAACGGGATTATGGGTGGTGATCCGGCGCACCCAAAAAGCAAGCTCCCTTCCCGATCAAAGGCAATTGCATGAATAACAACTTTCTTTTTTGGGGGATCATGGTTGGTCTTCCCCTCCTCATCATGGCCGCATCTTTCATGGTGGTCAGACGGCAGCGGATGGTACCTGCTGCTATTTCCAGCCCTTCCTTCAAGAACATTACCCTCTATAGAAATGTTATGATTGTTTTGTTGCTGGCAGTTTCAGGAAGTTTATACCTTTATTTAGGGCGCCCTGATTTGGCAAGCACCCCTTCAGCACCCTCAGCAAACAGGCAACTTGAGGGATTAATCAAAGATTTAAAAATATATTTGCAGGAAAATCCTGGTGATATCCAAGCACTTTATTTGTTGGCTGACAGTTACCGCCGCTTGGGAGAATACCCCTTGGCCGAAGAATATTACAAAAAATTAGGGGAAGCCGCCTTGACTGCCCATATTCAATTGCCAGCAGAATATGATGCCATTTATGCGGAAATCCGAATTCGTATCCATGGGATTGCCGATCCTATTTCCCGTGGGCTGTTGCAAAAAGCCTTAACCCTGGAACCCGCCAACATCCGCGCCCGTTTTTATATGGCCTTGATCCATGCAGAAGATGGGGAAACACAATCTGCCCTTGATGAATTAAAAGAAATAAGGCAAGCAGTTCCTGCGGGCACCCCTTGGGCCCTTGTAATCGAAGAACAATTGCAAAAGCTGTCTTTTTCCCCTGCCCCCTCAACCGAATGATCATTTTCCTAAAATATTTACTTGCTTCTCATCCCTGGCTCATGCATCAATCATAGCTAGAAAACGAAATTCCAACCATTGATGCTGATGAACAATAATCCCACCCTTATCGTTGAAAATATTCATAAAAGTTTTGGGGACATTAAAGTCCTCAAAGGCGTTTCTTTAAAGGCCCACCAAGGGGATGTGATTGCCCTAATTGGCAGCAGTGGTTCCGGTAAAAGCACTTTTTTACGGTGCATCAATATGCTGGAAATTCCTGATCAGGGGCAGATTACGGTGGATGGCGAACTAATCAAAATGCAGTATAACAAAAAAAAGGTTTATGAGCCTTCCGACCGTTTGCAAGTGGATCGCATCCGAACAAAATTATCGATGGTTTTTCAAAATTTTAACCTTTGGGCCCATTTGACCATTTTGGAAAACGTCATCGAAGCCCCTGTCCATGTTTTGAAAAAACCGAAAGGTACCGCCATATCAGAGGCAAAAGAATTGTTGGATAAAGTGGGTATTATCGATAAAGCTTCTTATTACCCTAACCAACTCTCTGGTGGGCAACAACAGCGGGCCGCCATCGCCCGCGCCTTGGCCATGAATCCCAAGGTTATGTTACTGGATGAGCCAACATCCGCCCTTGACCCAGAATTGGTTGGTGAAGTGTTACGTGTTTTACAACGATTGGCGCAGGAAGGACGCACGATGATTATTGTTACCCATGAAATGAAATTTGCCCGGGACGTTGCCTCACATGTTGTGTTTTTGGACAAAGGAAAAATTGAAGAAGAAGGCTCACCCAAAAAAATCTTTTCTTCTCCGCAATCAGAACGTTGCAGACAGTTCCTGGCTAGTGTAAAGTGGGAATAATGATCCCTAATAACCTGATTAAAATAATGAAAGAAGGAGTTTATTCGTGAATAAATTTTTGTTTTTTGTGGTGGTTATAGCCGCCGCTTTAGGAATTTACTTTTATTTGAACCCCACTGAATATACCCGGGCGAAAATATGGTTAGGGATTGAAAGCCCCTCTTCTGTACTCACCCCGACCGAACCATCTGCCAATCCAACGGGATTGTTAAGTAAAAAAATTACGATTGCGACGGAAGGGGCTTATCCCCCTTTTAATTACACCGATCAAAACAACCAATTGGTTGGCTTTGAAGTTGATCTGGCCAAAGCCCTATGCCAAAAAATGAAGGTGGAATGTGTGATGGTGAGCCAAGATTGGGATGGCCTGATCCCTGCGTTGCAAAGCGGCAAATTCGACGCCATCATGGCCGGGATGTCGATTACGCCGGAGCGGAAGCAGCAAGTTGATTTCAGCAACAAATATATTAATACCCCCACCCGGTTTGTTGCCAAAAAAGGATCTGATTTTACCATTACTGCTGCAGGCTTAGCTGGCAAAAGGGTTGGGGCCCAACGGGCGACCATCCATGAAGGTTTTTTGCGCCGCTTGTTCCCCCAGGCCACGATCGTTTTATATGACACATTGGAAAATGCCCATTTAGATATGGCTGGCGGCAGGTTGGATTTAATTTTAGCTGACAGCGTTGCGTTAAATGAGGGGTTTTTAAAAACAGCAGCAGGACAGAATTATGAATTTGTTGGCCCCAGTTATACAGAACCTAAGGATATCCTTGGGGAAGGTGTGGGCATTGCGGTACGCAGAGGCGACACCAGCCTTTTAAACGCCTTCAATCAAGCCATTACCCAAGTTCGGGCAGATGGAACTTTTAAAAAAATCAACGACCGGTATTTTGATTTTGATGTCTATGGTAATTAATTGACTAGTGGCTATCTTACGGGGAAGGGGTTAAAACCTTCCCCTTTTTTCATGACATGTTGTACAATGTTTAAAAATATTGCCGCTTACGGTTGGATGTTGATTGATGGGGTGATCTTAACCATCGAAATTGCCCTATTATCTTTTATGGTTGCCATTTTATTCGGTTTAATTGGCGCTTATGGAAAACTGGGCCGGTCACGGATCAATCGTTTTATTGCCAATTGCTACACCGTGATTATTCGGGGGATACCTGAATATGTATTGCTGCTTATTTTATACTATCAAGGTGCCCAACTGATCCGTTTGATTGTGTCTTTATGGTCGGAACCGCAGGGCTTTATTGAAATTAATTCCTTTATTGCTGGCTTTATCACTTTGGGTTTTGTTTACGGCGCCTATGCAACGGAAACGTTCCGGGGCGCCATTTTAGCGATCCCCAAGGGTCAGGTGGAAGCTGCCTATGCTTGCGGGATGAGCCGTTGGTTGATGGCCCGCCGGATTTTAGTGCCGCAAATGTGGCGTTTTGCTTTACCGGGACTTGGGAATATTTGGCTGATTTTATTAAAATCCACGGCCATTATTTCGTTGATCGGCCTTGAAGAATTAACCCGCAAAAGCCGGATCGCTGGCGGGGCCACCCGTGATCCCTTATTATTCTTTGGGATAGCGGCCATCATGTATCTATTGCTGACGGTGGTTTCAACCTTTGTCATTAAATATTTGGAACACAAAAATAATTATGAACGCAGAAAGCCAGGGATATAATGGACTTTCAGCTGCTGCAACAATATTGGCCGGATTTATTAAAGGGCGCTTGGCTCACCGTCCAACTCGTGTCTTTATCGTTATTGATCGGGTTTATCTTGGCGGCTTTGATCGCTTTAGCTGCTTTATCCCGTTACCGGATTTGCCGCTATGCAGCCCAGGGATATATCTTTATTTTTCGGGGATCACCCCTATTGGTGCAGATATATCTGATTTATTATGGCAGCAGCCAAATCGGTTGGGTTCAGGATTCTTTTTTATGGGCAATTTTGATTGATGCCTATTGGTGCGCCCTAATTGCCTTAACCCTTAACACCAGCGCTTACACCGCGGAAATTATTCGGGGCGCGATGGCTAATGTTCCCCAAGGGGCGATTGAGGCCGGTCAGGCATTCGGGATGTCCCGTTGGCTGTTACTGCGGCGGATTATATGGCCCCAAGCCTTCCGCCTGATGTTGCCCGCTTATTCCAACGAAGTCATTCAAATGCTGCATGCCAGTTCCCTGGTGGGGGCCATTACCTTGCTTGATTTAACAGCCGCCGCCCAAAACCTAATTAGCCGAACCTATGCCAGTAACACTTTTTACTTGGCTATCGCTTTTATCTATTTAACCACCACTTACTTGATCAGTGGGCTTTTCCGCTTGGCCGAAAAACGGTTATACCGCCATTTAAACCGATCTCAGTAATCACAAGCAAGCAGCTTAAACGCAAAAAATAAACACCGGGCGGAGTTAATTATCATAAACTGGCATAGGGACGGTTTAACCTCTGATAACAAAGCTTCAAGGTATTATGTAATAGAAAGGCAACGGTCATGGGGCCAACCCCACCTGGCACAGGGGTAATGGCTTTAACTTTTGGCAGCACCTCCAAAAAAGCTACATCTCCTTGCAGGCTATAGCCTTTCTGGCCTGTGGGATCATCTATTTTATTAATCCCCACATCAATGACCACCGCACCATTTTTTACCCAATCCCCCCTGACCAACTGGGCATGCCCAGCAGCAGCCACGATAATATCTGCCTGCCTGCATTGGCCAGCCAAATCCACCGTATGCCGGTGTGCTATGGTTACCGTACAATTTTGCTGCAGCAACAGCCAAGCCATTGGCCGCCCTACCAAGGCGGAACGTCCAATCACGACAGCCTTTTGACCCTCCAAGCCCTTCGGAAAAATTTGTTGTAGTAAATATAAACAACCGGCGGGCGTACAAGGTATGATGGAAGGTTGGCCGTTGGCTAAATGCCCTGCATTGATGCTATGCAACCCATCCACATCCTTGGCAGGATCAATATGATCAATAACAGTACGGACAGGTAAATGGGAAGGCAAGGGCAATTGGATGAGAATACCATGGATGGCAGGGTCTGCATTCAATTGCCCAATCAATCGCAACAACTGGTTTAAACTGGTCGTGGCAGGCAAGCGAAAATCCTTGGATTTTATCCCAATTTTTTGTGCCTTTTGGGTCTTCATGCCTACATATAAAATGCTAGCCGGGTCATCACCAACCAAAACCATCGCCAATCCAGGCGTTACTTTTTCTTTCTGCCCAAGCTCATGGATTTGTGAGGCAACAAGGTCTAGTAATTGTTGGGCGTAAAATTTACCGTCAATAATTTTGGTGGATAAGGGGGGGGTGGAAACCGTCATTCGATATTTTCTGTTCCTGTAGGTGCCAATAATTGCATAACATTTGTCTGATCACTCTTAATCAATATCGTTTTGTATTGATCTTTAGCACCCTGTTCAAGGGTAATATTTTTCAAGGGAATCTTCAACTGGACACTTAAGAATTTTAGAACTGCCTGATTGGCTTTTCCCTTT
>JBGAWJ010000087.1:0-6474 GCA_044227605.1 Alphaproteobacteria bacterium
TGTTAGATGAGGCAGGCTTGGCTGCATGATTTTACTTGACCAAATTGTGCCATTTCAGGAAGAATGACAGGAATAATCGCCTATACATAATATATGTAGGGTCGGGTTGTTAAAAGCGGCATTGAGAGCATCTATCAACATCATTTTTTGGAATATGGATCAGACAATTGGGGCAGGCATCAGAAAAAAAGGTACCGGTGAAGGCTAAGGCAGCCACCGTTGCGACGTCAGCAGCGAAAGGCCAGAAAGTCGCCGCCGGGAAATCACCGGTCAAAGAGACGAAAACTGCTGTCAAAGCGACTGTTAGAAAATCAGCGGCTAAAGACACCAAAAAAGTGGGTGGAAAATTACCGGTGAAAGCGAAAAAAGCAACTGCTAAAGAATCACCCGCAAACCAGGTATCGGCCCCTAAGGCTCCGCGTAAAAAAGCGGCAAGTAAGGCTTTAGAGCAAAATGATGCAGTCTTGCAAATGTTGCAAATGATCCAAAAATCATTAGATGCCGATAAGGCCGAGGAAATTAACACGATTGATTTACGGGGCAAAACCACCATCGCTGATTATATGGTTGTTGCCAATGGTGGTTCCTCCCGTCAATTGGTGGCGATGGCCGAACATTTAGCCAGCAAGTGCAAAAGCGAGTTTAAACGGACAGTGTCGATTGAGGGCAAAGGCGAATCTGATTGGGTGTTGTTGGACACGGGTGATATTATTGTCCATCTGTTCCGGGCTGAAATGCGGCGTTTCTATAATCTCGAGAAAATGTGGGAAGGCGATTTGCCAACGGATTTATTAGAAGATTCTCTGGAAAACCAAGTGCTTAGGCACCGAGCCCGCAAAAAATCATTATAAAATGTCAACGATCTCGGGTCAGCCCATTGCCTATCAACAGCGCCGTACTTTTGCCATTATTGCCCACCCGGATGCCGGAAAAACCACGTTAACTGAAAAGCTGTTGTTATTTGGCGGTGCCATTCAGCTGGCAGGGGCGGTGAAGGCTCGGGGCGATCGTCGCCGTGCCCGCTCAGATTGGATGAAGGTTGAGCAGGAACGCGGGATATCCGTGACCGCATCCGTGATGACGTTTGAATACAATAATTGCCTGTTCAACTTAATTGATACCCCTGGTCACCAGGATTTTAGCGAAGATACCTACCGCACCTTAAGTGCTGTTGATTCTGCGGTGATGGTGATTGATTGTGCCAAGGGTATCGAAGCGCAAACCTTAAAATTGTTTGAAGTTTGCAGGCTACGCAATATCCCGATTATCACTTTTATCAATAAAATGGACCGGGAGGGCCGTGACCCTTTTGATTTATTAAGTGAAATCCAAGAAAAACTGGCATTAGACGTAACGCCCGCCAGCTGGCCCATTGGGATGGGACGAAATTTTTTGGGTTGTTATGATATTTTCAAGCAGCAATTGCTTCTCTTTGAACGGGCCAAGGGTGACGTGGTGACTGATGCTGTAACCATTCAAGGATTGCAGGAAAAAGAGCTGCAGGATCACCTGCCACCGCCTGCCATCCAGCAATTGATGGCAGGGCTTGAAATGGCCGAAGGGCTGTTCCCGGCTTTTACATTAAAAGATTTTCATGAGGGGCATTTAACCCCGGTATATTTTGGCAGTGCCGTCAATAATTTCGGCATTCGGGAATTATTGCGGGGCTTGACCGATTATGCGCCTTCCCCAAGGCCCAGGGCGACGCTGCAACGCCAAATCCAACCCAGTGAGAAAGCCGTGACCGGATTTGTGTTCAAGATCCAGGCCAATATGAACCCCAAACATCGCGACCGGATTGCTTTTATCCGCTTATGTTCCGGTATTTTTCAAGGGGGGAAAAAATTATTCCATGTGCGGACGGGAAAATCCTTATTGATCCATAACCCCTTATTGTTTCTGGCCCAATCCCGTGAATTGGTTGAGGAAGCGGCGGCCGGTGATATCATCGGCATCCCTAATCATGGCACCTTGCGGATTGGCGATAGTTTAAGCGAGGGTGAGGTCATCCAATTTACCGGCATCCCAAATTTTGCCCCAGAAATCTTACAAATCATCCGCCCGCAAGATCCGATGCGAGCTAAACATTTGGCCAAGGCCTTGCAGCACTTAGCAGAGGAAGGCATTGCCCGGATTTTAAGGCCGCGCTTAGGCCTTGATTGGATTGTGGGCGTGGTCGGCAGCTTGCAGTTTGACGTTTTGGCAGACCGCATCCGCACCGAATATGATATCCCCGTACGTTTTGAAGCCAGTTCTGTGCATGCCGCCCGCTGGCTGGCTTGTGACCAACCCGCTATGCTCGAAAGATTTATATCGGAAAATCAAGCCTCAATGGCGGATGATCATGACGGTATCCCAGTATTCATGGCCAGGAATCTATGGCATTTGGAACGGGCCGAAAAAGATTGGCCAGCGATCCGCTTCCTGAAGGTACGTGAGCAGCAAGGATAGAAATTTAGGTGTTGTTGTTAATTTCCCTTGTCATTCCTGATAAAATATTGAATATAGCCATATTGATTAAATTTTCACGAAAAGGCACGGGGATGAAAAAGAAAATCTTAAGTTTATGGATCGCGATTCTTGCCTCAATCATGGGTCTTCATGGCACGGCCTTAGCAGGCCCCATTCTGGACAAGATTTTAAAAAACAAGGTTTTGGTGGCTGCTTATTCTCCGGGCTGGCCGCCGGTTGCGTATTTGGATGACCAGAACCAATTGGTTGGTTTTGATGTTGATGTGGGCAAGGAGATTGCCAGAAGGTTGGGGGTTAAACTGGAAATCGTCACGGTTTCATGGGAATTTATTGAAGCTGGCCGGTGGGGCGGGCGCTGGGATATTGCTATTGGTTCCATGACACCCACGGTGCCAAGGGCGCAAGTGTTGGATTTTCCAGCGGTTTATTGGTACACACCCGCCAGTTTTGCCGTGCATGCCGATAATAAAAATATCCGTACATTGGCGGATCTGCAAAATAAAAAAATCGGTGTATGCGGGGGTTGTTCTACCGAAGACTATATGAAGGGCGCTTTAAAATTCGCAATTGATGGGGGCAGTCCCGTGGTTTTCCAGGTCAAAACCAATCAATTGCGGTCTTATGATTCCGAGGGCGGTTATTTAGATGATTTGAAATTGGGGAATGGGGTGCGGTTGGACGCTGTACTTTCCAATTTGCCGACCTTGCTTGAGGCCGCCAAAACCCAGCCGCTGCGCATTATAAGCCCGCCTGCTTTCTTTGAGCCGTTGGCGATTGCGATTGACAAAGGTGACCCGGAATTTTCGGCCAAAATTGCCCAAATCATTCGCGATATGCATGCGGATGGCACCTTGACCAATTTATCAAAAAAATGGTTTAACGGCCAGGATTGGACCAAATCCCAATAATTCTTGCTTGCTTTTCGTAAGCCATTGAGTTTTTTGTAGGATGGAGGTGTGATTGCTGTCGCGTCGCCATTTCCTAAAGCTGGTAGCCGGTGCAGGGGCTGGAGGTTTTTCTGTTGGAAATTCCAAGGCTTTTGGGCAATCTACATTGATCTTGCCTAAAATCAATTTTTGGGATCGCCAACGCCAGGGCGCGAATTTTTTTCATCACGATCCCCGAGAAGACTTATTTGCCACCGCGAGAAATTTTGGTTTCGATTTTGTCCGCTTAAGCTTTGAATCTTGGTCCAGCGAACACCCTAATTTTTTATTAGGAAACACCGATCATTATCGCGGATTAGTGGAGGCAGATAAAAATTATTTGTGGAAAATTCTAGGATTAGCCCAAAAATATGCGGTGCCTATCTTGATATGCCCCCTTACTCTTCCAGGCAGCCAGTTTCAAGCAAACGCGGCTATTGATAAGGAAGATAAGCGTTTATGGCAAGATCCAAGATTCTGGCAATATGCGGCCGATTATTGGCGCGACTTAGCCTTCTTCTTACGTGACCATCCCATTGTTTATGGCTATGATCTGCTAAATGAACCACATCCCGAAAGATTGACAAAGAAACCGGTTGGCGATCAAGTGTCGTTACGGGCGTGGCAGCAGGAATATCGTGGAACAGCTGCGGATCTTAATCTTTTTTATCAGCTGGTTATCAAACATATCAGGCAAGTTGATTCCTGGACCCCGATTATTATTGAATCTGGTTTTGATGCCAACCCGCAGGCGTTTATCAACCTGGAACCTATCCAAGATAGCCGGGTTTTATATTCTTTTCACCAGTATCAACCTTGGGTTTACACTACGGCCGAAGAATTTCGTGGCCAATTTTGTTATCCTGGGCAGGTAACGGCTTGGGGGCAAACAGAACACTGGGACAAAATCCAATTACAGAAAAGTGTGAGGCAGGTTATTCTTTGGGCGCATCGCAACCAGATAATATCACGGCAGATTTTGATAGGTGAAATAGGCATACATCGGCAAGCTTGTGGCGCTTTTGACTATTTGCGCGATAATATTGCTATTTTTAATGAACATGGCTGGCATTGGGCATTTTATGCTTTTCGGGAGGATCAATGGGATGGAATGGATTATGAGCTTCCCGTTGATTTTTCGGAAGGGGAATATTGGTATGATTTAGAACAGGGATTATCTTTGCCAAGGCAAGATACAGAAATTTTTAAATTGTTAAGAAAGCAATTCTAAGCTGTTCTTGTTATCCCGGTATCCGGTTAGGTCTCTTCCTGGATTGAATTGATACAACCTGCGTAAAATCTATATAACTTCTCTTATCTAGGCCAATTCCTAAAATGTAGTAGCCAAATAAATGTAGTAGCCAAATAAATATAGTAGCCAAATAAATATAGTAGCCAAATAAATGTAGTAGCCAAATATAATAAAATTTGATAGAGTGACCACAATTATTTTAATAATGGCTCATTATAGCCCGTATTTTTCTAGCTTTTTCACAGTTTTTAAGGAGAGATTGATGACCTACCGCCTATCCCCCAAAGCAGGTTTTGTTACCATGACATCGGTTGCCGCTTTAATGGCCCTTGGCCTTTCTGGTACCTCTGCCGAGGCTGCTTGTATAAAACCTCCAATGACAAAGATTGTGACATGTACCGGAGCGAGTGGCCCATATGTTGATGGAGAGGCGGGACTTACTGTGAATGTGGCCTCGGGTACAGTAACTGCAGCGGCTGGCAATGCTATTGCTTTGTCTGGCGGTGGAGTGACAGTCAACAATAATGCTTCTATCAATGCTACTTCTCCTGCTTTGAATGGTGTTTCGATTAGTCTTGGTGGAACAATAAAAAACGGGACAGCTGGAGTTATCAACGGGGGAGCGACCTCTGCTATTTACTCGATCAATGGTAAGGTAGAGATAGAAAATCAAGGGACGATTAACAACACTGCAAAAGATGCCATCGTCATTGATGTAGGTAGTAGTTTCTCAACTATTACTAATAAGGGGGATGGAAAAATTACTGCTGGTGGTCGAGGCATATGGCTGAAAGGCGTTGGTGATATCACTATCCTCAATGAATTGAACGCGAGTATTACAGGTGCTACCGGTATCTTGGTAGATTCGAGTGCGATGCAAGCCACACGTATAACTAACAAAGGTAGCTTGGAGGGAACCAACTTTGCTGTTGAGGGTAAGGATGGTAATGAAACTATCATAAATGAGGATGTTATAATAAGAGGTACCCTGAGTTTGGGAAATGGACATAATACAATTTTTAATGTCCGGAATGCGGTTGTTGGCGGTACAATTTTTGGCGATATTATTGGCGGCAATGGAGTTGATACTGTTTCCAATAGTGGTAGTATTTCAGGCAAACTGGAGCTGGGGGCTGACGATAACGTTGTAACCAATTGGGCAACAGGGGTAATTACAGGCGCTATCACAACTCTTGATGCTGCTGATACCATTACGAATCATGGGGTTATTGGTGTTTTGGCGTCACCGGTGGTGATTGATCTGGGGAGAGGTCTTAACAAACTAACTAACGAAGCGACTGGGGTCATTCACGGCGAGGTAACTTTGGGGGCAGGGAATGATGTAGTGATCAATCATGGGGCAATTGCTATTGGCATTGTGAACAGGAATGTCAATTTAGGCGAAGGTGATAACGAGCTAACCAATACGGGTCAGTGGGATCCATTGAATGGGATACGGAAGGGGATTTCTGGCAGTGTTTTGGCGGGTGCTGGCAATGATAAAATCACCAATAGCGGTGCTATTGCTGGGAACGTTAATGTAGGAAATGGGAGCAACACCGTGAATAACACGGGGTTGGTGGGAGCATCGATCCTTGGCGGTGTGGGTGGGTTCCATACAGTAACCAATGGAGTGGATGGGAAGGTTTTCGGGAGCGTTGATTTAGGAAATAACGTTGATACCTTGACGAATGATGGTGAGATTGTTGGCAATGTCCTGATGCGGTCTGGGGCTGATACTGTAGTGAATACAGGGGTGATAGGGGGTAGCATTGATTTGGGGGTTGGCAACGACGCATTAACATTGAATATGGATATGCGTGT
>JBGAWJ010000088.1:0-6452 GCA_044227605.1 Alphaproteobacteria bacterium
CCCCCGTCAAATGTTTGGCAGGGCAACGCTACCAAGATGATGAGCGCGCCCGTGAGCCTGAAGGGGGTTGGCGAATGCCGCGCCCGGAAACGGTTGTTTTAACGGCCAGCAGTTCTGAATGGGCGGTGGCCAGCAGCCCAGAGGAAGAGGAATTCCTGGCGGATGCTGCCCCTCTATCCCCCTATCGTGCAAAACCCAAGCGTTAAATCCCTATCCCTTAATATCTCCGTGGGTTCAGGGCGGTGGATCCGCCCCCAAACCCGCTATCTCTCGCCTTGATCCCATATGATGATCCCCTTCATGAAAGGAATTGTTGCATGTCGCCTGATCCTGTTTCATTGCCAGGTAGTTTATTGCCAGATACCCCTGCCACCCCTAACGTTGCCTCTGTTTTAACCGCCGCTACGCCGGGTGATGCCGGGGTTGGCCTATCCGGGGTTGGCCTATCACTGTCTTCCCTGCCACCCCCGCCGCTGCCAGCCGATTGTGATTTGAGTGATTTTCGCTTCATGCCGCTGGATATCGGGCGGCTGCTGGGCAGCCATGTGTGGATTGCCGCGGCGGAGGAGCCGAAAATTGCCCATGCCATGCTTTCCTTATGGTGTGAAGCTTGGCGGCAAGTCCCCTCTGGCAGTTTGCCCAACCATGATAAAGTGTTGATGCGTTTGGCCCAATGCGACAGCCGTGAGTGGCAGCGTATCCGGCCAGGTGCGATGGACGGGTTTGTCTTATGCGCGGATAACCGTTGGTATCACCCCCATTTGACCGATAAGGCGATGGCCGCTTGGGAGCGTCGGCTTGAATACCGCCACCGCATGCAGCGGGTGCGTACGGGGCGCAAGCCACGGCCAGGCGAGCCGGGCGGCAATGAAGGGTCGGAACAGATCCCAGCAGCGGGTGGGATTAACCTTCAGGGGAACGCTGCCGTACCTGCTGATGACTTTCATGCTGCAAATGAGCAAGATAATTCAATGCCTTCTGTGCACAATTCTGTGCACAGTCCTGGCCACAACCCTGTTGATAGTGATGAACACAATACTGTGTCTCCTCTCCCTCTCTCAAGAGAGGATAGGGAAAAAGATAAGAAAAGAAAAAGAGAGGGAGAGGGGAAAACGTTCGAGCGGCGCGGGACGCGCCTGCCCCCCCACTGGGTTTTGCCGGATGAATGGCGATTAGCGGCAGAAGAAACCTGCACCCAGTTTAAGCTTTCCCCTGGTAACCTGGATTTGGAAGCCGCTAAATTCCGCGATTTCTGGCTGGCCAAGCCCGGGGTGGGGGCGGTTAAGCTTGATTGGCGCGCCACCTGGTTGAATTGGATCCGGCGCATGGATCAATCCACCCCCCACACACCCAAAACCGGGTTTGATCCGGTGGCCTATCTCGCCAAGCAACAGGCGGGTAAGGGGGCAGCATGAGGGAAAAAGCTATATTACCGGCTGATGATATAACAAATGATGTATCAAAGTCATCAAATACCGGTGTGGTCGCAACGGATGGGGTTGCCAAAGTGGGTGAGGCCAAGGCCAAAGATATCCTAACCGTGCCGCAATTGATGGCACGGTTGGTGGCCTTGTGGCCGCGGGTCTTCCCAAGCGCTGCTTCGATTGAGGCTTGGGCGGCGGAATATCAGCGCGCCTTGGGCAGCCTTGACCCCGCCCGCTTGGCGCAGGGGTGGGGGGATTTGATGCAGGGCTGGAATAAAGCGGGCCACCCCATGCCCGCCGACATCCGCCAGGCAACCCTTAACCTGCCGGAAGATAGTAAACCCGGGCGTAATATGAAGGCATTTTTTGAAAACACCCAAGCGGGTTCCAAACAATTGGTATGCGATTGGCAAAAGCGCCATGCACCCTTGCTGCAGCAATTGGCCACGCGCCATCAGCCAGCGGATGATCCCCGTAATTCCCAACTAATCCGGGCATTGGAACAATCGGCTAAAAAGCAGGCTTGGATGTTGGCCCAACAGCATTTGGCCGGTGTTAATCTCGATCAGATGGTGGAAATCAACCCGCAGGAGATTGAGGAAACCCGCCTGTATATTGACCGGTTATTTAAGCCAGACCCGCTTGCCCAACCACCATCTGCCGTGGGTTCGGCCAGACCGGTTGGCCAGCAAATGGCACGGTTGGTTGGCTCCTTGAGGGGGCAAAATAACCCGCAACCGGATCCCTACCCAATCCGCAATTTAGATAACCAAAACCTATAAACAACAGGAGAAATTTTGATGGATGAATTTTTGCGCGGTACCCCCTTATCCCCCGGTGATGATCGCTGCTATGCCAATCCACCTGATCCCGCAAGCGATGTTCCGGGGGTTGGGGATCAGGAAAGCGGCCAAAAGTCTAGGTCTGAAAAAATTGGGCCGGAAAAAATTAAGCCTGGAAAAATTAGGTCTAAAAGAAACAAGCCCGAAAGCAATAAGCTTGGGGAAAATTTCCCCGCCCGCCGCCGGAATCGCCGCCGTGGTCGTAAGTCCCTTGATAAAATCCAGGCAACCCCGCAAACCTTGGCGAAATTACACCCGGCCCCCTGGGCAGAATGGGGGATAGAATTGCAACGTGCTGCCCAGGAAATCAATTTAGCTTTTCGCCTGATCACGGCGGGCGGCCTGGTGCAGGCGCGCGATTGGCAGCTGCCGATGGGGGCGGGGGTAAGTCCCATTGACCCCCGTCAGCTCACCCCTTATGCCGAGCGGTTGATTAAGCGCTTTAGGCACTTGGCCGATCTGTTGCCCCCAGCTGACCTCAGTTTTGTGATTGATGTGGTGGTGCAGGGGGAACAGCCGGTTAACGAGACGGCAGCCAAGCGCTTGCAAGGATGCTTGGAACTTTACGGCAAAGCAGGGAAGGAAGGGTAGGAATGGGGGGGAACACCCCCCTACAAAAGGGTTTTATGGGAATCTTTTGGGAAAAGGCGGGGTGGTTGGATAATCCAGCATCAGGTGCCAGTAAGCCCAGGAGCGTGGGTCAAAAATGCCAGGGGGGGCATGATCTAACGCCTGGCGCATATCGTCGTCGCTGATATAACGGCGGACTATACCTACATCTTCATGGGTGCCGTAAGTCAGCAGATAAGCCATAAAATGGATGGGATCCTCCAGGGCTTCTGCGGGGCTTTGAAACCAGATCACCCGTTCCGCTACCACCAATAGATCTGGATTAAGGGGCAGTTTTTTCATCTTTGGCTCGGCCCATCGAAGGAGGATAGCGGGGGCAGATGGTCTAAATCAACCTGGCGAACTGCTTGTTCCAGGTTTTTGCGAATAAGGGGGGATAGGTTTTTCAACTGTTCGTCCCCATAATAACTCAGGGCTTTTAAGGTAATTTGCGGGTTAAACTGTGGGCCATAAATCATTTGGGCCGCCCGCAATGCTTGACCTAGGCTGATGCCAGCCTTGATTAGGGCATCGATATCTTGGTAGTCTTTGATTTGCGCCCGTTTTTGCACAATATAGGCTTTGGTTGCGGCCAAATCAATTAAGGCAGCTACTTTGATTTGCGGCCCTTCAGTAATTTCTGGTTGGGCCACTTTTTTCAAACTTAAATCACCAAAATAGGATAACTGCACCGTCCCTTGAAAATTAACCCGGCAGGTGAGGGAGTTTTGTTCAAGCTGCAGGACGGTGGCTTGCTTGAGATAAGGAATGGTGCGCAGCAAAACGCCCGGATCAAAAGGCTGATTGCTGAAAAAATCAAAGTCAACTGATTGGCGGTGGCCCAGGCGGAGCGCAATGGCCGTTCCCCCATACAAAGTGAAATAGCCGGGTGTGTCTTTTAATAAAGGCCATAATTGCCGTTGGGGTGGCGGCAAGATACCTAAGCGGGGGATGAATTCTTTTGCCATGATTGATCCAATGATTGACAAAATGACTGTAGCCCTTTTTCCATCAAAGGACATCAAAAAAACATCGCTTGATTATGTCAGATTATATCAGAATTGCGTATTGCCCGGGAAGAAAAATTTTGTTTAACCAATGGATCAAAAAAGTTCGTTGAAGTGAAAAAAGGAAGGGGTTATGTAACGACCATTTATTAGCGATGATCTGCCGCTTGGAGGTGAAAGCGATTAAATTATTACTCTCCTCTCGCCTGCATCAGCCAGCTTTATACCACAAGAATTCTATTAAGTTTTTAGTTAAAGAAAGGTGAGGAATCTCATACAGATTCTTACTGAAACCTTTCATCTTCTAATAATTTTATCCCTTTTCTAGGAGACACGCTGTCAGGGAGCCAATACCAAAAATTTAAATCTTTTGAATATATTTGCCTATAAGAATTAGCAATCATTCTTCCATTTATAATAGCCACATTAAATTCGGAAACTTCTTTAGTTTCGTCAGTGTCTTCAAAAGAACCTAGCAAAGCGATACCTTTAGATAAAGGGAATATTAGTGAGGTTTTTAAAAAAGCGATTCCGGGAGGATGAAGAGGATGATTATCCGCAGGATCATTCCACATTAAATAAACAGGATGATCACAAGTAATGAATCCTCCAGAATTTGCCGGAGCTTTTAAAATAGTCCACCGACGCTCTAAAAGAATCTCCCAAACAATCGGCTGATTTTTTATTTCATATTCAATTAATTCATTTTGATGTGGTGGCGGAACATAATATTGATTTTGTTTAGCTAGTTCTTTAATTTTTTCATAAGGAATTTCTAACCCATCATTTAGGTAACCGGCTTTTTTCATTTTGTTAAGATGAGACTGCCAAAGCTGCGGAGTGGATAAATGAGCTTCCATTAATAATCTTGCAGTTCTTTCTCTAAACTTTGTTAGCTCTTCGCGCACTCTTGAATTCCTAACGTGAAATAAAGCAATCAGTTCTAGGATAATGCTTTTATCCTTTTCGCTGCAAAATCTACTATTTTCAATTGTATTTTTTGCGGCTGAAGTAAATGCTGTCTCCAAGATGCTGTATTTTTGTTCAAGAATATCAGAGTAACCATTTTCTGTTTCAATAGTATTGAAATGGTTTTCCGCAGATATTTTTTGAATGTTATTAGGAAAAAACTCTTTTTTGGATCGATCGCCAACATGCAAAAACGGCTTCTTCGGATTTTCAATAAAAAGCTTTAAATAACATTTTGAAATTTTATGATGGGAAATTGCGTTCATTAATTAACACTTCGAATAATGTGCCTAAGATAATTTATTTAGGGTTTTTAATAAAACCCTTAAATCTTCTTTATTTTGGCTTTTGTTAAATTTTTTGGCTGCTATTTTGACATCATCTTTTTTGATAATCCATTCATATCGGTGTTGTAAGGCATTCATCGAACCCAAATTAATGTTAATCTTTATGTCTTCCTCAATCATTTCAGGTAACCCAATAATAATAACAGGTGCTTTTAATTTTTTACCCGGAGACATATAAGTAGGCCTATGGGTTGACACGTTTATCTCAAAACTATCTTGGGTGTAAAAACTGCCGGTATCCCAGCCAGCGTAAAAGGCTGGATAATCTGGTGGATTGCCAGAGAAATTTTTTAAATCTAAAGTCACATTTTCATTTGGGCTAAGCATTGGCAATTTTTGCATATTAAGAAATATGCCTTCCGCCGGATCAACACCAGTATTAACCAATATAACGTTCAAGCAAAGTGAAATTTTATTTCCTGCAACATAGCTGCCTCCATGTTCGGAAAATTCAAACTTCTCAATTTCCAGGTTAATCGCAGGTTTTCTAAAAACGGCCCATAGAGCAACGATAGTGGCGGAAATTGTTCCAATTCCAGTAAAAAGATTTGAAGAAAAATCGGCTAAATTGTCCCATCCTAAAGAAATAAAAATTATCGCTGAAATGAAAGAAATAACCGCCAAACCACCTAATAAAAAGCCAATATTTTTTAATGAAGCTAATTTTTGAAACCATTTCATTTATTTATTCCGTTTCATTTTTATATTCATTCCTAAAGCGGTTTTGTACCCTGACTAAGGGTATCAAGATATTTTTGATAAACAAAAATCTTGTGGCTGGATTTGCCGGTGATTTCCCGAACAATTTCCAACTTTTGCAGGGTTGCCATCGCGCGCAGAACGGTTGGGCGGGCAAGATTGCAGTTGCGCATGATCAAACCCGTGCCAGCCACCGGATGTTGTTGTAAATAATGATGGATGGCAAAAATTCCGCCGCCTGAAGGACCAAACCGCTTGATTTTTTCATGATCTTGTTTAAACAGCTGCAGAATGGATTGGGCGGCCTCAGTGGCTTGGCTTGCAACTTCACTGACGCCCACTAAAAAAAACTTGATCCACCCTTCCCAATCCCCCGTTTCCCGTACGGATTGTAAATGGTTATAATAGGCTTGGCGGTTAGTTTTTAAATACAGGCTTAAATATAATAAAGGTTCTTTCATCAAGCCTTTTTGGCATAAGATGAACGTGATCAATAACCGCCCCAATCGTCCATTGCCGTCCAGAAATGGATGGATGGTTTCGAATTGCACATGC
>JBGAWJ010000089.1:0-6267 GCA_044227605.1 Alphaproteobacteria bacterium
AATAGCCTAACATTAAGAATGATGGGCAAAAATGTCCACTTCTTCTAACCCCATCAAATCCAGATGGATGCGGGTATTTAAGAAATGGAAACAATTTTTGGCGATATCTAAACGCCCTTCGCGCTTTAAAAGGACATCTAATTTTTCCTTGAGCATATGCAAATATAAAACATCGGAGGCCGCATATTTTTGTTGATCCACTGTTAAAGTAGCGGCCCCCCAATCAGAAGATTGTTGTTGTTTAGATATTTCAATCTCCAGTAAATCTTTACATAAATCTTTTAATCCATGCCGATCGGTAAAGGTACGCACTAACTTCGATGCAATTTTGGTGCAATAGACAGGGGTGCAATCAACACCCAGGTAAAACTTGAGTACGTGCAAATCAAAGCGGCCAAAATGAAATATTTTTTGTATAGCGGGATTTTCCAGCATTTTTTTTAAGCGAGGGGCATGATACGGTTTTTGACTGGGCGAAAATTGTACTAAATGGCAAACACCATCGCCCCCCGATAATTGGATCAGGCATAAACGGTCGCGCTGGGGCTTTAATCCCATGGTTTCGGTATCAACCGCAACAGAATGGGTAAAATTGACGCCTTCTGGCAAATCATGCTGATGTAGGAATATTTGCGGCGTTAAAACATTTTGTTGCATTCTTGCTGTAAGATTCCTTATTTGCGGCTTTTATCTAGAGATTATCGGTAACCAGCAGTTACATGGTGCCCAGAATAAGACTCGAACTTACACAACCTTGCGGTTACAGGTACCTGAAACCTGCGCGTCTACCAATTCCGCCATCTGGGCATAAACAAAGGTTGAATGATAAGCCTTCCAGGCTGTTATGGGTAAAAACTTACGAATTGTCAACCGATTTACCGCTTCGGCCTACCCACGCCATTCGGGGATATGATCAGAACAGGGCAGTTAGGGAGGAAAAAATAAAATAAAGGCCCAAGCCATAGGTTTTCACGTATCCTCCTTTACTTTCAGGCCTGCATACGAGTAAATTCAGAAGGGTATATGTAATGTATTCTTATAAAAATGAAGAAAAGCGGTCTTTATGATAAAAATGATCACGGTTTTTGGCGGAAGCGGTTTTATTGGACGTTATTTGATCCCCTTGCTCGCGAAACAGGGGTTGATAATCAGGGTTGCCGTGCGGCATCCTGAACGGGCATTATTTTTAAAACCCTTTGGGCAATTAGGGCAGATTAGCCCGATTGCTACAAATATCCGTGATGCACGATCGGTTGGAAATGTCATAAAAGGGTCGGATATTGTCGTTAATTTAGTGGGTATCTTGTATCAAAGGGGAAGCCAGCAATTTAACAATATCCATATACAAGCAGCGGAAAATATAGCCAAGGCTGCAAAGGAATACGGCGTTCAACGCTTCATCCATGTATCGGCCTTGGGTGCATCCGCGCAATCAGCCTCACTCTATGCCCGCACAAAAGCTGTGGGTGAAATACAGGTAAGGCAAATTTTTCCACAAACCACCATTGTTCGCCCCAGTGTTATTTTTGGCCCGGAAGATAAGTTTTTAAACCGCTTTGCCCGGATTGCCCAACGAAGTTTATTTTTACCCCTTATCCAGGGGCATACGAAATTCCAGCCTGTTTTTGTCCAAGATGTTGCCCAAGCAATCATCCAATGTTTGGCTGATAAGGGCACCCAAGGAAAAACCTATGAATTAGGGGGACCGAATATATACGAATTTCACCAACTGCTCCGCTATGTATTGCAGGTGACGCATCGGCAACGTTGGTTGCTGAGGATCCCCACCATGCTTGCTAAAATAGTGGCTTGGCTAGCAGAATTTTTACCCAATCCACCTTTGACCTGTGACCAAGTTAGGCTGCTGAAATATGACAATGTGGTTCAGGCGCAGGCCCTGTCATTCAAGGATTTAGGCATGCAGCCGGCTCCCTTAGAGTTAGTGGCACCCGAATATCTACAGCTTTATATGTCCCAGCGTTATTTGAAAAATAATGCCCTGTAGCAATGGTGCCCATAATTAAACCATCTGCCTGTTTTTGTTTCGGTCTTGGCTACACGGCTGGGTTTCTTATGAAAAAACTGCAAAACCAAGGCTGGGCGGTGGGGGGCACTGTCCGTGATCCGGAGAAACATAAAAAACTTTTAAAAAACGGTTGTTCCGCTTACCTCTTAAGCCCCTCACATCCAATCAAAAATTTATCCAGCCTTCTTCAGGGCTATACCCATGTGTTATTTTCTATCCCGCCTGACTGCCATGGCCACGATCCTTTTTTAAGGGATTATCAGGATGCTTTTAGGGAAATGGGGCACCTAGCTTGGATCGGTTATTTGTCAGCGACTAGTGTTTATGGGGATCAGCAAGGAAAGTGGGTGGATGAAAATACCCCCCCGAACCCCAGCACGGACCGGGGCCATAAAAGATGGTCAGCTGAGAAAGAATGGTGGCTCCTGCATCGACAATCCCAACTGCCCATCCATGTATTTCGTTTATCCAGCATTTACGGCCCTGGCCGGAACGCTTTGGCAAACGTTCTTGGGGGGAAGGCCAAGCTGATTGATCAGCCCGGGCAGATATTCAACCGGCTTCATATTGATGATATTATCCAGGTTTTATGGGCTTCCATGCGACAGCCAAGGTCGGGGGCGGTTTATAACTTGGCGGATGATTTTCCTTCATCTCCCGCGGAAGTGATCCGGTATGCGTGCCAGCTGCTAGGGACGAAAGATTTGTTGCCAACCTCCCTTGATGACCCTGCTATCTCTGAAATGACCCGAAGTTTCTATCAGGAAAATAAAAGAGTCTCGAACCGGCTGATCAAGGAGGAGTTGAAGGTGGAACTTTTATACCCTTCTTACCGCGAGGGGCTTGAGAATTTATGGATCAACAGGGCAACCGCCTCCAGCCATAAAGAAACATGATGGGGCTGTGATAAGCGGTGATCGCCATCTTTAATAATGGTTAAATGGCTATGCGGGTTGCTCGTTTGCTTTAGAATATCAAAAGACAACTGCCAAGGCACTTCCTGATCCAGCAAACCATGGAACAACCATAGAGGGTGTTGTAAGGAGGAAAGTTTGCCATTCCCTAAAATCAGAAAACGCCGGGACTGTTCTATAAAATAGGCGCTAATAGGATAGGGGGTGGGACTATAGGGCGAATGGATCACGGTTGTGCCCTGCTGTTGTAGGGCTTGTTTTTGGGGGGCGGACAGGGAAGGTAGGATAAGTTTTTCCGTGAAATCCGGTGCTGCTGCTAAACCAATATGGGCGATAATACGCTGGGGCCTAGATAACCCCATCAAAGCCATTAACCAACCCCCCATGCTGGAACCCACCAAAATTTGTGGCCCCGTTGTCAAGCGGTCTAATAAAAACAGGCAATCCTCCAGCCATTCCGCGATTGAAAATTCGCCAATATCCCCTGCCGATAACCCATGTCCACGATAATCAAACCGTAAAAACTGTTGTCCACGCTCAGTACAAAAATTCCTAAGTGATGATGCTTTACTGCCGGTCATACAGGAATGAAATCCGCCCAGGTAAATGATGCCTGGATTGTTACCGGGGATATATTCATAAGCTAATTGTAAATTCGGCGTTATGGGTATTTTCTGAAAATTGGGGTCAGAAATAAGAGTAGGCAAAATCATGCAATAAATTTATGGGGCGGTTGGTAAAGCTAAGGGGGTGTCGCTTTGCAAACGCAGCCAAGCAATCAGATTAGCACGCTCTTGCAGTTTTTTGAGGCCAGCAAAAGCCATTTTTGTACCTGCAACATACCCTTTCGGGGAGTACAAAAATTGGTTCAATTCTTCATAGCCCCAGTTTTTATTTAAGGCCAGTATGGCTTGGCTATAACTGAATCCCTCTATATGCGCGGCTTTACTGCCGACAATATTCCATAAATTCGGACCAATCTTAGTGGGACCACCTTTGGTAAAACTATGGCAACTGGTACAGCGTTTAGAAATGGCCTCCCCTGCGGCAACATCTGCGGTTGCAAGCAATGCACTGACCGGATCTATAACGGTTGCACCCGTATTGTCGCCAGCGGTGGTATGAATCGGATCTGTTTGGACAGAGGCTTCCAAGGAGGCAGGCTCGTGGATAACCATTTTACCTACCTGCATAGATACCATCAAGGTCAATGCGCCCAACAAAACTGCCGCGGCAATTTTATTCATTTCAAAAGAATACATGCTCTTCATTCCTCTGAACTCATACATAAATAAGAAATTGTACCCTTCAAATCCCAATTTTTTTGTAGCGGCTTACCCCAATTTCACTTATAATCCCATCATTCAGAATAGAATAACATTTACCAGGCCTGGAGGGCTGTGTTGACGCGGCACTATGTCGCATATTAATAATATCACGGCAGCTCAGGACTAAATTTCTTAACTCCTGATGGGGCTTGCTGTCTGCAATTTTTTACATTGAACGCCATTTGATGTTTTAAAATTGCCCGCCCATTTTATCAACCATGCCTCGTATTCAGCCTATAAGATCGCACATCTGGCTTTAGAAATAATGGCAAGAAAATTTAAGGAAGACAAAGGACTTTAGAATGATGGGAATAACAAGTTTCTTTTTACATCCCCGCGGTTTTTGGAAAAACCGGATAAATTCTTTAGGGAAAAAATGGATTTTATGGACTGGTCTAGTGATCAGCTTGTTTGGTTATACCGCCAGCACCGAGGCACAGCAAAATCCGGTACAACGGCAAATTGCTTATGATGTTTGGCGTAACGGCAAAATAATTGGTTCCTATGTTTTGGCCTTCAATCCCCAAGGAAAACAATTACGGGTGACTGTTGATTGGGACATCAAAATTAAGGGAGTTATCTTCACTTTGTATAGATCCGAACATCATTCGGAAGAAATATGGGAGGGGAGGCAACTGATCTCCCTCATCAGTTCCACTAATGATAACGGTAAAAGGCGGCAATTTTCATGGAGGCAAAATAACAAAACCGCTGAAATCATCTTTGATGATCATACCGTCCCGACCACCCTTGGGTTGTTCCCTACCAGCCTGTGGCAGCCCGATACAATTAAGCAAACAGTCTTGCTCGATACGGTCAAAGGGAAATTAAGGCAGGTCAACATAGAATATCAAGGGACAGAGAGCATTGTGATCGCGGGTCAGTCCTTCCCAACAAAACATTATTTGGTTTCGGGGGAAATGACCCGGCATGTTTGGTATGGGATGGATCAAGATATTGTCCAAGTGTCTTTCCCGGCGTCAGACGGGTCGATGATTATCATCCGAAAGCGTTTGCCATAATTTAGCCATAAAGGGATCATAGGCTCAAAAATATGTTAGGAAGAACAAGCGTTTTCTCAACGGTTAATTAATGGCAAGGAAGCAGCAAATGAGCATCAAACAACTATTTTTATCAACGGTCGCCACCACATTTTTAGGGGGATTGGGCTTGCAAGCCCAGGAACAACAAGTGGGGGTGGATACGCAAACCCATGTGGCGGTGACGATTTATAATGAGAATTTGGCGTTGGTGCGGGATCAACGCAGCATCAATTTTAAGCAGGGGATTAACGATATTGCCTTTGTGGGGGTCAGCACCCGCATTCGGCCGGAAACCGGCTTGTTTCACGTAGAGGGCGGGGGAGTGGGCATGCTGGAGCAGAACTTTGACTTTGATTTGCTGACACCGGCGCAGTTGCTCGAGAAATCAGTCGGCAGCAAGGTGCGCTTTGCGGTGTGGGATGAGGCACTAAAACAGGAAAAGATTGTGGAGGCTGAGGTATTAAGTGTCACGGGTGGGGTGGTATTAAAGATTGGTGACCGCATTGAAACCCAATTACTGGGGCGAATTATTTATGATCAAGTGCCAAGCAATTTACGGGCTAACCCAACCTTGGTATTAAAGCTTAACAGTGAGGTGGTGGGGAAGAGGCAGGTTGAACTGGATTACTTGACGGGCGGGTTATCGTGGAAAGCGGATTATGTGGCCTCACTCAATGCGGATGAGACGCAGTTGAATTTAACCGGCCTTGTGACCCTTACCAACCAAAGCGGTATTAGTTATAATAATGCCCAATTGCAATTGGTGGCGGGTGATTTGAATTTGGTTAGAGATGGAATGGCAAGTGGTCGTCTCCAACCAATGATTCCAACGACAGCAATGGCAAGAGATGAGTTACAGCAAGAATCGCTCTTTGAATATCATTTATACAGTTTAAGCCGTCCAACGACGATTGCCCAAAACCAGACCAAGCAGGTGGTGATGTTAATCGGGGAAG
>JBGAWJ010000008.1:0-2650 GCA_044227605.1 Alphaproteobacteria bacterium
ATAAATTAAACCTGATGGGTTAGGAATGTGAAAGACTTCGCAATGTAAGGAAGGATTAGAATAGCCAGCTAAAATATTGTTAATTATATCCTGGCTATACTGGCTAAGATTAGCAGGCATGTTTGGAGCACATTCCATTTTACCGTTTATTTCGGTTAAACCAATTATTATATGACCTCCTCCAGTGTTAGCAACTGCCAGTACAGCCTTTACAAGTATTTCTTTATGATGCTGATTGTTCTGGAGATCAAGCCATCCCTTAATCTCCGTATTTTTAGATTCTTTGGGATATATTAATAAGCTCTTTAAACGATCAATAGTATGAAAAGAATTCTCCATGAAAAGCCTTATCTAATCTCATTAGAATATTATAAAAAATTATTTTCTAAAAACAAATAGCTTGATGTAAAAACCCTGGAGTCAAGCTAGATTCAAATCGGATTTTATAATAAATAACTGTAAAATTGGTAAAAGACAAATCCCTAAATTATTTATTACTAAAATCAAGCAACCCACCTAAATCTAAAAAAACAAAAATTATTTTTTGAAAATAACTGATTTTAAGTAAAAATCATCAAATCAGAGAATATGTAATTTAGATGTTTGCTAGTTTATGGGTTTCAACCCATAAAAAGGCAAAGTTTTATGACGAAATCCAAAAGAAGACCCATAACCCATATATTCGGCCGACGCATCCAACGGATGATCATGCGTGCCTGCTTAGTTGCCCAAAAAGATAGTTCTTTATTATTAATTAAGTCTCGCACTCAACCTCTGTGGTATTTTCCCAGTACTAAAATTAGAAAAGATGAAGTGCCCGAACAAGTTCTATATAAAATGCTTAAAGAAGGATTAGGCCTTTCCATGCCCATTACCTCCTTAGGATACCTGACGACCATCATTGATCCATTTTATGAGGGACGGTATAAAGTCATGCTAATCTGCTTTAGCATAGATATTCCAGAATCATGGCATTCCTATACTAAAATTGCAGAATTGGCTTGGATCAATAAAGACCAATTAGAGCTGATGGCACCATCTGTACAAAGTTTAATAGAGAAGGTATTCTAATGAAGTGAAGCAAAGCGCGACCGTTTTATGAAAGATTACGAAATCATCGCACTGGCCAAAGCCCTTAATAAACATCCCCTATGGCTGTTGTTCGGCGACCAAATTCCCCCTGAATTTCAATAATTTAATGCCTCGGCTAGGATGATTTTGAAAGCGGTTGTTATCTGTATATAAATCTTTGGCTTACCTCTGTCTGTTGTTTTCATGCTGATAAAGAAGGTTTTCAATCGTTTATTGATCACATATAATAGCTGAAGACACAATCGCGATGAACAAGAACACTATCACGAATAGGGAAGAAATATGATGGATAAGACCCATAAAAAAATGAATGAAACCTCAAAAGCTGCCAAAGCAAGTAAATTGCAAACCCTTACCCTCAGTCGTATTGTCAATGCTTCGCGCGATAAAGTATTCAAGGCCTGGACTGAACCCAACCAGATCATGCGCTGGTGGCGGCCAAAAGGCTTTACCTGCCCCAGCTGTAAAGTTGATTTGCGGGTGGGTGGAACTTTTCTTTATTGCATGCGCTCACCTGAGGGTAAAGATTTCTGGGGGAGGGGGATATACCAGGAAATTGTATCCGGGCAAAAGCTGGTTTATATGGATAGTTTTGCGGATGAAAAGGGCAATCAAATTTCCCCAAGCACCCATGGCTTAAGTGCCGAATGGCCAGCCGAATCACGAATTACCGTGACCTTTGCGGATGAAAACAATAAAACGAAGGTAACCTTACAGCATGCTGATCTACCCGATAGTGCCGAGAGTGAGATGTGCAAAACGGGCTGGAGTGAAATGCTAGACCAATTAGTTGAAAATTTCTCAAAATCTTCCAGGTAGTCCTTCAATGCCTTTTATCTCAAAAATCATCATATATCCCTTTAAATCCCTTCCGGGAATTGAAGTATCTGCCGCTCGGTTCACTGCGGCGGGCAGCTTGCAAGGTGACCGGGAATTTGCGTTCGAATCACCGGATGGCCGAGTGGTCAATGCCAAACGCCTAGCTGAAATTCACAAAATCCGGGCTGAATATAATTTGCCCAAGCGCACCATCACGCTATGGTCTGAAGCAACACCCAGAAAAGAAACTTTCACTTTTGATCACCAGCGTGAGGCATTAAGCGCCTGGGTTGCCAAACAGCTTGATATTCCAGGCCTTCGTCTCAAACAAAATTCTGTCATTGGTTTTCCTGATGATATAAAATCACCTGGGCCAACGATTGTGGCAAAAGCCACACTTGAGGCTGCTGGCCGGTATTTTGACCCACTGATTAATGGAGAAGAAATGGGTTTGCGGATGCGTCCGAATGTTATCGTTGAAGGGGTTGATGCTTACTGGGAAGATACACTTTATGGTCAAGAAGGAATAGGGGGCCTGTTAACTTTAGGTCAGGCGGATGTGGTGGTCACGGTGCCATGCCAGCGCTGTGTTGTGCCAACCCGCAATCCCCAAACAGGTGTCGCTACACCAGAATTTATGCCAAGATTCATGGAAGAACGACGTAGGACTTTACCTAGGGCACTACAAAAAGATCCGCGTTTTGAAAAAAATTCCTATCGGTTAACCGTGAATGTTTTG
>JBGAWJ010000008.1:2660-28671 GCA_044227605.1 Alphaproteobacteria bacterium
AAGGTGGGTGACGGGGTGAAAATCGGCGCTGAAATGAAATTGGGTGATTTTCATGGAAAAACCTCAACTGCCTTAAAAAGCCTGGGTTCTTCTATTTAGTTAAAATTTCCTTTGTCACATTTGCATAGAGGCCCATTTTTAGCTCTCATTGTGCGGATGTTTCCTCGATTCATACTTGTGCTGCACTGCAAAAAACCGTATAACAATGGTATGGCAAACACCAGCGGATGGAGGATAACATGCAACCCGTACGTCTTATTGATTTGGTTTTTCCGGGCGATACCAACCACCACGGCACTTTATTCGGGGGCATTGGGCTTGCGAACATGGACAAAATTGCCTTCATCGCTGCTACCCAACATGGGCGGGTGAAGTTTGTTACAGCTTCAGCCGAGCGTATTGATTTTCGCGCTGCGGCCAATGTTGGCGAAATTATCGAATTTACCGGCCAGGTCATACGGGTGGGGAAAAGGTCATTAAGTGTTGAGGTTTCGATGATGGCGGAGATTTTATTGACTGGCGAACAGCGATTATGTACGCGCGGCGTTTTTAATATGGTTGCCGTGGGGGTTGCCGATGGTTATCAGTTACCGCCCTTGCCTAAAACAAAACCAACCAGTAATTCTCAGGAAGTTCGGATGGTTGAAATGGTTTTTCCAAACCGCACCAGCCATCATGGAAATTTATTAGGAGGGCAAGCATTAGCTGCCATGACCAAAGCTGCTTTTATTACGGCCACCCGCCAGCGCCGACAGGCAGTTGTATTAGGTTCAACGAAAGATGTGGATTTTCAGAGGCAGGTTCCAAGCGGGGCAATTATGGATTTATCCAGTAAAATCGTTGACGTTACGGAACGTTCCACAACGGTGGCGGTCACGTTAATAGCCGAGAATTTATTCAGCGGCGAAAGATATATAGCAGGGGCGGGTCATTTCGTTATGGTTTCACCGCGAATAACAAAAGAATAATTGATCACTTGATCCAATATCCCGCGCGGGGATCACGTTGGCAAAGAAAGTTCTTGAGGAGTTGATTCATTGAATGGAAATAACCGACGTACGTTACGATGAACACGACACACATAAATCGCGCATTTCTTGGGGCGCTTCCTGGGCAAATCTTTCCATTCCTGCATGCTCGGCATACGGGTTTTTGAATATTTTCATCAGGTTATCAATCACGGTATAATCCTGATGGTCTTCGGCGGCGCGAATGGCGGTTTCCGCCACCCAATTCCTTAAGATATATTTGGGGTTGATTTTTTTCATTCTAGCTTGATAACCCGGCGCTTCCTGCCGCATGCGGTTGAAATATAAACTTAACCAATCTTGAACCGCTGCCTGATCCTGAAACAAGGCCTTAAAATCCGTATTATCCTGACCCGCAACTACCCCACTTAATGCACGAAAAGCCTTGGTATAATCCGCTTTGTGTTTGGCCATCAAATCGAGAAGTTTTATCCAAATTTCCTGGTCATGGGCATCGGGTTTGGCTATCCCCAATTTAGCCGTCATCAATTCCTGATAGAACGAATGATACTCGGTGGGGAAGGTGGCTAAAATATCCCGCGCCATTTGCTCGGGGATCAGCGATTGCAATACATAACCCAGCACCTGTAAATTCCAGTAAGCAACCGCTGGTTGTTGGTCAAAAGCATAACGCCCGGCCGGATCAGAATGGTTGCAGATAAAACCTGGATCATATTGCTCCATAAAACCGAACGGCCCATAATCAATGGTTAAGCCAAGGATCGACATATTATCGGTATTCATGACGCCGTGGGCAAAGCCCACCGCCTGCCACTCTGCCATCAACCGCGCCGTGCGTTTAACAATTTCGGCAAACCAGTCTTGATAGGATAATCCATTAAAATACAGTTGGATAACGTGGTCAGCCAACAGTTTGATCAGGTCGGGTCGCTGGTGCGAGAAGAAATGTTCAAAATGGCCAAAGCGGATATGCGATAGCGACAGCCGGGTTAAAATCGCACCGGGTTCCCATTTTTCCCGCGCCACTTGCTCACCCGTGCCAATGACGCAAAGTGAGCGGGTGGTAGGAATGCCCAGGCCATGCATAGCCTCACCACATAAATACTCGCGGATGCAGGAACGCAATACTGCCCGACCATCACCCATGCGCGAATAAGGGGTTTGACCTGATCCCTTCAGCTGCATATCCCATAATTGGTTATTTTTTCCCCGCACTTGACCCAGGAGTAAGGCGCGCCCATCCCCCAATTGCCCCGCCCACACGCCGAACTGATGGCCAGAATAAACCATCGCTATGGGCTTGGAACCCAACAAATTGTTGTTGCCGGCAAAATAAGCAGGAAAATCAGAATCCTGTGTCGATTGGGGATCAAGGCCAATTTCTTCGGCCATATCTTGATTCAAGTGGATGAGGAAAGGGGATTTTGCAAACCCCTCTGCTGCCATTGATGTATAAAAATCAGTGGGCAAAGTTGCAAAGCGATTGTCAAAAATTAATCCATAATTTATAGCCATAAGCTTATTATAGGCTAAATCCTTGCCTTTTCAAGGGGGGTAGCACTTGCCAATCGACAATCAAAATAAGGTTACTTAAAATATCCGTATCTCATAAGATAAATTTGGGGGTGATATGATCCATTGCGCCTGTTTGCGGGCGGAAAAAGATAATAGCTTATTATTGGTCAGGGTTCGCAACCATAAGCTTTGGTATCTGCCTGGGGGGAAGATTGAACATGGGGAATCGCCCAAACAAACGCTTTGCCGCGAACTTGAGGAAGAATTGGGCATAAATATTCCAATCGAATCCTTAAATTATGTTACAACCGTTATTGGCCCAAGCCATGATGGCAGAGATCAGGTGACACTGATCTGTTTTGCAGGTGATATCCCCAATTCCTTTAAACCTTCAGCTGAAATTAGTGAAGTTGCTTGGATTAAAAAAGATCGGCACGAATTGATGGCCCCGGCTGTTCAATTATTGGTAGCAAGTAGGGGGTAAAACAGCATATGAAATCAGTGGCGGCAGGTTGGGATTTGGTTTGTAGCCAATTCGGCATTAGCCTGTTTTAACAAGGCAGTAAATGTAAGGGAAAGGGGTTTCCCTGCCAGCAAGCCTTTGCGGGAAACATCTGGCCTGATAGCCTGCATCTACAGCCCTTTCCAGAAAATGTGCTGATTCGACTTGACCCTAGCAGCACTTGCCCATTTGTGGCCAAACCATTCCACAGGGCTTGCAATCCTTGGGTGCTGTACAAAAAACGGTTGCTGTTTTAGGACAAAGCCTGTGGGTCATCACGGACAATTAATTCAACTAATTTAGCGCCGGATTTATCATTAAGGATGGTGCGCGTATCCAGCGGGGGTCAATCGATGGCAATCGAGGTGCTCCAATCTTATCTTTCTTTAAAGGCAACCTGAGGGTTTTGCACCCGCGGATCCTGGCTGACATAAACCGCCGAGAACCCCGATGCTAAAGCTTGCAAGGAAGGGATGTTTTGCTCCAATCGGTCACCATAAATCCAAAGATTGGTTAAGACACGCTGCACATAAAGCCGGGTTTCCCGGAAAGGGATGCGTTCGATAAAAAGCAGGGGATCTTGTTCATAGGAAAACCGTCTTTTCCACTCTGATACCCTCACAGGGCCTGCATTATAAGCGATCATCATTAAAATCAAATCTCCCCTAACATCCTCCTTGCTTAGCAGTTGAAAGATATAATCTTGGGCAATTGAGAGGTTAATTTCAGGGATTAACAATTCATGCTGATGGTGGTGTGATGGGCGTCTGTTGGTTATGTGATAGGCGGTACCAGGCATTAACTGCATCAAACCGCTCGCGCCTTTGCGGCTGAGGGCGTTTGGGTTGAAGCTTGATTCTTGCCGCATGACAGCATACAGCAAGGCTGGATCAATTTTAAAACCCCCTTGAGGCGACCAATTGGGAATGGGGTAAAGGCCAGTCATCAGGTTATTATTATTTAAAAGCAAATGTTGATTCCGGGCGCTGGTTTGGAAGCTGAGGTTGGTGAAATTAAGTTGTTGGGACAAAGCAAGTAAGGCCTCAATTGTTGGTACATCCGCTTGTTGGCGCAGCACATGCAGCTCATCTTCCGCCAAGGCTGCTTGGTTAACCTGTAAAAGGGCCAAGGCGCGCTGTCCGCTGGGGTAACGCTGGATAATGTCAATGTCTTTTGTGGTGAAATCGGGATGCGACCAATCAACCGTTGGCGATATCCCCAAAATCTTAACGGCCAATTGCCCATAAAAAGTACGGGGATAATGGGTAGCAATAGTCATCCATTCGGAATATTTTTTTGGGTTGCCGATTTTCAAATACCCTCTCGCTGCCCAGAACGCTCCCGCTGAGGCAACCCAGGGAACGTTCTGGAATTTTGTTCCCACTTTCTCAAAATTTTTAATGGCTAAGGGATAGTTGCCATTCCCCCATGCTTGTAAACCCTGTTTCCATTCAGGGATAACAGTGATCATATTCATATCGGGGTTGCCGTCTTTGACCAGCTTAAACTGTGGTTTAGGTATTGAACCGGTGCTGTTGGTTGCAGGGCTACGGCGAACGGCCAACTTATAAATGGCTTCTGCTTGGGGATGATTACTATATTGTTTTAGCCATCCCACAAGTTCCAGGTAACTCGATTTGTACGAAGTATGCAATAAACGCTGGGCTTTGATATGGCCGATTAAAAGCGGATCGGTTAATTTTTTAATCAGCGAATCTGCTTTTGCCCAATCCCCCCGTTGTTGTAAGGCAAATATTTTCTCATAGAGCTGAGCATTAGTGGGGCCCAAAATCCCAAGAGGGGGTAACCGCTCTAACCCTGAGATGGATGGGGGTGTCTGTGCTTTTAAGGAAGGGGAAACCACCGCTAAAAATAAAATCAACCCAACAGCAATTTTGAACCAATGGTTTTTTGTACGTGCCGGGTACGGGATCATTCGAGTATCCTCCAAAGAAACATCTGGTTCAAACCACTGTTTTATACAGGTTTTTCTAGGGATTGGCAAGCAGGTATAAAAATAACTTATAGATTTGACCTAGGTGTCGGTACAGAAATCTTCTGCCCACAACCAAAAGATGGGGGATATTTTTTAACGGGGGAAAACTATCTGAGTTTACACGAATAACCAAAAATGCGCCCAAAAAATATCGGGTTTTTAGGGGAAAATGGGTGATGGATTGATGAATGATTCTCTAGTTTTTTCTAGTATCTAATTGAAACAAAGGCCACGATTGCAAACGCTTCATTTCGTGTAGGGGGATCGCTCGGTCACTTTTTCAAACTTGCTGCTAAGCTGTTGCAACTAATTCGTTTGAAATATATCAGGGAAGTATTTTTTCTTTAATCAGCCGGTCTTCAATGGTTAATAAATCGCGCCATATCATCCGCTTCTGGCCGGGCTGACGCAATAAAAAAGCCGGGTGGTAAATGGGCATGGCCGGGATAGGGCTGCTTAAGAAGCTATTTTGATAAGGGAACCATTGCCCGCGGATTTTCATGATCCCATCCGGCTTTTGCAACAGGGCTTTAGCGGCAATCCCGCCCACCAAAATCAGCATGGAGGGGTTAATTAAAGCAATTTGCTTCTCAACAAAAGGCAAGCACGCGGCAATTTCCGAGGTAGTGGGTGCGCGGTTTCCCGGTGGGCGCCAGTAAATCACGTTGCTGATATATATATTTTCCCGGTCGAGCTTGATCCATTTAATCATGCTGTCGAGCAATTGACCGCTCATGCCGACAAAGGGTTTACCCAGGCGGTCTTCATCGGCCCCCGGGGCTTCGCCGATAAACATGATACGGGCATTGGGGTTGCCGTCGCAAAAAACCAGGTTGGTTGCGGTATTTTTAAGGGGGCAACCATCAAAATGCAGCAACAACTGCCGCAATTGCTCAAGGTCGGAAACTCTAGAGACCGATTGATAGGTATCTTGGGAAACTTCTTGTCTTGCAATGTCAGCAGAAGCAATTTGTTGCCCAGCAGCATATTTAGTAGGCTGAAGTGAGGTTGGGGGGGTGGCGGAAACAGGTTTTTCTTGTTTTTTTTTCATGATTTTCCCTGGTGCATTTGATGTAAAATTTTCAACCCCTGCCAATTGCCATTGGGTGAGTAGCAATTGCCAAAGATGGGAAGGGGATTTTGGGTCAGTCATTATCTGAATCTTTCAGCCACCTGATTCGGTTCCTATAGGGTTGTTAATGAATAAAAATGAAGTATGGCAGAAAAAAACTTTTATCAAATAGATTTTTCTTGCTATGAGAAAAGATTAGGATGGAATATGTGGGAACATATTAAGGGAAAGTACGGCGATTAAATATTCTATTAATAGATGATCGGACGGGGAACAGCGATGAAACAAGAGGAGTTAGCATATGATATCGTGATTGTAGGGGCGGGTCCTGCCGGATTGTCAGCAGCCATCCGTTTAAAACAATTAGCGCAACAGGCTAGCAAAGAAATTTCGGTGTGTGTGGTTGAGAAAGCGTCCGAGGTGGGTGGCCATATTCTTTCAGGTGCCGTGCTGCAGCCTAATGCCCTCAACGAATTATTACCAGATTGGGTGGCCTCACCTCCCCCTTTAACAACGGCGGTTACGCAAGATGCCTTTTATTTCTTAACTCGTAAGAAATCCATCCGCTTGCCGACCCCAAGGCCTATGAAGAACCATGGGAATTACATTATCAGCCTGTCCCAATTTTGCCGCTGGTTGGGGCAAAAAGCCGAAAGCTTGGGGGTTGAAATCTATCCTGGTTTTGCTGCCGCCGAAGCCATCATTGGGGAAGATGGACAGGTCGGCGGCATTATTACCAATGCCCAGGGCGTGGATAAAAGCGGCAACCCTACGAACCAATATCAATCAGGGGTGATAATTCGCGCGACCTATACCCTTTTTGCAGAGGGTTGCCGCGGTTCTTTAAGTGAACAATTGATAAAGAAATTTCAATTGCGTACGCCTGCTAACCCCCAAACCTATGGTATCGGCCTAAAGGAATTATGGGAGATTCCTGAAAATTTGCACCAAGCTGGCAAGGTTGTCCATACCATCGGTTGGCCGCTTGACCAAGGAACTTATGGGGGATCTTTTGTTTATCATTTGGATAAAAAATTACTGGCGGTGGGTTTTGTCATTGGTTTGGATTACCGTAATCCTTACTTAAATCCCTATCAAGAGTTGCAGCGCTTTAAAAACCATCCCTTCCTGCGCCCCTTGCTTGAAAATGGCAAACGCCTCTCTTATGGTGCCCGAGCGTTGAATGAGGGCGGCTTTCAATCCATCCCCAAGCTTATTTTCCCTGGAGGCGCCATTATTGGTTGTGCGGCGGGTTTCCTGAATGTGCCAAAAATTAAAGGCACCCACACCGCGATGAAATCTGGCATGATTGCTGCTGAAGCTGCTTTTGGGTCGGTTACCAACACAGTTCCCGCTCAAAACCAAACGGCCAAAAAATTGTTGGTACAATATCCTAAAGAGCTTAAAAAATCATGGGTTTGGAAGGAATTAAAACGCGTCCGTAATATCCGGCCATCTTTCCGCTTAGGCTTATGGGGTGGACTTTTATATTCTGCCCTTGACACTTACATCTGGCGCGGGCGTTCGCTTTGGACTTTTAGCCATCATGCCGACCATGAAAGCCTACTGTTAGCATCGCAAGCCCCTAAAATAAACTATCCCAAACCCGACGGTCGGATCAGTTTTGATTTGATGTCCTCAGTCTTTTTATCCAATAGCTTGCATGAGGAAAATCAACCCTGCCATCTGAGGCTGAAAGACCCTTCGATCCCCATCCAATATAATTTGCCCTTATATGATGCGCCGGAACAGCGTTATTGCCCAGCTGGCGTTTATGAAATAATCGAGGAGCAGGGGCAGCCGAAATTGCAAATAAATGCCCAAAATTGCATCCATTGCAAAACCTGTGATATCAAAGACCCTAAGCAAAATATTGTGTGGACCACCCCGCAGGGCGGAGGCGGGCCAGGATATTCAGAGATGTAATCGGTTTGATGGAAATAATACAAAAACTATAGCATATTTTCTTTAAGTGACTGCCGAAACCAACGGAAATTTATTTTCAAGGATAGAAATTCTGATATAAGAGTTGACAGGCTTTTAATAATGATTGACAGGCTTTTAATAATATTTTACAAAGCCTGATCTGTTTTATAAAGTGTATCGGGTATAGAAGGTAGGTTATGATGAGAGTTGCAAATTCCTTAAAGGCCGCAAAGGCGCGCCACAAAGATTGTCTGATTGTACGCCGTCGTGGGCGCACCTATGTTATCAACAAGACCAACCCCCGCTATAAGGTTCGTCAAGGCTAGGTTCGCCAAGGCTATAGAACCTGGATGATAGGGCTTAAAAATCTCAAGTTTCAAAAAAGGAAGAAATTAATTTCTTCCTTTTTTCATTTTAGCGTGCCTTAAAATTCCATCAACACGACGATAAACCTGCTGCAATCCATTTTGGGTTTTAGGGGTTGACCATCTACTCTTTCCTTTTCAGGGAATATTTGATATCTTCCTGTATCTGACATCAAATTATCGGTTGGTTAGAGGCTGGGAGAAGAAACATGTTGAAAAAACTATATACTGGATTATTGATCAGCTTCCTAAGCATAGGGGCTGCCCAAGCGGATCAGTATGACCGGCGCTTACCTGAACTGTTTGATAAATTAAGAACTGCCCAAAACCCAACCGATGCTAAAGTTGCTGAAAAACTCATTTGGGAAATTTGGTATCATACCCCGAATGCAACGGCTGGGAATTTATTATCAAACGGTATGCATGCTATGGTTACCCATGATTATGCGGGTGCGTTGGGCAATTTTAATCAGTTGATTGCCTTAATCCCTGATTTTGCCGAAGCCTGGCATAAGCGGGCAACCGTTTTGATGATGATGCAAGAATATGATCAAGCGAAAACCGACTTGGAGAAGGTATTGGAATTAGAGCCCCACCATTTTTCTGCCTTAACACGGTTGGCTTACGTGCATTTATTTAAAGGGCAGGAAAAACAAGCCTTGTCCCTTTTCCGCCGAGTCTTAGAAATTAATCCTTATTTAACATCCGTGCGCCAAACAATTGACGATTTGCAATTAAAATTGGAAGACCGTCCTTTATAAAAATTCCTTGATACAAGCCACGTGTTATAAGTTTATATTGCATTTTTTAAGCGGTCCAAGTTTGGCCAGCGACACGCCAGAAATTTTCTCCTAGAATCCCCAGAATATCTTTTTCCTGATACCCTTTTTTCAGCAAAGCTTCAGCAATTTGACTGAAAGATTCAGGGGGGGCATAGGTCATACCGGAGCCATATCCGGCTTCCGGCGGCCACCACAACGCTGCTTCAAAATTGGGCGGGTTATCATCAATACCTTTGATAAAATTGAAATCCAAGCCCAACCCCACATGTTTGGCACCCACCCGTTGTACCAAATAATCAATATGGGGGATCATGGTTGCAGCACTGGCCGGTTGGCTGCTTAAGAAAATGCCAATCCCATTAACCCCGATGACGCCGCCGGTTGCCACACAGCGATCGATTTGATCATTGCGGATATTGCGGGGATGATCCTTTAAAACCGCACAATTGGCATGGGAGAAGATAACGGGTTTTGTTGATATTTCCATGATTTCCATACTGCTACGATAACCCGTATGCGAGCAATCCATAAGCAACCCCAAGCGGTTTACTTCATTTACCAAACGCCGTCCGTAATTACTTAGGCCGATGTCGCGGCCATGACAGCCGCCAGCAGCCTCATTGTCACGGTTATAGGCAAAATGGATTTGCCGCACCCCTAAATCATGGAACAGGCCCAGCATATCCAAATCTTGGTTCAGCATAACCGAACCTTCAAGATCAAAGGTAATCCCTAATTTGCCTAGCGATTTGGCACGCCTGACATCATCGATGGCGTTAACCAGCATAAATTCATCCGAATGCTGCCTGATCCAACTGCGGAAATAAGCCAACACCCGGATACAATCGGTCCAAGGGTTGAAATCCATGCCCACATTGATGGAAACATAGTTAATTCCGGCTTTTTTGTGGCGCAATAGGGGTGATAAATCAACCCCAGTTTTTAAAGGCAGGCAGCTATGGGCATCCCAAACCAAAGCTTTTTGGTAAAGAAGGGGGGTTTTAACAACTTGGTTCATGGGCGCGGTTCTCCTAAACGTTGGGCGAGGGAGGCATATAAAAACCGATCAATATCGCCGTTTAATACGGCCAAGCTATCCGTTGTTTCTTCTTCAGTACGTAAATCTTTAATCATTTGATAGGGATGTAAAACGTACGAGCGGATTTGGTATCCCCAGCCGATTTCCGTTTTCTTAGCTTGTTCAGCGGCAGCCTTATCTTCCCGAATTTGCAACTCCCGCTCATACAAGCGCGAGCGCAACATATCCATCGCGGTGGCCCGGTTGCGGTGCTGAGAACGGTCTGATTGGCATTGGACGACTATGTTGGTGGGAATATGGGTAATCCGGATCGCGCTGTCAGTTTTATTAACATGTTGACCACCAGCCCCTGAAGAGCGATAGGTATCAACCCGCAAATCCTTTTCCTGGATATCGATATTGATGGTGTCGTCGATCACGGGATAGACCCAAACCGAACAAAAACTAGTGTGTCGGCGGGATTGGCTATCAAAAGGCGAGATTCGCACCAGGCGGTGGACGCCGCTTTCAGATTTCAGCCAGCCGTAAGCTCGAAACCCCATAATTTTTACCGTGGCTGATTTCAAGCCCACTTCTTCGCCTTGGCTTTCCTCTAAAATTTCGGTTTTATAACCATGCTGTTCTGCCCATCTTAAATACATACGCAATACCAATTCTGCCCAATCCTGAGCCTCGGTACCGCCCGCACCTGCATGAACCTCAAGATAACTGTCATTGCCGTCTGCCTCGCCCGATAACAAGCTTTCCAGCTTACGTTTACGGGCAGCCTCCTGCAAATCAGCTAAAGATTTTTCAGCTTCCCGCAAAATATCCGTTTCGTTTTCTTGTTCAGCCAATTCAATCAAGCCAATATTATCAGCGAGTTGGTTCTTTAACTGCTGATAATTGTCGAGGGCTTGCTGTAATTTGTTACGTTCTTTTAAAATCTTTTGGGCTTGCCCCGGCTGCTCCCACAAAGTGGGATTTTCGGCCATTGCGTTTAGTTCATCCAAGCGTAGGGTTGATTTTTCAAGGTCAAAGATACCTCCCAAGCAGATCAATCGCCCGGTTGATATCGTCGACAACGGTCATTAATTCGGCACGCATTCTAATTGGCCTTTATCATTTATAAATATAATTCTTAATGTATTGATTTACCGGCATCTAAATATCATTAGGGTACATAATATGTTAGTAGATACCGTCATCCGAATTGTCAACCCCATCCGTCCCGGGCTGCGGCATTGAATCTGGTGTGGTGGTATCATTGCCAAAGACATTTTGTTGCTGGTCACCCGCTTTTGGCTCGGTTCCTGCTTTAAAAACTTCCAAAATAGAATCGGGATTAGCAGGGGTCGCCAATTTACCGGTTTTACTGTCGATCCGTACAAATCGGATGCCCGGGGGTACGCGAAAAGGACTGGTTGGCTTATCTTTCAAGGCTTCTAGCATAAAGTGTTTGAAAATGGGGGCTGCCAAGGTGCCGCCTTCTTCCCGGCCACCCAGACTTAACGGCTGGTCGTAGCCTATATAAACACCGACGACCAAATCAGGGGAAAAACCAACAAACCAGGCATCGTGGTGATCATTGGTGGTACCGGTTTTGCCAGCCAAGGGTTTGCCAACGGACTTGACGACGCTCCCCGTGCCATTTTGGACAACACCTTCAAGTAGCGAGACCATTTGGTAGGCGGTCGTGGGTTCAACCATTTGTTCGCGGTTATCGGCAATCTCGGGCATCTCAAGAATTTCCAAGGGTTGGCAGTCGCTGCAATCTCTTTGGTCATGGCGGTAAATGGTTTGGCCATAGCGGTTTTGAATGCGGTCGATGGTTGAAGGGATGATTTGATGACCGCCATTGACGATCATTCCATAGGCGGTTGTTAATTTCAGCAAGGTTGTTTCACCCGCCCCCAGGGACATGGCCAGAATGGGGGGCAGTTTGTCGCTGATGCCAAATCTTTTGGCATATTCTACCACTTTATCCATGCCAATGGCCTGGGCTAAACGGATCGTCATCAAATTACGGGATTTGGCGATCCCCAGCCGCATGGTGCCAGACCCGTAATATTGCTGGGTATAATTTTCCGGCCGCCATGGCGGCAAACCGTACCCTTGGTCGATCAGGATAGGGGCATCCAACAGGATTGTAGCTGGCGTATAGCCACTATCCAAAGCCGCCATATAAACAAATGGCTTAAAAGCAGAACCCGGTTGCCGTTGCGCTTGGGTGGCGCGGTTGAATTGACTACTTTTGAAATCCCAACCACCGGTCATCGCCAACACACGCCCGGTATGTGGATCTAACGCTACAATCGCCCCGCTGACCTTGGGCACCTGGCGCAGTTGATAGGCTTGTACAACAGGTACAGCAATAGGCGTAGAGGAATTTGTAGCGGGTGTCGCGGCTGCTTCTAAAGGCTCTACCAGAATAACGTCCCCGTTCTTGAGGACATCAGAAGTTTTTTGAACAGTCGGGGATAGATTGCCGTTATCGAGGATGCGGCGGGCCCATTTCAATTCATCCAGCTTAATCTGGCCTTTTTGGCCGTTATTTAATCCGATAATTGCCAATTTGTCTTGGGTTTCCAAAACCACGGCTAATTGCCATTGATGATAGGCTGGGTTTGTAGGGATTTTCTTTAACTCTTGGCCCCAATCCTGGTCGGTGATGGCAATATTGATGATTGGGCCGCGGTAACCATGGCGCCTGTCATAATCTACCAATCCTGCCCACAACGTTTGATTGGCAATCTCTTGCAATTTTGGATCTAGCGAGGTTTTAATAGATAGCCCGCCCTGATAAACTTCCTTTTCACCGAATTGGGCAATGGCGGTGCGCCGCACTTCTTCCGTGAAATAATCGGCCTCGAACTCCTGTCTGGTTTCCGGCTGTCTTGGGACTAAGGGCTCTTGGATGGCTAATTTAGCCTCTTCTGCGGAAATATAGCCATCATCCATCATCCGGCTAATCACCCAATCACGACGTTCTTTGGCGGCTTTGGCTTGACGGATGGGTTGATAATTCTCAGGTCCCTTGGCCAAGGCTGCCAAATAAGCAGCTTCGGCAATGGTTAATTCATCAAGCGATTTATCAAAATAGTTTAAGGCTGCTGCTGCAATGCCGTAACTGCGCGCCCCTAAATAAATTTCATTCAAATATAATTCCAGGATCCGGTCTTTGGAATAAGTGCGCTCAATGCGAAAGGCCAAGATCATTTCTTTGATTTTGCGGCCGAGTGCTACTTCATTGGTTAAAAAAAAGTTTTTAGCAACCTGTTGCGTGATGGTGGACGCACCGATGGGTCGCCGGTCGTTGCCTTGAATCAGATTTAACACATTGACCAAGGTAGCCCGAACTAATCCTGGGATATCAATGCCTGAATGGCTGTAAAAAGTCTTATCTTCAGCGGATAAGTAAGCATAAACCACGCGCTTAGGGATTGAAGCGATAGGCACAAAGATGCGCTTTTCAGCGGCGTATTCGGCCAACAAACTGCCATTGCCAGCGTAGATACGGCTAACCACCGCCGGGTAATATTCCTGTAAGGCCTGATAATCCGGGATATCTTTGGAATAATGCTGATAAAGGGCAAATACAGCCAAACCGCTGCTGGTTAAAGCCAGCATGAGCAGAAAAGAAAATACAGTCCATAATTTACGAAACATGATCAACCTTTACAAAAAAAGATGAAACAATCACATATCTCTATTTGCTAGAATAGCATTTTTATCCTTAATTTCCTGGTAATGAATTATTTTTCCATGTCCTATATTCTTGAATAGCACGCTTTAACGCCCGCACCAATTTATCTTGATGGGCTGGTGAATTTAGCAGCGCCTCTTCCTGCACATGCGATAAATAACCCGCTTCAAGCAAAATGGAGGGCACTTCAACTGCCTTTAAAACCATAAAGCCTGCTGAGCGGTGGCTATTCCTGAGGAGTGTAGTCTCTTTACCAATTTCTTTCAATACCAAAGAGGCAAAAACCACCGACCGGGTATTGGTTTCATGTTGCAACAAATCAATTAAAATGGCACTGACTTGCTGATCTTGTTCTTCCCATATTACCCCCCCAATAATATCTGCCTTATTTTCTTTATTGGCCAGCGCCTGTGCTTCGGCGTCTGAAGATTTTTCCGATAAGGTATAAATCGACATGCCCCTTAGCGATGAGTCGGTATGGGAATCGGCATGGAAGGAAATAAACAAATCCGCTTTCATGGAACGGGCAAAATTAACGCGTTGGCTGAGGGATAAGAAGCGATCATCTTCACGGGTCATATAGACCATATAATTACCTTCTGCTTCCAATAAAGATTTTAATTTTTTAGCAAGCGATAGGGTAATTTGTTTTTCTAGGGTGCCGTGGATACCAACTGCTCCCGAATCAATGCCGCCATGGCCTGCATCAATCACAACAATCATTTTGGGGTGGTTATCCGCAACCGGGGGGCTTATTAATGGCTTGAGTGGCGGAATAGGGGGGAAGTCTATGGAATCTGCAGATGTAGCCAAGCTTATACCGGCATGATTTAACTCCTGCCAGCTATTGATACTCATGATAGTAGGGGCAGAAGGAGAGGTTAGAGTGGCGCGGGTTATGACTTGCTGTTGGAAACGCTGAGGTGAGACCGGAATTAAATCAATCACCATCCGGACATTGCCATTACCTTGGCTGGGGATAATTTCTGGTTGCTTGGCCCAAGCGGCAGATGTGAGGTCAATCACCACATAAAGTCCGGCTTTAACATCCTCTTGATAGGTCAGGCTTTTAATCAACCCTCGATTCTCAATCGCTGGATTCAAGGGGTTATTGGTTTTTTCCAAGCCAACAATCAACCGTTGGGGTTGGCTGGAAGCAAAAATGACGAAGGAAGGTTGGCTAGATAACTCAAAAACCATTCGGGTTTTATCGGCATGCTCCCCAATCCGTATTGCTTTTAATTTATGGAGAGTTTGCCCGAAACTGGTAGCCGCAGAAAACGCGCAAAAAACCGCAAGATAGAGAAACACCCGCTGCAACCATGCAAAACATGGGCATAAAATTTGGTTTCTTGCAAGCGCAGGGGGGCGAACCAATAACCCGACAATTTCTTTTTTTAAAACCCCAATCATTTTTTAAGCAAGGAACTTTCTCATTCGTATGAACAATCTATAAAAGACTTGAAATATTGGCCAAACTAGCATTATTTAGGACGGATCGCAAACGGACTTTTGTAATTTTTTTAAATCGAACTTGCTATATCAATCATTTATCGGTATTTCTAGTGATGATTATTAAGCCTGGCACCATTTACGATTGTTGTATTTATTAATTATTCTCGATTATTTACCTAACATGTTTAAAATAAGTTTACCTACAGCTCAGCCAACCACCGCCTCCCATTTTTATTATGATAAATGTGGCAGAAAAAAGGCTTTGCTTGAATGGTTCCTTTTAAGTATAGGCGCGATCAGCCGTCTATTATCGACTATAGGAAATAAACGATTTTTACCAGGCTTTCCGTACTCTCAACAAATAAAACACTTATATTCACGGGCGCGCATAACTTGCAAGCTTCGGTCCCCATTAAAATGGCTGACGAAGGATAAGCGCTACCGTTGTCAAGGAAAAGAATTAAATGGGCAAAAAAATGTTAATCGATGCCTCCCATCCCGAGGAAACACGGGTGGTTGTGCTTGATGGAAAAAAACTAGAAGACTTTGATGTCGAGACGACGCATAAAAAACTTGTTAAAGGCAATATTTATCTTGCTAAAATTATCCGTATAGAACCCTCGTTGCAGGCAGCCTTTGTTGAATATGGTGGCAATCGCCACGGTTTTTTACCCTTTAGCGAAATACATCCCGATTATTACCGTATCCCGATTGAAGATAAGATCGCTTTAGAAAAAGAGCTAGAGGCGGAAAGGTCCAGTGACTCCTCTATGCCCCTCTCCGCGGGTGGTCAAGGGGAACAGGGTGAGGATAGAACTTCTGAAAACAGTCTTTCGGATGAAAAATATCAAAATCATTCGGAAGGTGTTGAGAAAAGGAATCAAGGGGAGCGCGATCCAAGCCAACAAGCTGAAATTTTCTCACTAGATCCGAATAATTCCCGGAATCCGCTGGATCCAGTTGAAGCTAATTTACCGATATATCCCCAAGAGATTCTCTATGGGGACGATGCGCCGAGGCATGATCAAGGATCAGCCGTGCCTGGGGTAACTGTTAACGAAATTGTGGTGAATGCTTCCGAATCCCTAGATGATTCAGATCGCCATGCACACCACACAGCGCAATCAAACACGCCTACAGAGCAGTTGCGTGCTGAAGACGAAAATGCTCAGGTAGCAAATACGACGTCCGGCGAATCATCGGATGTCGAAATTATCGGCGGCGTAGAAGAAATTGAGGCGAATAGACGATTGATTTATCAACGTTTATTGCGGCGCTATAAAATCCAAGAAGTCATCAAACGCCGCCAGGTGATGTTGATTCAGGTGACTAAGGAAGAAAAGGCCAATAAGGGGGCTGCTATTACCACCTATATTTCTTTGGCCGGGCGTTATTGCGTATTAATGCCGAATTCTGGCAGAAGTGGCGGGGGGGTTAGCCGCAAAATCACGTCAGCTGCAGACCGCAAAAGGCTAAAATCCATTATTGATGAGCTGGAAATGCCCAAGGGGATGGCGGTTATTATCCGCACGGCTGGCAGTGAGCGTTCCAAATCAGAAATTAAGCGTGATTGTGAATATCTAACCAGATTGTGGGGGGAAATACGTGAATTAACCATCCATTCTTCTGCCCCTAGTTTGGTTTATGAAGAAGCGAATTTGATCAAGCGGGCGGTGCGGGATTTATATACGAAGGAAATTGAGGAAATCATTGTTTCGGGCGACGAAGCCTACAAGACAGCGAAAGCCTTCATGCGGGTGTTGGTGCCAAGCCATGCCAGGCGCGTCCAGCAAGATCGCAATGAAACCATCCCCTTGTTCCAACAATATGAGGTGGAAAGCCTATTATTAGCCTTGTTGAATCCGCGCGTGCAATTGCGCTCCGGTGGATATATCGTCATTGACCACACGGAAGCTTTAGTGGCAATTGATGTGAATTCAGGACGTGCCACGCGGGAGCGCCACATTGAGGAAACGGCTTTAAAAACCAATTTAGAGGCGGCGGATGAAATCGCCCGTCAAATTCGTTTGCGCGACTTATCAGGGTTGATCGTCATTGATTTTATTGACATGGAAAGTGCCAGTAATAACCAAGCGGTTGAAAGGCGTTTAAAGGAGGCGATGAAGATTGATCGGGCCCGTATCCAAATCGGGCGGATCAGTACGTTCGGTTTGCTTGAATTGTCGCGGCAGCGCTTGAGGCCCAGCTTACTGGAGAGCAATTCGCAGGTCTGCCATTTTTGTGGTGGTAGTGGCCACTTGCGTTCAACCGAATCAATTTGTCTTGACATTATACGCCAAATTGAGTCAGACGGCTTTAAAAAACCCGGCTTCGAGATCCAAGTGGTAGTAGCTCCGGTTGTTGCTACCTATATCCTGAATTATAAACGCCATATATTGGCTGATATTGAAAAACGCCACCATTTGGCGGTTGTCTGGATGATTGATGAAAAGGCTTCCCCGATTGACTTTAAAATCAATTATTTGGGTGAAATCGTTGTTGTTCCAAAAAACGTTAAAGTACCAGCCACGGCCATTGAGCAAGAGACATTGCCCGGGAAGGATATTTTTGCCCATATCCGCGGTGATGGTGAGGAGGAGGAACAGCAGCCCAAGCAACGCGAACGTCACCACCGGGTGCAGGCAAGCGCAGAAGAAAGCTTGCAAGAAAAACGGGAAACCACCGAATTACCTGACCTTGAAAACGCGGCATCAGTTGAATCGGGTCATGAGAAAATTGCTGAAGAGACCACCACCGCTGAAGGGGAAAACCCGCTTTCTCAAGAAAAACGCAGAAGGGGCGATCGTCGTAACGATTATGGGCGCGCCAATAGATCAAAAGGGGACCCTCGCCATCCGCGAAACAAACAGCGCGGGAAGGGCGCTTTCCCCCGTCCACCTCGGAATCAGCCACAAATTGACCAAAATTCCTCGACTATTTCACCTGAAAATGCTGACGAATCCGCCGTGTTGGCTAACCCGCAGCCGATAATGCCCACGAAAAAAGAGGAGGTGATGAAAGTTCTTTACTCCTCTGATGGCACGGCAGGGCAGGACATCCAGACGAAAACGCCAGACAGGGGCCAATCAGCTAGGGACCAATCAACACCGGTCTATACCGCTCGGGAATCATCGGTATCATCACCCCCGTTATTCCCAGACAAAGGAAATGATGACAACCGTCAGGCAGCAAACAGGCAAAAACAGGTGTCGGATGGGGAGACATCCAATAACTCCGCAACTGCAGAAAAGCAGCGCAAAGGTTGGTGGCGTCGGTTAATCAGCTAAGGGTGCTGGCTTAATTTATTACGTTTTAAGGGACATGAATGATAGAACCAGAGAAAATATCCCCAATCTTTGCCAATGATGCCGACAAAGCATTGGAACATATATTGAATATTTATGCACAGCACACCAATTTTTTGCGGAATGCTTTTAAAAATTTTTCAACCAAGGGGCTTAAGGAACGCCACCGCGCCTATTATCCCTATGTGCGATTGCGCAATGAACATTTTGCCCAACATGACACCCGTTTAAGCTATGGGTTTGTTTATAACCCCGGGGTTTATTATACCACGTTAACGCGTCCGCAATTGTTTAAAAGATATTTGCATCAGCAAATGTCGCTGTTACTCCGCAACCATACCCTGCCATTGGAAATTGGCGTCAGCACTACGCCCATTCCCATCCATTTTGCTTTTGAGGAGGGCATCCATCTAGAGAAAGGGTTGCCGGTCGAAAGCCTACAATTGCTGCGGGAGATTTTTGACGTTCCGGATTTAGCTGTCATGAACGACAATATAGCCAATGGCACCTTCACGGTGGGTGAAGATTTAAGCAAGCCGTTGGCCTTGTTTACCGCACCGCGAGTCGATTATTCCTTGTTTCGGTTGAAACATTATACCGCGACTTCTTGCGAACATTTCCAAAATTTCGTGCTTTTTACCAATTACCAATTTTATGTGGATGAATTTGTCAAATATGGCCATGAATTGATGCGGCAAGGGAAAAGCCGCTATACCGCTTTCGTTGAACCGGGCGATATTCGCACGCAAGCTAATAGCCGTTTTGCCGATCAAAGCAACCCAAAACCATTGGCACGCATGCCGCAAATGCCAGCTTATCACCTTGTGGCCCCGAACGACCAGGGGTTAACATTGGTTAATATAGGGGTTGGGCCATCCAATGCCAAAACCATTACTGACCATATTGCAGTATTGCGCCCGCATGCCTGGATTATGTTGGGCCATTGCGCCGGGTTACGCAACAGCCAGCGCTTGGGTGATTACGTACTGGCTCATGGCTATGTCCGGATGGATCATGTTTTAGATGCGGATTTGCCACCTTGGGTACCCTTGCCGCCGCTTGCTGAAATTCAAGTGGCTTTACAGCAGGCCGTCGGATCCATCACCGGATTGCGTGGCTATGAATTGAAAAGGATTATGCGTACGGGTACGGTTGCGACGGTTGCGGACAGAAATTGGGAAATTCGTCCCCAACATGAACAAATGCAACGTTTCAGCCAAAGTCGTGCGATTGCCCTGGACATGGAAAGTGCAACGATTGCCGCCAACGGATTCCGTTTTCGGGTTCCTTATGGGACGTTATTATGTGTTTCTGATAAACCGCTTCATGGAGAAATGAAGTTGCCGGGGATGGCAAGTGCTTTTTATACCCAACAAGTTTCCCAACATCTGAAAATCGGCATCCATACCATGGAACTATTGGCTGATTTAGGCTTGGAAAGTCTTCATAGCAGGAAGTTACGCAGTTTTTCGGAAACAGCTTTCCAGTAAAAAACGGGCTAGGATCTGGGTGGTTGGTGTAAGCGGGTACAGGGAAATAGTTCGTCCTTCATACACCCAGTGTAGGCGATAACAATCGTATTTTATCGAGGGTGAGGGAAATGGTGAAGATATAGCAAAGGATAGGAGAGTTGGGTGGCAGGTAATAAAAGTCGGTTAACGAATGTGGAGTGGAAAATCGTCCTGCTGATGGCAGCGGTACAGTTTGTAAATATTTTAGATTTTATGATGGTAATGCCGCTGGGGGAAGACATTGCTAAAGCGATGGTATTTTCCAGCAGCGATATCGGTTATTTAGGTGGTAGTTATACCGCCGCCGCTTGTATAGCGGGATTGGTCACCAGCTTGTTTTTGGACCGGTTTGATCGCCGCCGGGCTTTATCGGTGGCTTTATTGGGATTGGTGACAGCCACGGCGCTTGGTGGGCTGACCGAAAATTTATGGCAATTGATCGTTACCCGGGTCTTTGCAGGGTTCTGTGGCGGCCCGGCGACGGCTTTAGCCATTTCCTGTGTGGCTGATAATGTCCATGAAAGCCGCCGTGGCCGCGCTTTAGGTGTGGTGATGGGTTCTTTTTCCATGGCGTCAATTTTAGGGGTACCAATCGGGCTGGAACTAGCGCTGTTGGGTAGTTGGCGCATCCCTTTTTTCGCGGTCGCAGGATTAGGGGTAACCATTGTTCTGGGGGTGATTTCTGTTCTGCCCCCACAAAGGGCACATATGGATAAGGCAACTCAAATATCATTTAAAGTGGGTAAAGCCTTTTGGAATATTTTGAATGTGTTAAAATATCCGGGGGCATTAGGTGGTCTTTGTATCGCTTTGTTTACGATGTTGACGATGTTTATGATCATTCCCAATATTGCCACTTATGTGCAGCATAATATTTCGTTTCCACGGGAATATATGAGTTTATTATATTTAATAGGGGGCGGGTTAAGTTTTATCAGCATGGGAATTGCGGGCCGCATGGTGGACAGGTTCGGTTCAACACCTGTCACGTCGATCGCTACAGGATGTATGGCCATTGTTTTATATTTGTGTTTTATTAATTATACCTTCCTGGCCTTGCCGGTGTTGGTGTTATTCCCACTTTTTATGCTTTTCAGTTCTGTGCGGATGGTAAGTAACGGAACAATTTTATCCAAAATAACCCCAGCCCGTGACCGGGCGGGATATATGTCACTTGTGACCGCTGTCCAGCATTTGGCAGGAGCATGTGGCGCCTTCTTTTCATCGATGATTTTGAGCAATGATGACCAAGGTTATTTCGTTGGAATGGATAAGGTAACAACCATTGCTATCGCCCTTAGCTTATTATTGCCTTTTATCATGTGGTCTGTTGAAAAAAAGGTTACTCAACACCGGGTATTGGCAGCCCCAGCTTCTGCGGCGCCTGACCCTGTGGGAATCATGAAACATTAGCCGTGCTTGCCTATATGGGATCGTCATGGTAAGTAAAAAAATTGTGGGCGGATTATAACCTTTTAATATAGGATAAGACATCATCATGCGTTTACAGGAAATGCTAGCAAAACTGGGAATTGATCCTGCCGAATTATCAACCGGTACCCTATTGGTTCATTCACCTATCGACGGGCAACTCTTGGGACGTATAACTCCCCATACGGTTGAACAATCCTCGCAAATTATTAAAAATGCCCAAATTGCTTTTCAGGCGTGCCAGCAACTGCCTGCGCCGAAAAGGGGGGAATTAATTCAGCTTTTTGGGCAAGAATTAAAGAATGCGAAAGAAATTCTTGGACGATTGATCACGATGGAAACGGGTAAGATCCTGGAAGAAGGTCGTGGGGAAGTGCAAGAAATGATTGACATTTGTGATTTTGCAACGGGTTTATCCCGGCAATTATACGGGCTTACGATTGCATCCGAAAGACCTGGACACCGGATGATGGAAACCTGGCATCCCTTAGGTATTATTGGTGTTATCAGCGCTTTTAATTTTCCAGCGGCGGTATGGGCTTGGAATTTTGCATTGGCGATTGTCTGCGGTAACAGCGTGGTGTGGAAGCCATCGGAAAAGACTCCTTTGACGGCTTTGGCCTGTCAAAGATTATGGGAACAGACGATCAAAAAATTCCAACCGCAAATTCCCCATCTATCGCAACTATTGATGGGTGACGCCAAAGTCGGGGAAATACTGGTTGACCACCCTAAAATTGCATTGGTAAGCGCCACGGGCAGCACCCGCATGGGAAAAGCCATAGCACCCAAAGTGGCTGGCAGGTTTGGGCGATTATTGCTGGAACTTGGCGGAAACAACGGCATGATCCTAACCGCTTCCGCTGATCTGAATTTAGCCATGCGTGCTATTTTATTCAGTGCGGTTGGAACGGCTGGCCAGCGCTGTACCAGCCTGCGGCGCCTAATTGTCGATCAAGCCATGATGCCTACGGTCCTCAGCAAATTAAAATCCCTATATCAACAAATCCCGGTGGGTAACCCCCTTACAGATAAAGTATTGATAGGCCCCCTGATTGACCAGCAAGCATTCCGGGGGATGCAAGGGGCGTTGGAACAAGCCAAGAAAGACGGTGGCAAGGTTTGGGGTGGTGAACGTTTATATGAAAAAGAATATCCGCAAGCCTATTATGTGAAACCTGCCTTGGTAGAAATGCCTAAACAAACAGATATTGTCCGGCATGAAACCTTTGCGCCCATTCTTTACATCTTGCCTTACCAAAACTTCGATGACGCGATTGCCATCCACAATGACGTCCCTCAAGGCCTTTCTTCTTGTATTTTCACCAATGATATCCGGCAAGCGGAACGCTTTTTATCGGCCCAGGGAAGCGATTGCGGGATTGCCAATGTCAATATCGGTCCCAGCGGGGCCGAGATAGGCGGGGCATTTGGGGGTGAGAAAGAGACTGGTGGTGGCCGTGAATCGGGTTCTGACAGTTGGCGAAATTATATGCGGCGGGCAACCAACACGATTAATTATTCCAACGACTTACCGTTAGCGCAAGGGATACAATTTAACCTTTCCTAGAAGGTTAATAAAGATTGACGAGAATATTCAGACTCATTTGTTTCACCGCACAATGAATTTCGCCTTTATCCCATTTGAGGGTATCAAAACGCTAATGATCCTACTCTAGGAATAGTACCCATTGGCTTTGGGTAGGGCGTGGTGATGTGCCTGCAATAGGTTAGAATGATTGATCCAACCCAACCAATGATCCTCTTTCTCGTAATCAGGGGATGCTGACAAGAATAATTTTTTTCCAAATACGGGGTGAACCGTTAGCTAGACTTGGCTACCGTACCTTGTTATCCTATTGCAAAAAATTAAGACATTCCAGCACGAGGATGCCCCTGATTGCCCTTACGATGCTTGCTAGCTTTTCGACGTTTATTATAGTCTACACCCCCTTGCGTGGTCTGTAACGTCTCCTTGTCGTTTTTCTCCCCTGATGACTTCCCTGATCTAGGCCAATTCTTAAAAAATAATGGCCAAATATCATAAAATTTGATAGGATGCCACAATCATTTTAATAAGGATCCATTATGGCCCGTATTTTTCTAGCTTTTTCACAGTTTTTAAGGAGAGATTAATGACCCACCGCATATCGCCCAAAGCAGGTTTTGTTACCATGACCTCGGTTGCCGCTTTAATGGTCCTTGGCCTTTCTGGCACATCTGCCCAAGCTGCTTGTAACGAGGCTGTGGTTGGTGCTGGTATGATTGTGACTACATGCAGCCTGGATACTAAATCCGGTTATAAAGAAACGGTACTGAACGCAACAACTATCAACATTTTGGCGTCGGCAAGTGTTAATAATGATGTTGCGGGAACAATTGCGATAGAGACAGCCGGTTTACGTGACTCTATCACCACCCAGGTTGGTGGAAATTCAGAAATTAGGGGCAAAGAAAAAGGGATCAGTGCAGTCGATAGTAACGTTGTTATAACAAATAAAGAAACAAACACTATTATAGGGGGAATTGTCGGTGTCGAATTCGTTAGAGGCTTGGGTGGTGATGTAAGGAACGATGGAAATATTACAGGAGGAACTGGGGCTGGGTTGTATATTTTAAATAGTGAACAAGGTACTTTTCTGAATGGGACAGGGGGGAAAATTACTTCTGGTTCTGGGGCGGGGGTTGAATTTAATACCAATTTTGGAAACACACTACAAAACTATGGCGTAATATCGGGTGGGGGGATGGCGGTTGGGGTGTTAGGGGGGGCTGGTGATGAAACCGTTGAGAATGTGGGAACTATTACGGGGGGTGTTGGTAATGCTATTAATCTGGGTAACGGCAGTAATATTTTGCGGAATGGAAAAATCGGTAATCTGGTGACGGGCATGGGCAATATTTCTGGCTCTGTCACGATGGGACAAGGCAATGACATTATAGAGAATCATGCGGTTATTGGTGTTTTGATGTCACCGGTGGCGGTTGATCTGGGGAATGGTAATAACAATCTAACTAACGGAGCGACGGGGGTCATTCACGGCGAGGTACTCTTGGGGGCAGGTGATGATGTGGTGGTCAATGATGGGGCGATCGCTGTTGGGATTGTTAACAAGAATGTCACTTTAGGGGAAGGTAACAATAAACTAACCAACTCAACGACGGGGGTCATTTTTGGTAGTGTTTTGGCGGGTTCGGGCAATAATGAGATTACCAACCGCGGTACTATTGGTGGAAACATTAGTGTAGGTAACGGTCGCAACATTATTACTAACACGGGTGATGTGAGGGCATCGATCCTTGGCGGTCTGGGGGGGATCCATACAGTGACCAATGGACTGGGTGGGAAGGTTTTTGGGGGCATTGGTTTGGGGGATAGCGCTGATACCCTGACGAATAATGGCGAAATTGTGGGCAATGTCTTGATGCGGGATGGGTTTGATACTCTGGTGAATACGGGGTCAATAAGGGGTATAATTGATTTGGGGAATGGTGACGACTCGGTAATCAACAGCGGCTTCATGGGGGGCAATATAAGTTTAGGAGAGGGGAACGACAACTTAACGTTGAATAGGGGGATGACCTTGACAGGAAGTATTGATGGAGGTCTTGGGAATGATACTTTGTTTTTAGATGGGGGGGTGGCAGGGCAAAGTCAAACCTTCAATAATACGGTGAGTAATGTTGAATTATTGGATAAACGGGGTGCTGGTAGATGGGTATTGGATAATGGTTATAGCTTTAGTAACGCAGTAGGGGTGAGGGCCGGTGAGTTACATATTGCCACCAATCGGACTGTGGTGGCTACGGGAGGGGTTACAGTATTCACCGGAGGGACATTCAGTGGTCAAGGAGCAGTGCAGGGGAGGGTGGAAGTAGCGGGGACCCTTCGCCCGGGCGATGGGGTCACGGGCACCTTGACGGTAACGGGGGATGTGACGGTGGATGCGGGATCGTTTGTGGAGGTGTCGGTTGGCCCCGGCTCGGATCAGACGAAGCTTGTGGTGAGCGGGGATCTGGATTTCGATGGGAGGGAGACATTGATCTTGACAGTAGTGCCAGGGCTTTACAAAGTGAGTGCGAACTATGATGTGATCACGGCGGGAGTGGCGGTGAATGGAAAGTTTGCGTCGGCGCCAGTCTTGCCTGCGGGGACGAAGTTTACGAAGTTCAAACTGAACTACGCTCCACAAGCGGTGCAGGTGCAGGTGGAGAAGCTAGGGTATGAGATTATAGCTGAGACCTACAACCAGCGACAGGCGGCGGGTGGGTTGACGCGGGGGCTGGCAGGGGCCGGGGCAGGGAGTGATATGGAGGTGGTCGCTCAGGCATTTGAGAGATCGGGAACTGATGAAGCGATGCGTAGGGCTTTAGATAGTTTAAGTGGAGAAGCCTGGGCGGGGATAGGGGAAGTGCGAGGGGGTGTGACGCGGAACTT
>JBGAWJ010000090.1:0-6104 GCA_044227605.1 Alphaproteobacteria bacterium
CAATTGGGGCGGCAAACGGGGTGGCATGCAAAATATCTTCCGTCTGGGCCTGAGCCAAGGCCTGGTTTTGGTCAACCAAGACCAATTCTGTCCCTACCCCCCGCAAAACACAGGCATAGGCGGTAGCTGAACCAACATTCCCACAGCCAACAATCCCGATTTTCATTTTTCTTCCCCCCTTGATGAATAAGTTTGATAGATCCCGTAAAAATTACATTTCCTTGGGCAAATCTTTGCTTCATGCCAGCATATTCCCGTTTTGATCATTTATCGAGCAGATTTTCATAGCCTGGACCCATTTAGATACCGCAACCGCTCCCATCAATTTGACTTGGATCAGCGGGAGATGGCCGGTACATAATCCGGGTGGACGGGCTATTTTATGATTATTATGATTATCCGCGAGGTCGATAACAGCCCACAGGCTTTGTCCCAAAACAGCAACTATTTTTGTACAGCCCGGAAATTTATTCTAACCCATCAGATGAATGATCAATGTCGGCCTTGCAACCTGATGCAATTAATGCCAAGGTTACAAGAAGATAAATTGCGACCATCCTCGAAAAAATAGCTTTCCGGGTATTTATCCGGTGTGATCAAATGGCAAATACCAATGCTCCCCCTCCCCCTCCTTTGTTATCTTTTTCCCTAATGGAAAAAATCCCAGCCCAAGGGGTCACCCATCAACATTGGCGGGTGGGCAACAAGGTTAATAGCCAAAAACTGATTTGGCGGGTTCCGGTGACAATACCCCCGGGTTTTCAGGACAGCCAGCAATATTTGGACTATCAACAGGAATGTTACGCTGCACTTTTACCCAGTGGCCATACCCCTGCCTTACACACCATGGTTCCACCCAGTATGGCTTGGCCGCACGGAGGATTACTGATCCAAGAGATTACCGGGCGCATCCCCAGCCAATTTGCCGATTGGCAAGGAATTGCCGCTTGCTTGGCCGCCATCCATCAATTGCCTGTCAACCCCTTGCCACCCACCATCCCCAACCCAGCAAACATATGGGGGATCATTAGCCAAACAATTACTAAACGCCTATCATCCCTAGATCGGCTATCGCTTTCCCCCATGATCAAGCAACAAATCCTTGACGAACTCAAATGGGCCCAATCATTTTGTGTATCGGCGCCGTTAACCAAATACCAGCGATGCTTCAACCTATATGATTGCCACCCTGCTAATTTCCTGGTAGATCATCGGGGAAAAGCCTGGTTTGTCGATCTTGAAAAAATCATCATTGGCCATCCCGCCATCGATTTGGCGCATGCGAGCTTGATGACTTCTTTATCCTGGCATCCTTCCTTAACCGTTTTTTTGTCCCTGGATGATATCCTGCGTTTCCACCGATTTTATTTTTCACATTTTCCGCCTTCCCATTATGAGGGAATCCAAAAACTCTTATTACCTGTCCGCCGTCTCATTTGGATACGGACGCTTTCTTGGGCTTGGGATTGGCTGGCCACGATTTCATTTTCCTCTGACCCGGCCATCTGCATTTTCCAGCAAGGGGTGCAGCAATGTTTAAGAAGGTGGTTTGAGGCAGAAGCGTTTATAAAAATGCAGCAGCAGCTGCAAAATCACCAGTTGACTAATGGTCTTGCCAATTTGTATATAACCTGATATGTTCTTTTTATGTTCCTTTTTATTTCAATGGGCAGGCAGGTATGGGTTCTTTCAACATATCAAAAATAAAAGGTCGGGGCGCGGTCAGTAACCGTAGCGGGCGTTATGAACGTTTTACCTATGAAAAATCCCAAGATGGTTGGGAAACTTGCGATCCCGAGCATGCTCCTGTTGCGACTAGCGTTTACCACGACGCCAGTAAAAGCGTTATTAATTATAATGATTCACCTGATATTCCCTTCGACCGCTCGGTCAACCCTTACCGGGGTTGCGAACATGGGTGCATTTATTGTTACGCCCGCCCCAGCCATGCCTGGTTAGGATTATCGCCAGGGATTGATTTTGAAACAAAATTATACGCTAAATTAGGTGCCGCTACCCTGTTACGACAGGAACTATCCCGCCCCTCTTATCAACCAGCCCCCTTGATATTGGGGTCTAACACCGATCCTTATCAACCGATTGAAAAAAAATACCAAATCACCCGTCAAATCCTCTCTGTTCTTTTAGAATTTCATCATCCTGTTACAATTATCACCAAATCCGCTTTGCTGTTACGCGATCTCGATATTTTCAAGGAACTCGCAACTCATGATTTGCTGCGGATTTTTCTCTCCATAAGTACTTTAGATCCCACCTTGGCGCGACTGATGGAACCCCGAGCAGCACAACCCAAAAAACGGTTATTTGCGCTTCAACAATTATCAGCCCAGCAAATCCCCGTAGGCGTTCTGATTGCCCCGATTATCCCAGGCCTGAATGATTCAGAACTCGAACAAATCACGCAAATAATTGCCGAATCGGGTGCTACATATGCCGGTTATAATTTATTGCGGCTGCCTTATGAAATTAAGGATTTATTCCAAGAATGGTTAAGCCAGCATTATCCTGACCGTCAGTCAAAAATACTTTCCTTGATTCGCGAGACCCGTAACGGTAGTTTAAACAACAGCGATTTCAGCCAGCGGATGACTGGCCAAGGGGTCTATGCCCAATTGATCGGACAACGGTTCCGTCTGGCTACAGAGCGGGTTGGATTAAACCAGGAGGCGTTTAAACAACGAACGGATCTTTTCCGGGTGCCGGGTCCTTTTCAATTGCCCCTAATTTAATAAAACAACAGGAATGGAAGTCATGCCTGATTTTTCCTATGAACAGCAATATGCGGGGTTAGTGGCAGGCATTGATGAAGCCGGGCGCGGCCCTTGGGCAGGGCCTGTGGTAGCCGCAGCCGTTATTTTCTCAGATCAATCCCTAACCCCCCTCCTCTTGGGTGAGTTGGATGATTCTAAAAAACTACCCGCCAAAAAACGGGAACGGCTTTTCCCTGAAATCATGCAATGGGGGAAAGTCGGGATAGGTATTGCCAGTGTTGAAGAAATTGACCGAATAAATATCTTGCAGGCCACTTTTCTGGCCATGCAACGGGCGGTCGATGATTTACCGGTTTCACCGCAAACTTTATTGATTGACGGTAACCGAACAAAAAGCTTTGCCATCCCCACCCAACTGATTATCCAGGGCGATCGTAAAAGCTATAGCATTGCCGCCGCCTCTATTATTGCTAAAGTTACCCGTGACCGGATCATGCAAGAATTATCGTGTCACTTTCCGGTATATGGTTGGCAAAAAAATGCTGGATATGGAACCAGCTACCACCACCTGGCGATGCAAACTCATGGAATAACTATCCATCACCGCCGCAGTTTTCGCCCGGTGCGACAATTGTTAGAGAATCATCCATCAGCGCTTGGCAGGTTGTAACATACAAACTAATCACTTGGTTGCTGGCACTGGCAATAAACTGGGGTTAATGGCTTTAATCACTTTTTTCATCAAGGTAGGAAAAGCCTGTTTGGCCAATTCCGCAGGCAAACACCAAAAACCGGCTTTAGCGTCAATGACCGTTGATGGGGATATTTGTGCCGTGACCATTTGAAGCTCTAAGTCAAAATGGGTAAAACCATGCTTAACCAATCCGGTGTGATCGCACCATTTGATGGGATGGGGGGCATATTCCCCTATTGCCGCGCCGCGCCAATCTTTCTCCCGCCATGGGGTTGAAGGGATTTCAATCATGCCCGCTAATAATCCTTTTAGGGGGCGTTGGCGTAAAAATACCGCGTTATTTTCCTTGTTTTCCAGCCAAAATATCACCCCATAACGCTTAGGTTTAACGGATTTTACAGGCTTCATCGGCAATTGATCGGTTTGGTTATTCAGATAAGCAAAACAATTGGCAGATAAAGGGCACTGCGCACAAAGTGGCTGTTTGGATGTGCAAATGGCAGACCCTAAATCCATCATAGCCTGCACATAATCACCGGGTCGATGATTGGTTACCATCTGACCCATCAGAGTCTGGACTGACCTTCGAAGTTTATGGCTGCTTTCCCGAATACCCTCTAAGCGGGCGACAACCCTTTCAATATTGGTGTCAACCGACCCTGATAATCGCCCACTATTTTATTAGCGCAGGCATGTAAATGCCGGGCACGCGCATAATATCCAAGACCCTGCCAGGCATGCAATACGTCGTTTATATTGGCCTTCGCCAAATCATCAACGGTTGGCCACCGCTCAGTAAAATCGATAAAATATTTTTTAACCGTCGCCACCGTTGTTTGTTGCAACATGATCTCGCTTAACCAGGTACGGTAAGGATTAGAAATTTCGGGATTCCGCCACGGCAATGCCCGCCCATGCCGTTCAAACCACGCTAATAGTTTTGCTGCAACAGCTTGGGCATTTGCCGATGGGATTGAAGAATTGGGCGACCTGGTCATCGGTGATATTCCATCGTTGATTCATGGTAATAATAGCTATTGGAAACGCACATTTCAATCGCTATAATCCCTAAAAGTCTGTAACAATAATTACGGGTGCCAACAATTCGGCTCTGGTTGAAAAATCCCTGGCTTTGAATTCCTCTTTCATATCTATGATTCCATTTTCCTGGTAATCTTAAAAGGTTTAACTTTTCGCTCATGAGAATTTCAGAACAAAAGAAACTGCAGCAATTCATTCAACGGTTAATTGACCCAATGCTTGCCAAACGTGGCTTTACCGAACGGCGCCTTTTAAGTAATTGGGCAGAAGTCGTCGGCAACCATTTATCAAGCCAGTGCTTACCCATCCAAATCTCCTATCCCACCCCTGAAAACAGGCAGGGCAATCTGCATTTAGGAGTGGTACATGCCTATGCCACAGAACTGCAGCATCAAGTCCCAATTTTATGTGAGAAAGTGAACCGTTTCCTTGGGTATGAAGCAATTGCCAACATCCGTTTTCATCCCTTGCCTCGAGATATTATCAAGACACAGCCAACCAGTCCTTTGGTAGCCGTTCCCCATTTCCCTATCCGGGAAGAATGGCAATTAAAGATTGCGGAGATTGCGGATGAAGAATTGCGGCAGAATCTGTTGCGCCTGGCAGCCCATATAGATCCCACGGCTTCGCATAAGGGCAAGGACCAGGATCCTAAAGATAATAAACAAAAAATTGATTGATGTTTCTGGCATTTTCCAGCTATAATGGCGAAACAAATTAGGGTAAAATTGAGGCAGAGGAGGTTTAGCGTCACATGGTTCACATGTTGAATAGTACATTAAAACAGTTTAGGCGATTATTTATTTTGGCTGGTTTGTTGTTGGTGGGAACGCAAATCCCAAGCTACGCGCAACAACCCGCGACAACTGCAGCGGAAGGAGAAGCATGGGTGTTGTCCAATGCCCCAACGGCCAAGGTTTACAAAGATGATTATTATCTAGGCAATCCCGATGCCAAAATCGTTGTCATTGAATATGCGTCTTTAACCTGTCCGCATTGCGCCAATTTTCATACCACCATTTTCCCATCCCTCAAAAAAGATTTTATTGATACCGGCAAAATTTTATATGTTTACCGGGATTTCCCGCTTGATCAATATGCCTACCAAGCAGCCCTGATCGCCCAATGTGCTCCGCGGGAGCGTTATTTCGGCATTATTGAGCAATTATACAGCAATCAAAATGCTTGGGTCACTGCCGAAAACCCTGCCACTGCCTTAGAGGGTTTTGCAAAAACTGTTGGCCTTACCGCTGAGCAATTGCAACAATGCTATAACAACCAAACCTTGATTGACCGTGTCATTCGCTTGTATAAGGAAGCGGTCAATAGCTATCAGATCCAAAGCACTCCGAGTATTATTGTGAATGGCCAGCTGCAAAAAAATATACGTGGATATGAGGATTTACAGAAACATTTAAATTCCCTACCCAACTAATTACCACCTGCAGCCGTTTCAAAATACCTTGATAAATTAGACGGCTGTTTTTCTTTCACGACGCCTCGTATTACGGTGGGACTTGATCAACCCCTTGCTTGGTCTTGGATTTTATCAACTCATCCATGTCAGATAGATTTTGCCCTATCTTCGTCAAATTATTATTCGGCAGACTTGACAGATGAGCGCATTGCCCTTATTT
>JBGAWJ010000091.1:0-5953 GCA_044227605.1 Alphaproteobacteria bacterium
GGCCGAAGGAAGTGATCTAATCGCCTGGATAAAATAAAACCATCCGTCACACTAACAACAGGGATCCTTGCTTGGAAAGGATCAATGGCGGCTGGATCTACAATTTCAGCAATAACCTCTCCCTTTTTAACCTGCTCGCCTAATCTTTTCCGATAAACAACGATCCCTCCCGTTGGTGCTTTGATAATGTCGCAGGCCGTAAAGTCCGTTGCTTGATTAAGCAAAGGCGGTAAAGCACCAGGATTGCCAGCGACCAGCTGGCGGCGTTGCAAAAAGCGGAAAATGCCTTGTGCGTCTTTTATGGCCAATTCGTCATTAACATCGGCCGACCCCCGATGCTCAACCGTTACCGCCATACAGGCGGCAGGAATTGGCCAATGGGGGAAATCTGTCGCCAATTTAATCCAGGGCGTGCTAAGGCTTTCATCAAAAGATTGCCCCCCTGAATCAGCACTTAGTAAACTGGCATAACTGCCCAGTTCTGCAGCCAAATCGGTTGCATCGGGCCAATGGGCAGGGGTGAGGAATAAATGCATCAAGGCTTCGTCATCGCAATGTAAATCCAAAACAAAGTCACTATCAAAAGCTAATCGCGCCAATGTCAATTTCAAGCTGCTCATTTCACTGAAAGGCGTGGCTTGGTCTAAAATTTGCTGGATTCCCTGGCGGATAATTTGGATATTATAGTTGGTATTAGGCGTTAAAAGATGGCCGATGGTTTCGGGTAATGCCGAATATAGATCCGGCCAATGGCGGTTGAAATTCCCGGCCCCGCCTAATTCATACCGGCCAGTTAATTTGGCATTCATAAACTGGCTTAGGCCGATGGGGTTAGCAACCGGTATAACAACAATCTCACCGCGAATTTGATTTTTTTGATCGGCCTGATCCAATAATTTTAACAAATGATGGGCAACGAGCATTCCAGGAATTTCATCCGCATGCAAAGAAGCTTGAATATAGGCTTTAGGTCTTGCGCCTCTAACGCCAAAACGATGGGCAATAATTTGCCGCTGGGTCAAAGCGGTGCCGGTTAATAGGGGGATATATTCCGTTATTTTGGGCATGGATCAACTTTCAAATTTTTTTAAGAATTGGGGTGAAGGTTAAAAATCTTATTTTATCAAGAAAGAAATGACAAAAAGCCATTCCGTGCTAAAGTAAACGAATAATAAAAAATAATTCCGAGCATATATATAGTGGCCCTTGATAGAAAAAGCAAAATATGATCCCTTTTTTGAAGCTTGACCTGAATAAAGAACAACAGGAAGCAGCGGAAACAACTGATGGTCCGTTGCTGATTTTGGCAGGGGCGGGTACTGGTAAAACACGGGTTTTAATTGCCAGGATAGCACATATCCTTGCCACAGGCCGGGCTTATCCTCATCAGCTATTGGCAGTGACTTTTACCAATAAGGCCGCTCAGGAGATGAAATCCCGGGTTGCTGCTATTTTACAGCGGCCCGTTGAAGGGTGGTGGTTAGGTACTTTTCATGCGTTGTCCGCCCGCCTTTTGCGCCGTCATGCGGAATTGGTGGGGTTAACCCCCCAATTTACGATTTTGGATGAAGATGATCAGCAACGATTGATTAAACAATTATTGCAAAGCGAAAATATTGATGATCAAAAATTGCCAGCCAGGCAAGTGGCGGAGATCTTTTCAAGATGGAAAGATAAAGGTCTTTTCCCCAGCCACGTTCAAAATTTATCGGTCAATAACTTTGCCCATGGTAAGTTACCGTTTTTATACGCCGCTTACCAAGAGCGGCTGAAAAACCTTAATTGTTGTGATTTTGGTGATTTACTGCAGAATTATCGTTCAACCCCCCATATTTTGGCCGCAGCCTCAGGTATTATTTCCCATAATAAGCAAAGGATGGGTAAAACCTTGCATACCAATATGGTGGGTGGAGACAAGGTGCAGCTGGGTAATTTCTGGGATGGGACGGAGGAGGCAAGATATGTCGCGGAAGAAATTGAAGCCTTGCAACGCGGTGGCCATAGTTTGGGGGCCATTGCTATCCTGGTGCGAACAGGTGCACAAACCCGAGAGTTTGAAGAGCGGTTCCTAACATTTGGCATTAAATACCGGGTGATTGGGGGGCCAAGATTTTATGAAAGGCTGGAAATCCGCGATGCCCTCGCTTACTTAAGATTAGTGTATCAACCGCGGGATGATTTGGCTTTTGAGCGCATTATCAATAAACCTAGGCGTGGAATTGGCGATACTACCATTCGGTTATTATATCAGCTGGCCAAACAACATGCTTGCAGTCTAATGGAAGCTGGCCAACGTTTCGCAGCCGAACAACAGGGAAACACGGCAGCACGCCGTTCTATAGCCAGTTTTATGAATCATTTTGAACGTTGGCGAGTATTGTCATCGCAGCAACGCCATACCGATCTGGCCCGGCTTATTTTAGACGAATCAGGTTATACGGAGATGTGGCAAAAAGACCCGTCCCCCGATTCGATTGGCCGCCTTGAAAATTTAAAAGAACTCATATCGGCAATGGAACAATTTGATAATTTAGCGGGCTTCTTGGAGCATGTCAGTTTGGTTATGGAAAACGCTGAGGGTAATCCCGAAGATATGGTAACCATTATGACGCTACATAGTGCGAAAGGCCTTGAATTCAACATATTATTTTTACCTGGATGGGAGGAAGGGTTGTTTCCCCATCAGCGGGCGCTTGACGAGACCGGTAATCAGGGATTGGAGGAAGAAAGAAGACTGGCCTATGTAGGGATCACAAGGGCTCGCCAGCGTTTATATATAACCTATGCCAATAGCCGCCGTTTATATGGGTTATGGCAGCACGCTTTGCCATCTCGGTTTATTTGGGAATTACCCAAAACGGCCGTTGAGCCTATACCAACAAGTTTGCTGGCAGAAAAGTGGAATTATATATGGGCGCAAAAATCTTCCTCTCAATCCGCTGTATTTGTCCCCGAGAAAAATACTCGTCCGACACGCCAATCTTTGCCCTTCCTACAAAATAGTTCTATCCGGGGTGATTTGGCGATCAACAGGCCAACGGTGATATGGACAGACAAAAAATTTTTACAAGGGGATAAGGTATTCCATCAAAAATTTGGCTATGGTATAGTGCTCAATCGTGAGGGGGAACATTTGGAAATCGCCTTTGATAAAGCGGGAACCAAAAAGGTCGTGGCTGCTTTTTTAGTGGCCGCAAATGTAGCAGGATAGGGGAGACCAATGGATAATCTATGGATATTACAAATGACGTTGCCGGAGGGTGTGGCCGATCGGCACCGCGTTAAATTAGAAGAAATGGGGGAAGGTTTAGGGATTGCTGTTTCTAGTTTTGAAAACAACGTGAAACAGTGGGTTGTTGAAATTTTAGCAAACCATTCCCTCGAATCCAAGAAAGCTTTCTTTCAAGAATATTTAGATCAACAATTGATTGATGGATACTTGATTGATTCAGCGCCACTTCCCGCAAAGGATTGGGTGAAGGAAAGTGAGCAAATATTAGCGCCTTTTAACGTGGGCAGATTTTTTATCTACGGCTCATTCTACCGAGGAAAATTGCCTGGCCGCCGCCTAATTCCTTTAAAAATTGATGCGGGATTGGCTTTCGGCACGGGCCGCCATGAAACCACTGCCGGATGTTTGAATCTGCTGCACACTTTATATAAACGTAATCGCGAATTCTATAATATTTTAGATATGGGGACGGGCAGTGCCATTTTGGCAATGGCTGCCGCTTCTTTATGGAAAAAAGCAACAGTATTGGCGGTTGATAAGGATCATGAAGCTTTGGAAGTGGCCCGGGAAAATATTAGACTAAATGAGTTAAAAGATCGGATTAATGTGCGATGGAGCAATGGATATGGCACATGGGTTAAAAAACAGGGCCCTTATGATTTAATAACTGCCAACATACTGGCGCGTCCCTTATGTGATATGGCTTATGGTTTGGCTAAGAATTTGGCGCCCAATGGGGTAGCCCTTTTATCCGGTTTGTTGATTTCCCAAGAAGACCAAGTTGAGAAGGCGCAACAACAACAGGGATTGGTTGTACAGGAACGCTTACGGATGCGAGAATGGACCGTGTTGGTTGTTAAACATCAGGCAAAACCAGCGGGTGATCAAATAAATGCTAGGGAGGTGTAATAAGGAAGGGAGGCAAAGAGACTGGTAATGAAAAGTAGCGGATTCACAAGATAATAATAGGCAACAGTAAAAAGGGTTTTGTTGTTTCAGGCAACTTTTTTCAATTTTGAATGTTGCTCTCCTTGGGGTAATTGAGGTAACCATTTGTTGTCTTGCTGCCGACGGTTAGCTGGGAAACCATGACATGATAACGATCACCCGGTGCTTTGTTGGTGAATGAGGCATGGTGGCCAGCGATATCCCCATTTTGGGAAACATCGCCTGCCACTCCAATATCTTCCATCATATGGCTGCTGAAGCCGTTTAATTCACGTCTTGCTAACGCTTGACGTGAAGATATCCGCTGCTGATTTTTCATAAACCGGATTGAACGGACCATCCGGGTAAAAGTTGATACAGACGTCTTCGCAGATGTATTTTGAGCCTGCATGGTCTTTAAACCAGGTGGGGATTTGGTTTTAACTACCTTACTATTTTTCATGGGTTTAAACCTTTGTAAAAATGACTGATGTGAAGACGCATTATTTCTGCAACAAACAAAACGAAAACTTGTTTTGCTGCAATTGCTAATTTTTAATTGCACGCCTTCACAGCCATTTTTGTAGCATAATATAGTAATAAAAACAAGATTATTTTGCATTGCAGCATATTATCGCAAAAATCATGGCCTATGCTTTTCTATGTAATAAACATGCAATAATAAGCGGTATATAAGAAATATTATTGCAAAATGAATCCTTAAAGCGAAAAATAGACACCAACAAAAGATATTGATACCCCTGGCTAACAAAGGCCTTTGTCTTTTTATGAACAACTGTTGTATATTTGCATCATGTGAATTCATCTAGAATTCTTGTAAATTCCCGATAATGTCCACAATAGATAGCCACCAAGTTGAAATAACAAAGGAATTAGGGAAAATGACAGCCTATCAGGGGGATGCTTATTTAGAAGGGCTTTTAAATAAAACTGCTTTTAAGCAGGGTGTATCCGATATTTATGAGTTGATCCAAGGAGTTTTAGCAGCCCCGGTTGATATACAGGAAAATATGTGGTTGTCGCTGGTTGCGGATCAAAAGAATGTGAATTTAATCCAGACCATTGGGTTTAGTAGCGAAAGTGCGGGATTGTTATCAAGGGATGCTAAAATGAACCCTGGTTTGGTTCAAAAATCAGATGCTCATAAAAGTCCGTGGTTGCCCGTCATTAAAGATCCGAATGTGGCGGATTTGGTTCAGCAGTTACTAGCTTTAAAAAATCACTTGCAAAAAGATTATCCCACGAACTTATCCTTGGCTGCAACTAAGCAAGGCTGTCGCCAACGCTTACAACAATTGCGTGGGTATCTTCTGCAACAAAAATTAGATGGGTTCCTTATCCCGCGTACCGACGAATATCAAGGGGAATATGTGGCCCTCTATGCCGAAAGATTGGCTTGGTTGACCGGGTTTACCGGATCTTACGGCTTGGCGGTGGTGTTGCAGGAAAAGGCCGCTTTATTTGTGGATGGCCGCTATATTTTACAAGCTGGACAACAAACGGACACTGAATGCTTTACTCCCTTACTAGATCGTGAACAACCCAGCGATGGGTGGTTAGTCAAGAATTTACAAAAAGGCCAGCGTTTGGGGTATGACCCGTGGCTACATACCCCCAACCAATTGCAGCGGTTCATGCAGGCTGCTGAGAAAGTGGGGGCGGTCTTAGTCAGGCTGGATAAAAACCCGATTGACCAAATTTGGTTAGATCATCCGAAACTGCCGATTTCGCCCGTGGCCATCCAGCCGCTGCAATATGCCGGTCGGAATGTTC
>JBGAWJ010000092.1:0-5638 GCA_044227605.1 Alphaproteobacteria bacterium
AGCTTCCGTGACCTTTTTCTCATGCCCTGTGGCCACGGGCAACAAGTGGTTAATCATGACATTGACGGTTTTAGCCACCTCACCCAAAGCTTGCTCAAATGTTACCAAAGCTTATTCTCCTGTTCCTGCGTAAAATACCTATCAATTTCCCTATCAACCATTTTTCAACCAACCATCTTGATGCTAAAACGGGATGTCATCATCTAACGGCGATGTCGGCCTGGCTGGCTTGGCGGCAGTTTTAGCCGTACGCTCCCCTTCAATTTTAGGGGCCGCCGTCTTTAGGGAAACGGAGGTTTGATTATTCGCCGCCTGTTGGGCACCAACCATTTGCTTATCCCTTGGCTCACCTTGCTCATCCAACATAATCTGCTCAATTTTCAATTGGGCTTGGCGCAATTTCGTTTCACAATGTTTCTTCAGCAAGATACCCCGTTCATAAAACCGAACGGCTTCTTCCAACTTGACGTCCCCGCGTTCCAAATTTTTGACAATGATTTGCAATTCATTCAACGCTTGTTCAAATTCCATTCCGGCAATATCCCGGTGGTTGCTTACTGATTGATCCATGGTTATTACTCCTTAACTTACCTTTTGCCCCCTTGAAAAGCGCGGCCCGATGACTGTGTTTCTTTTATTATCTTTTGCTATCTATTAGTAAAGGATTCTTTTACGCTTCAAGCTGGTTTTTTGCCTGTGCAAGCTCTGCCCGGCTATTGACATAATACAATAAAATATATACCCGCAAAGCACTGGATAAGTTAGCAACAGATCCCGCTGTTTGCAACCGCTGCTGGTCAATCACTTCAATCAGTTGCTGCCTTGATAGGTTCTTGGCAGCGGCGACCTCTTTCAACATCTCCCAGAAAATAGGCTCAATTGAAATCGATGTCCGGTGTTTGGCTAACCTTACCGAATATTTGGCAATCGGGGCGTTCATCTTGCCGAAGGACCTATCATATCTTCCGGTTTCACCAATTTATCAAATTGTTCGCCCGTCAAAAGCTTCAGGGCAACCACTGCTTCCCGCAAGGTCAAATTCTCTTTATGGGCTTTTTTAGCGGCTTTGGCTGCATTATCATAGCCAATATGCGGATTAAGCGCAGTGACCAACATTAAGGATTGTTGCAGCAATTGCCTAATCCTTTCCTGATTGGGCTGAATGCCAACCAGGCAGTTATCGGTAAAACTAAGGCAGGCATCACTTAACAAACGGCCCGATTGCAGGACATTATAAATCATGACGGGCTTATACACATTCAGCTCTAAATGCCCTTGGCTGCCAGCAATGGTGACCGTCATGTGATTGCCCATCACTTGGGTGGCAACCATCGTTAAGGCTTCCGCTTGGGTTGGGTTAACCTTGCCCGGCATAATCGATGACCCAGGCTCATTCTCAGGCAATAACAGTTCCCCAAGCCCCGAGCGCGGCCCCGAACCCAATAAACGGATGTCGTTGGCAATTTTCGTTAAAGATACCGCCAAAACATTATATACCCCCGAAATCTCCACCAAGGCATCATGGCTGGCCAGCGCTTCAAACTTATTATCAGCACTCACAAAGGGCAGTTTGCTGAGTTTTGCTATTTGGGTTGCAAACTTCTCCGCAAATCCCGGCTTGGTGTTCAGACCAGTACCCACCGCTGTCCCCCCCTGCGCCAGAGCATATAACCTCGGCAGGCTGGATTTAACCCGCTCAATCCCTAATTTTAGCTGGGTGGCATATCCTGAAAATTCTTGACCCAAGGTTAATGGCGTTGCATCTTGCAGATGCGTCCGGCCAATTTTAACAATATCTTGATATTCCAAGGTTTTCTTGACCAGAACCTGCTGCATATGCTGAAGGGCGGGCAATAATTTTTGATGAATTTGATAAATAGCGGCCACATGCATGGCGGTTGGGAAAGAATCATTCGACGATTGGCCAAAATTTACATGATCATTGGGGTGAACGGGGGTTTTATCGCCCCTTTTCCCACCCAGTATTTCATTCGCCCGGTTGGCAATCACCTCATTCACATTCATGTTGGTTTGCGTACCGGAACCTGTTTGCCAAACAACCAATGGGAAATGGTCATCCCACTTCCCCTCCGCTACTTCCAGAGCTGCTTGGATAATTGCCTGGCCAACTTTCTGGTTTAAACTGCCCATTTCCATATTGACAAGAGTAGCGGCCTGTTTAATCAAGCCATATGCGTGGATAATTTCCACAGGCATTTTCTCGCCGCCAATTTTAAAATTTTCTAAAGAACGTTGGGTTTGCGCCCCCCAGTAACGGTCGGCAGCAACTTTAACAGATCCCATCGAATCGGTTTCCTGGCGGTAGTTGATTTGGTTGGTCATGGCAAATTTTTTCTCCCTAAAAACTATTTTGGTTTTTTATTAGCTGGTTTGTTCTTTTGATTTTTTTTGGAAATATTCCAAGCTTTTTCTGCCCACGCCAGCCATTCTTGGGGCTTATCACGGATGGCAGCTGGCAATAACCAGTAAGACATGGCAATTGGTTTTGCCTTGCCTTCATATATAAAAGGCCCACTATTGATTTTTTCGAAATCCTGTTGATTGGCATCACTAACTTTTAAATAAACATCATGGCCAACAATAAGGGCAAAAATCACCCCATCGATATATAACCCATGCCCACCGAACATGGCGCGACGGGTGGGATGGCCAAGTGATACAAGTTCCATCAGCAACCGGTCCATTGCTTGATCTGTTAGGTTATCCGGCTTGGTTTGTTTCATAAAATTCCCTTCGTTATTGGCTGTCTAAAGCCTAGTCAGCCGCAATAAACCTCTTAACTTTTCCCTTAAACCGTGGCATGATTATCTATTGATTTATTTTCATCCTTATATGGTTTTATCCCACGAGAAGCAAGTTGTTCATCAAAAACATATTATCCCTGCTGATCATAACGGGTATCAATATCGCCACATTTGGCTGGATCCCAAATGTGTGGTCACAGAATTCACCTCCCCTCCTGCCCGCCCAAGCTGTTACCAGTTATGTTTTGGTCGATTTAGAAACAGGTCAAATATTGGACAGCTTGAATATTGATGAGACCCAACCAATTGCCTCCGTTGCCAAAATAATGACCACCCTGATAGCCTTAGAGCAATTAGGGCCTGATTTCCGTTTTGAAACGACTTTGCTGGCCAACGGCCCCATTGATCAAGGCATATTGCAAGGGGATTTATTGTTATGGGGTGGGGGCGACCCCTTTTTGAGCAGTGATGATCTGGCAACACTTTCCCAATCTTTAAACCAGGCACCATTACGACAAGTGACCGGAAATTTTTACTATGGGGATTTAGCCTCAACCCCCGCAGAAATCAATCCCCTGCAACCGATGGCAGCCCCTTATAACCCCGGGATCAGCCCTTTATCAGTAGATTTTAACCGGGTCTGGGTCAAATCATCACCCTCCTTGTTGCCCCATGCAACCAATTACCCCGTTAGCGAAGCCTACGCCGTAACCGATCAACGGCTGATTCCAACACCCTGGATTAAAGTCCTGTGGCCTGCTGATAAAAAATATCATCATCACTTTATCCAACCACCATTTAATGATTCCTCAACTGGGGCTTTACCAATTTCCATCGGCGAGGAATGGCAACTCCCCTTACCAGAAAAAGCGCAGATAGAGTGGCTGCCCGTCAAACACCCAGCCCATCATAGCGCGTATATTTTCCAGACACTAGCCGCCCACCAAGGATCAGTCTTACCCAACCCCCTGCCGTTGATCAGACAAGTGCTCCAATCCTGGTCGACCCTATTTGCGGACGGCCACGTTATTGCCCGCCATTACAGCCCGATGTTGTCCCAAATCATTCCCCTTATTTTACACTATAGCAATAACGTCAGTGCCGAATTACTAGGATATCAGTTGCTGCAAGGATCAAGTCATAACAATTTGTTGGCCGGGTGTGTTCATAGTGATTGTATTACCCGTTATTTCAGGGCTTGGGCGCAGGCGAATTTACCCCAGTTAAACTGGCAAGACCTAGAGATCCAGCAATTTTCAGGATTAGGCCATGCAAACCGCTTAACCGGACGACAGATGGCCGCTATTTTAGAGTATTTGTGGAATCATCCCAAAGAATATGCGGTTTTGGCGCAAGGTTTATCTACTCCCTCATTTTTGTCTGCAAGCCCCATCGCTTCCCATATCCAGGTAAAAACTGGCACTTTGGTGGGCGTCAGCGTCGTTAGCGGCTATCTTTTATCGTCCAAGCATCGCCCTTTGGCTTTTTTTATAGCATCCAACAACCCCCAGGAAATTAGCAACCTGTTGGTAGCAGCAAGCAACCGTTCACCCTTTTCAAGCACGCCGCAAAGACAATGGCAGCAACAAACACGCCAATTCCAAAAAGAGCTGCTGGAATATTGGTTTATAACCCATTAAATACACTCTTTGCACACCCCTCAATAAAATTACCTGGAAGCCTAAAATTGAACCCACATTCAATTTTTCCCTATAAATTTATAGGAAAATTTCTAGCCCAAAAGAATCAGGTTGCCATCAGCATTTTGATTGCCATGCCTATCCCATAAAATGAATAATCCCACGAATTATATAAGGTGTAAGACCCTGGATTTTCTTGGTTATTTTGTATCACTATAAATACCGGTTGACGGATAGGATATATTGTGCAATTTCCTATCCAATCGATCCATTGAATATAAGATTTCTACCTACAGTTTTTCAACTGGTCACTCAACTCTTATCCGCATGGAGCCATCCTCATGAAAAAATTACTCTCCCTTGCCTTTGCTGCCGTGGCCCTATTTGGCCATTCCGCCAATGCCCAACAATTCCAACCCGCCATTATTTTCGATATGGGCGGGAAGTTCGATAAGTCCTTTAATGAAGGGGTTTATAACGGGGCAGAACGTTTCCGCAAAGAAACCAATATCACCTACCGCGACTTTGAAATCACCAATGACTCGCAGCGCGAACAAGCCTTGCGCAACATGGCTACCCGCGGTGCCACGATCATTACCATCGCCGGTTTTTCAGCGGCCAATGCGGTGGAAAAAATTGCCAAAGAATTTCCTAACGTCAAATTCACCATCATCGATGCCGTTGTTGATTTGCCGAATGTTCAGTCTGTGGTTTTTAAAGAACATGAGGGTTCTTTCCTAGTGGGGGCGATTGCCGCCAAAACTTCTAAAACAGGGGTGATTGGCTTCATTGGCGGGATGGATATCCCCTTGATCCGAAACTTTGCTTGTGGATATAAGCAAGGGGCACGGGCCGTCAACCCCAAGATTACTGTTTTGCAAAATATGACGGGCACCACCGGGGCGGCTTGGAATGATCCTACCCGTGGCGCCGAACTCGCCAGAAGCCAATTTGACCGGAAGGCTGATGTGGTTTTTGCGGCAGCTGGCGCAACTGGCCTTGGCGTGCTGCAAGCAGCCAAAGATAGTAAAAAATTGGCGATCGGTGTTGACAGCAACCAAAACTACTTGTTCCCGGGTACCATTTTAACTTCCATGTTAAAGCGGGTTGATGTGGCGGTTTACGATGCTTTGCAAGCCGCGCGCAATAATAGCTGGAAACCAGGCATTCGGGTTATCGGTTTGTCTGAAGGAGGCGTTGATTGGGCGTTGGATCAATATAACAGGTCTCTGA
>JBGAWJ010000093.1:0-5604 GCA_044227605.1 Alphaproteobacteria bacterium
CGAGCAAATCCCAAAATTGGTTTTGTAGCACAATCGTCATGGTAGGATTGTGCTTTTCCTTAAGCCAGGGGCTAATGACGACACCTGGGTCCCGGGTGCGAAAAGTGATGTAAAAATGGTGGGCACCTGGCAATCCATGATCAACCACCTCCTGCAACACTTGTTTGACAACACCCCTCAAGGCCTGCTCAAGGATTAGATCATACCGTAAAGAAGAAGCAGGAGGTTGTTGCATAAAACAGAGAGATCCCTTGAAAATATTTTTATTAAACGGGAAGGCTTCTGTTGCCCGGTGCCTTCCCAAACCGCGCGCTCGCCTTTTTATTAGGCAGCTACAGCCAGACGATTATTGTCATTGGCATTTTCAAATTAGCCCGATAACGGCGGAACAATGCCGGGCAAACGCCTTGTCTTTACCACATTCGTCAAGCCTATTTCGCCCCCATAACCAATTAATCCTTGTATGGTGGAGGCGCCGGGTACCGCCCCCGGGTCCGCAATGTTTATTACACAAAGTTTTTATCGCCATAGTTGCTTACGCAACATCTTTAATATATACCATCCCCAATCCATATAAAAGACCTTTTATAAAATAAAGTGAATAATCTATCATCAGCGGTGCCACATCATAAGGAAACAACATGCCCCTGAAAGCCGACCAACAAGAAATGATTGCCGCTCAACGCCAGCAACCATCAACGACTTTAAGACCAACAGCCCCAGCCTTAGAGCAGATTTTATATCAGGCACTACCGGTATTAGACCACGGTTTTGTCCGGGTCATCGATTATATGGGAAATGATTCGGCAATTGTCCAGGCAGCTAGGGTTTCTTACGGCAAAGGCACTAAAACAGTGCGGGAAGACCAAGGGTTGATTGATTATTTGATGCGGCACCACCACACCACACCCTTTGAAATGTGTGAGATTAAATATCATGTGAAACTGCCCATTTTCATTGCCCGCCAGTGGATCCGCCACCGTACCGCCAATGTCAATGAATATTCTGCCCGTTATTCCATCATGGAAAATGAGTTTTATATCCCTGCCGAATCGCAATTGGCCGCCCAATCCAAAAACAACCGCCAAGGACGTGGAAATTTGCTGGAGGCTGAACGGGCCAGGCAAGTACTGAAGCTTTTAAAGGAAGAATCCCTAAAAGCGTTTGATGATTACACCCAACTGATGAACGAGGATGAGGCCGGTAAAATCATTGCCGCGGAGGAAACAGGGCTGGCGCGCGAACTGGCCCGTATGCGGCTGCCTTTAAACTTCTATACCCAATGGTATTGGAAGATTGATTTGCATAATTTGCTGCATTTTTTAAGGTTGCGCGCACACTCCCATGCCCAATATGAAATCCGGGCTTATGCCGATGTTATGTTAAAGACGGTTGAACAATGGGTACCTGCAACCTACAGTGCCTTTTGCAGATACAAGATGGATTCGGCCAGTTTTTCAAGCTCGGCTATGCAAGTGATCCGGCGGCTAATTAAGGGCGAGAAGGTTACCCAAGAAACCAGCCAAATGAGCAAAAGGGAATGGGAAGAAATGGTGGAAGCCTTAGGATTACCCGATTCTGGAAAAAAAGCATAAATCTTTACCCGTCGTCATCTGTCCTTCACCCTCTTATTCAAATCTGCCGCCAAATTTTTTGGGCGATGGATTTGAATATTTGGCTAATGGGATGATCTGGCTGGGTTATAATCAAAGGTTTTCCACTATCTGAAGTCTGTCTTAGGGTTAAATCCAACGGAATATGACCCAAGAATTCTGTTTTTGAGACCTCCGCCTCATGGGCAGCGCCACCATGGCTGAAAATATCGCTTTGCCCCCCACAATGGGGACAGATAAAATAACTCATATTTTCAATCATGCCCAGTATGGGGATGTTCACCTTACGAAACATATTCAACCCCTTGCGGGCATCCAGTAGGGCTATATCTTGAGGGGTTGAAACAATGACCGCCCCGTTTAGGGGAACTTTTTGCACCAACGTTAATTGTGCATCTCCGGTACCAGGAGGCAGGTCAACCACCAAAATATCCTTCTCCCCCCAATTGGTATCATTAAGTAACTGCTGGATGGCCCCCATCACCATTGGCCCCCGCCAAATCAGCGGCGCACTGATATCTACCAAAAAACCCATCGACATGCAGGCCACCCCAAATGCTTCGGGCGGGGTGAATTTTTTATTCTCTTGCAATTGCGGTTTCTTATAGGGAATCCCCAGCAACGCTGGCTGAGATGGCCCATAAATATCCGCGTCCAAAATGCCCACCTTAAGACCTAAACCCGCCAAGGCAACCGCCAAATTAGTGGTGACCGTTGATTTGCCAACCCCTCCCTTGCCGCTAGCCACCGCAATAATTTTTTTAATGCCCGGCACAGGGGGGATAAGCGGGTTTATGAAAGGTACAGGCGCTGTTGTTTTTGAGGGGTTTTCTGCGGTCAATACAATTTTAATATCCGCGATCCCCGGAAGTTTTTTTAAGCAATTTTCCACCTGCTGCTGAAACCAATGTTGCTTTTCCGCATTTCCTTGTAGCAACGGGTTGTTGAGCACTATCAAGACATTCCGTCCTTGCAGTTGGACGCTTTCAACAATTTTCGGATCAGGGATCAGTAAATCCTTGCTTGGCAACCGAAAGGCCCGCAAATGTTGGCGAATGTCATGGTCGGTAATCATGTTGATAGCCTTTTTGTCAGCCCATTTTTTGGGACAGGGATGGTGGGTGTTGAAGTTTTGGGTAACATACTTAAATATTTTTACCATTTAGCAAGAGTTTGCTTGTCTTTTTATAAATTCCCGACAAAATAAGAAACAGGAAAGTAACCGTCCTTGTATATTTTATTACCTAAGGCTATTGATTAATTACGTTTTGATTTTATCTTATATGGCCAGAACCACTTCTTAAAGGGAAAAATTATTTTATGGCTTGGAATCAACAAAAGAATCCATGGGGACAAGATCAGCCCAACTCACCATGGGGACGCGGCAACCCAGAATCTAATGATCCCGATCCAGATAATACAGGCAATCAGGGGGGGAAAAAGCGCTTTAAAGATTTTTTACCAACCGGCAATTCCTTTAATAATCCCCGCACCATCGCTTTTGTTGTTGTGGCTGCTATTGTTGTGTGGATGGCCACTGGTTTTTACCGGGTTGATGCCAATGAATTAGGCGTTGAAACAATTTTTGGCCGGTATGTGGCAACCACCACCCCTGGCCTGAATTACAATTGGCCTGCCCCGATCGGCGGTGTCTCAACCCCTAAAGTCACCGATGTCAACCGGGTTGAAATCGGGTTTATTGCCAGTGGCGACAGCCAACGGATTGCCAGCCGGGATAAACCGGTTGAAAGCTTAATGTTAACGGGTGATGAAAACATTATTGACGTTCAGTTTGTGGTATTCTGGCAAATTAAAGATGCGGAGGATTTTACCTTTAATGTCCGCGATCCAGAGGCCACGGTTAAAAACATCTCCGAAAGTGCCATGCGGGAAATTATTGGCCGCAATCCCTTTGACCGCGCCCGTACCCTTGGCCGCAGTGAAATTCAGAACCAAGCCCGGGAATTGATCCAGAATGTTTTAGATTCTTACGAAACCGGGATTGTCATTACCAATTTGCAAATGCAGAAAGTTGACCCACCCCAAAGCGTGATTGATGCGTTCCGGGACGTCCAAGCCGCCCGTGCGGACAAAGAACGCACCATTAATGAGTCGCAAGCATATTTCAATATTGTGACCCAACAAGCAGAGGGGCAAGCCCAACAAATCATCAAGGCCGCAGAGGCATACCGGGAAGAGAAAGTGTTGGTTGCCTCCGGTGAAAGCCAGCGTTTTCTGGCAATTTTGACCGAATATCAAAAAGCCCCGGAAACCACCCGCCAACGTCTTTATATGGAAACAGTTGAGCAAATTTTACAAGGGATTCCTAAGGTTTTACTTGATCCAAACCAAGGTGGTATTTTACCCTATCTGCCCCTGGATCAGCTGTTGAAGCAGCAAAAACCACCGGTACCGTAATTGATTTTGCACAAGGATTAGAAATTGATGCGTCCAATCATTCGCAATAGCCTTCTCATTGTTTCAGCTGCATTTTTGGTTGCCGCAGCTTATGATTCCATCTTTTTTATTCCCGAGGGAGAAGAAGGGGTGGTGACTGAGGTTTGGAAGGGGGAAATAATTCGCACCGTAGGGTCGGGTTGGCATATAAAGTGGCCCTTCATCCAAGAAGCTAGCTATCCTTATTACATACAGTTACCATCCAATTCCAAGATTTCATAAAGGATTAAAAATTCATGCGCCCTGTGCTTCGCAATACCTTACTGGTAATTTTGGCCATTTTCCTGATCACCGGCTATAACTCCCTTTTCATTGTGCAACAATATGAAAAAGCGCTGGTGCTGGAACTCGGGAAACCAATCCGTGTTGAAGGGCCTGGGTTGCATTTTAAGCTGCCCTTTGTCCAAGATATCGTGTATGTGGATGGCCGCATCTTGAATTTGGATGCCCCGCCGCAAGAGGCCCCCACTTCTGACCAAAAACAGGTGATTGTGGAATCTTTTGTCAAGTTCCGCATTGTTGACCCCTTGAAGTTTTATCAAACCATGCAAACGATTGAGCAGGCCCAACAGCGCTTAGGGTCGGTTGTCAATTCCAGTGTGCGTAATTTATTGGGACAAGTTCCTTTGGAAACAATTTTAACAGATAAACGCAGCCAATTGATGGAACAGGTAAAATTGTTGGTTGATACGGAAGTTGGGCAATTCGGTATCAAAATCATTGATGTGCGGATTAAAAGGATGGATTTGCCGGAAGAAAACAGCCAAGCGGTATTCCGCCGGATGCAAACCCAGCGTAAACAAGAGGCCAGCCGTTTCCGCGCCGAAGGCGAACGGGATGCCCTTTCCATCCGCTCAGAAGGCGATAAGCAAAAAGTGTTGATTTTAGCCAATGCCCAAAAACAATCTGATATTCTACGGGGGACGGGTGATGCCGAAGCGGCGGGCATTTATAGTGATGCTTATGCCAAAAACCCGCAGTTTTTTGAATTTTACAGATCCCTGCAATCATTGCGGACCTCGTTAACAACAGATACCACCACCTTTATTGGCGCCCCAACAGGCGACTTCTTCCGTTTCTTTTATAAGATGAACGGCAAATAAATACGCTTTTTGGGATTAATATCGATACGGATAAAGGCAAGATAGATAAGCAAAATTACTTTATATCTTCTTGGATCTTCAAGGTGTGAGTAAGCTACGGTTTTTTCTTGCTGGCTGTTCTCTCGGGCAGCTGGCTGCTTATCTGTTTGATAGGTTAGCAAAGTGATACAACACTGGCATTCCTTGTAAATTACTGGTATAGTCAAAAAATTATAAATACATGTAATTTATGGCGGGAAAATTTTCATGCGCGTATCCACCCTATTAATGCCCATCAAACGTTTTGTCTATTTTGTTGTGGCTGTTCTGAGTTTAGTATTGATAGGATTACCCACCTCTTTCGCTGAACCTGAAGATTTCCACTTATTGGCAGCAAGATTACTGCCAGCAGTCGTTAATATTTCAACCATTCAAACAACCCACAGTTCCTC
>JBGAWJ010000094.1:0-5597 GCA_044227605.1 Alphaproteobacteria bacterium
TTAACTTTTTGCCTTTTTCCCCGATAAACAAACAATTTTCTTTCGCCAAATCCCAAGGACAGGCTTGGATATAGTCCTGGATTGCTGTTACCACAACCGGCAAAAGCGGTACCCTTCTTTCTTTATTGCCCTTACCCGTTACGATCAGAACTTCTTGGCCACTTACAGGTGCTTGGGTTTTTGTTAAAGACAAAGCCTCCCCAATACGCAATCCACACCCATATAGTAGCAAGAGAACAGCCAAGTTCCTTTTGCCTACCCAACCTTCTTCTGTTAAAATTGCAATGTTTTCCGTTACTTCATGCGCTTGTTCAACAGATAAAGGTTTAGGCAATAAATGGGGTTTTTTAGGGGTTTTAAAATGTTGGACCGGGGGCAGCTCGCCCCCCTCTTGCTTGGCAATAAAGCGGTAAAAATTTCTAATAACACTGGCCGCACGAGCGGTGGAAGACGCCAGATGGCCGGTTTGATGGCGTTCAGACATCCAGGAACGCCAATCATGGCGGGTTAAAGCACGCAAAGAGGGTAATGATATTCTTTCACCGCGGTAATGTGTCAGGAATTTTAAGAAAGCCAGCAGGTCATGTTGATAGGCCGAACAGGTGTGGGGCGAAAACCTTCTTTGTAAGGCTAACTGATCCCGCCATTTAGCCATTAATAAAGCCAAGTGTTGGTCAAGCTCTACCATGAATAATCTGCAAATTCTTAATTGAGATGACGTTGCAAAGTAATTGCGATGACTCTACCCATAAATTTCAAAAAATCTGTACCTTGTTCCGCATCAAAATAACCCGGATGACGGGTGGCAAAAACAAGTAACCCCATTGTTTTGGTAAATTTCAAGCGTAATAAGGCGTCTGAGCGCACGAGCGCGACCGCGGTGGTAGTTGGATATAAAAGGGTATCCCCGTTAATATCGTCTCGCAATAAAACAGCCTGATCCGTGCCATTCATCAATTTCTCAATACTGCCATTTTTCAAAAAACGAATGGGTAACCCCTGAAGAGCATGGTAATTTTTAGCACTTCCTTCTAAACACAAAACCGCGTGGTCAACGTCTAACAAGACAGGCAATTCACCGATGATAATTTTAATGAGAGCCGCGGCGGTATCAGCCTGAAGAATTTTCAGGATTGCTTGCTGGATTCGATCTTGGGTTTGAACATTATCGCGGGTGTTGGCAATAAATTCTTCTTTTTCCGCCCTTAGTTTTGTAACGTCTCGCCGCAATCGGCTGACCATAAATTGTTGCAGATCGACTATCTTATCGCCTTGGTTACGAACGGGAAGATTTAGACTTTCTAATATTTCTGGATGGCGGCTAAAAAAATCTGGATGCTGTTGCAAATATTGGATAACATCCGATGATGCAAGTTTTTCTTGTGTCTCTTTAACCGCCAAAGCTGTTCTGCCATCTTCATTGACCTTAACCATGCTACTATCCTCGTAAAATTTCCTATAAGATTGATTGACCGGTTTTTGACCAGTCGGCAAGAAAGGCCTGTAACCCTTTATCGGTTAAAGGATGATGATACATTTGCCGCAAAACACTGGGTGGCAGCGTACCAACATCGGCCCCCATCAATGCAGCTTCAACCACATGTTTGGGATTACGGATTGAAGCAACCAAAATCTGAGTAGTCAATTGGGGGTAATGATGGTAAATTTGGATAATTTCTTGGATCAATTGCATGCCATCAACGCCCTGGTCATCCAGCCTGCCAACAAAAGGGGAGATATAGGTGGCGCCAGCTTTTGCCGCCAACAAGGCTTGCGCCGCACTGAAACACAACGTAACATTGACGGCGGTTCCTTGGTTGGATAAAAAGTGGCAAGCTTTCAAACCATCTATCGTTAAAGGAACTTTTACCACCACATTCCCCGCAATACTCGCCAGTTTCTGTCCTTCACGAATCATAGCATTATATTCTGTAGCCGTTACCTCGGCACTGACAGGGCCAGGCAAAAGGTCACAGATTTCGGCAATCACCTCAAGAAACTTACGCCCGCTTTTCGCAATCAAGGTAGGATTAGTGGTCACACCATCAATCAACCCAGTTGATAAAAGATCTTTAATTTCATTGGTATCAGCTGTATCAATAAAAAATTTCATCAGCCCTTCCCTTTTTTCTTGATAAAAAAATAGTTACCTTATTCGTTACTTGAGGGCAATAGCTGTTTGCGCTATGTTAATGAAAATAATATGTTTATTGAAAACGGCCCAAACATTAGGTGTATAAGAATTTTGCCAAATTCTAAAAATCCAACCACCCTAGATACCCAAATCCTTTCGGTTGAAACGGATGATTTGGTGGATGTCTTGTTACCCTTGCCTTTAAGCCAGGTCTATACCTACCGTGTCCAGCCGAATCAAAAGGTGTTTTTAGGTAGTTTAGTTCGAGTGCCCTGGGGAAAGGGCCAAAAAATATTAACGGGTATGGTGTGGGCCAAAAATATCAAAGCGCCTGTATCGGCAATTAAACCCATTTTTTCCTGCCTGGAGGAGCTACCACCCCTTTCCCCGGAAATAAAATCTTTAATTGATTGGATAGCTGAATACAACATGGTCCCAGCCGGAAATGTCTTGAAAATGGTCATGGGGCTGTGGCAGCAAGTAAAAAAAATTTCCCTGCCTACTAAGATCCAGTTTACCGGGAAAATGCACGAAGATTCCGTTTTTTCCGCTGATATACAAAAGATTGCTGAACTGACGCAGCAACAGATCATTATAACCGTTACGGAACTTATGTCTAAAAGCCGATTGTCACGGGCTAAAATTACCAAATTGTTCCAGCAGGGCTTTTTGCATCACGCCCCTTTAAACATCCCTTCGATTCCTGCGGTTCCATTACACCCGATGTTCGAGCATTTCAACGAAGAACAAAGACAGGCTGCCCATTATTTATCAGCCCAAGTAACCGCGCAAAAATTTCAGCCGGTTTTATTGTATGGAGTAACCGGTTCTGGAAAAACGGAAGTTTATTTTCAAGCGATTATGGATTGTGTCCGTTTGGGTAAGCAAGCTTTAGTCCTTTTGCCTGAAATTGCCCTGAGCACCCAGTGGCTGGAGCGTTTTCACGAAAGATTTGGCTATACCCCGCCCGCCTGGCATTCAGAAATTCCCTTAGGGCAAAAACGCCGTATTTGGTATGAGATCAGCACAGGTGTATGCTCTGTCATCGTGGGTGCCAGGTCTGCCTTATTTCTTCCTTTTCAACAATTAGGTTTGATTGTGGTTGATGAGGAACATGATAGTTCCTTTAAACAGGAAGAAGGTTCTATTTACCATGCGCGTGACATTGCGGTAGTCAGGGCCCAAATAGCTGCGTGCCCGGTGGTTTTATCTTCAGCCACACCCTCGCTTGAAACATTGGCCAATGTCAAACGCGGCCGTTATCATGAATGCCGTTTAACCGCCCGGCACAGCCAAATACAGATGCCCCGCATCCAAATCATTGATTTGATAGCGTTGCCGCCCACCAGGCAGCATTGGTTGGCAAAGTCCCTATGCGATCAAATAGATGTGACGTTATCCAAAGGCCAACAAACATTATTATTTCTCAATAGGCGCGGCTATGCGCCCCTGGTTTTATGTAAAGCTTGCGGTTTCCGCTGGCGCTGCGAGCATTGCAGCAGCTGGCTGGTGCAACACCGGCAAAAAAAAATGAATTTATGCCATTATTGCGGATATCATACGCCCCTAACCGACACTTGCCCAAATTGTCATGAACATGGCAGTATGGTCACTTGCGGACCGGGGGTTGAAAAATTGGCCGAAGAAGTTGCAACCTTGTTCCCATCCGCTAGGACGATTGTCAGCACCAGTGATACCTTGGGTGATCAACAGCAAATTGAAAAGTTTGTCCGCCAGGTGGAAGCGCAAGAAGTGGATATTATCATCGGCACGCAGGTAATTGCTAAAGGCCACCATTTTCCCCATTTAACCTTGGTGGGTATCATTGATGCGGATGCAGGGCTGCAAGGCGGGGATTTGCGGGCTGGGGAAAAAACCTGGCAAATGCTACAGCAAGTATCTGGAAGAGCCGGGCGCAGCAATCATCCAGGCCAGGTAATGATCCAGACCTATCAACCGATGAACCCCTTGATCCAAGCACTGGCCACTTATGATCAGGAAAGTTTTTTAGCAATTGAGGGGAAGAACCGTGAAATTGCTGGGATGCCACCTTTCGGCAGATTAGCCGCTTTAATTGTTTCGGCGCCGAGTGAACCTTTACTCCATCAAATTTGTGCGGGCATGCAAGCCCAAATTCCCCGGGGTGAAGGGTTTGTTATCTTAGGGCCTGCCCCTGCTCCTTTGTCGATGATCAGGGGACGTTACCGGCAACGTTTCCTATTAAAAACCACCCGTCATTTAAAACCCCAATTGCTGATCCAAAAATGGCTTAAGAATGTGGTGGTACCTGCCCCTGGTAAAATTATAATCGATATTGACCCATATAATTTTTTGTAAAGGTCATATCCCGTAATGTTGAAAGATATAATCCATATCAGGTAATTTACCTTGATGGTCTTGCTCCAACATCCTTTGTGCCGGATTTTTTCCAGACTTTATGACTTCTTGTAAAAAATCCAAATAAATGGTTTCGTCTTGCCCCTGCTTATTCTTGATATTACGCCTACGTAAGCCCTCCAAACTTAGCTGCACCATTGATTTACATAACTCTAAAACAGGCTGTTTTCCAAGCAGCGCTTTCAATCCTAATTTCGGCACATCCAAACGTAATTGCTGGATATCCGCTATTTTCCATTTCTTAATCCAGCTTTCGGCTTCATTTAAAACCTGTTCATCATAAAGCAATCCTACCCACAAAGCAGGCAGTGCGGGCAAAGCTTTTACCTGAACCCCATCTGCGCCCCGCATTTCGAGGTATCTTTTCAATCGCACTTCGGGAAAGGCCACGCCCAAATGGTTGATCCAATCCCCAAGCGTCGCATATTCCCCAGGCAAGGCTTTAAGCTTACCTTTTATGAGATCTTCGAAAGATTGGCCAGCCGCATTAATATAACGCCCTTCCCGGTACACAAAATACATGGGAACTGTTAAAATATAATCCACATATTTTTCAAAAGACATGTCCGCATCAAAGGCGAAGTTTAGAATTCCTGAACGGTCAGGGTCAGTATTGTTCCAAATGTGGCTGCGGTAACTTTCAAAACCGTTGGGCTTACCATCCGTGAAAGGTGAGTTGGCAAACAAAGCAGTGACCAGTGATTGCAGGGCCATGGAAACCCGGAATTTTTTCACCATATCCGCTTCGGACGAGAAATCCAAATTCGCTTGTACCGTACAGGTGCGAAGCATCATATCCACACCCAAAGATCCTTTTTTCGGCATATATTCGTGCATGATTTGATACCGGGCCTTCGGCATTAAGGGGATATCCGCCCTTAACCATTTCGGCTGAAATCCCAAAGGTAAAATGCCAAAATTGTAAACATCCTGAATTTTCTTTAACTCAGCAAAATGCTCAGCAAATTCTTCCTGGGTCTGGTGAAGGTTTTCCAAAGGGGCGCCTGAAAGTTCAAATTGTCCGCCTGGCTCTAAGGTAATGGCGGCTTTGCCACGATGTAAAGCA
>JBGAWJ010000095.1:0-5469 GCA_044227605.1 Alphaproteobacteria bacterium
ATCAGCAACCCAAAAGTGGCGCCCAGCCATCCACAAAAGCCGAATGGCCGGTGATTGGAAAAATTGATCTGACCAAATTACTGGCGCGTTATCAATTGGCGGGGGCTAAATATCTGTGGGATTCATCCCTTATTCAAGGCCCAGATAAAGGTTGGGTGCTGGTTGTTTCACAATTAGACGGTGCGACGTCTATGATTCAAGCTCCTGGTATGCTTTATACTTTTCTGTTAAAGGCGGATGGCAGCCTGATCCGAGAACTGCCCGCCGTGAAGTTAAGTCATCCGAGACCTTGGGATAGCCAGGTAGAAATCCTTCCGGGATTAAATGACCGTACTGCTTTCTTATTGCTCACGGGAACGGCTCCAAATGATCAATTGAGCTTGTGGCGCTTGCAATTGGATCAGTAAAAATATTTGGGAAGGGTGCGCCAAAAGTGCACCATTCGTAAAATACAGAATATCTTGATATCGGTTTCATAATTGGTGGGCGCGGCAAGGATTGAACTTGCGACCCCATCCGTGTGAAGGATGTGCTCTCCCACTGAGCTACGCGCCCGCTCCTGGTGAGCAGGTATCTTGTTTTCACCATAAAAACCTTGGGATGATTGGTCAATCATTATTTCCACTCAAAATCGAAATGAATTTTATTTTCCATTCCCAAAAATACTGAAGACGATTTTTGTAAAACCCACTGTTGCATATTTATCAATGACGTTTGATTTTAAGCACGGTGCGGCTTACAACACTTGCAATAATAAGAGAATTAAGTCAAAATCAGGGGGCTTGTGCGATAATAATTCCTATAGATTACGTCCATTCGCATAAGATATAACATTTTTATTATCATTTTTTTCAAAAAGGGTGTCCTATGATTTCATTAACAAAAATTACTGTTAACGGCTTACTGATGGTTAGTTTACTGGGATTATCTGCTTGTGGTGAAAGCGATGCCGATAAGGCAAAAAATGCCGCGCGTGAAGGTTGCGTGACTACACTTAGCCAAAACACCGCTATTTCAAAAGAACAGCGCGACCAATTGATTAAAGAATGCCAAGCCGCTATAAAGTAGTTCACTGTTCCCTAAAATATGCTTGCAGCCCCGGGTTGCAAGCATATTTTCTGTGAGGGTCAGATGACGAATAGAGCTTCCGCCAATAATTAAGTGTTTTAAGGGAAAAAATAATGAAATCAACTTATAAAATATCATTACAAATGTTCTTGGCCATTTTAAGTTTAGGAGTTTTAGGGGCGTGCGGGGATGGCAAAGAGTCGTTGGCCCGCGATATATGTAAACAAGAGATGGATAAAAATGTGCAGGCTGCAAGCTTGCCGAAAGCTCAACAAGAGATGATTTTGAACATGTGTATTGAAGAAGCAACAAAAGCACTGAAAAATAATTAAAGTAATAACAGTGGCACATTGTTTTTGGTTATTTTAATAAGGAAACGGGTCATCCATTTTGGTGATGATCCGTTCTTTTTTGATCAAAACCAATCAATTTTATGACGAATGCTACCCTAACCCTCATTATCTTTTGTTGGCGTCGATGCTGATAATTTTTTTCTTTAAAGTATCAATCAACTTACTGAGATCCGTTGAACCTTTCAATGCGGTTGCGAAATCTTCCCGCATGGTGCTGGCCTGGCTTAATCCTTCAACCACAAAATCGGTAATCAGGAAGGTATCCCCCTCTGGGCGTAATTGCCAATCAATTTGTACTTTATCGGTCGCGGTCTTGCCGATAATAACAGTTTGTACAATATAATTTGTTTTATGGTTGATTGTGCGCGTAATCTCTAATTTTTGCCCGGAGTAAGTGGATAAAAGGGCTGCAAAATTTTTGGCATTATATTCCCTGAACACTAATAAATATTCCTGTTGTTGATCGGCTGAACCTTTCGTCCAATATCTGCCCACCACAAACTTAGCCAAGGCTGGGATATCGGCATAACGGTCAAGGAATTTTAACATCCGTTCTTCCCGGGTTTTTTTATCAAGGCCTGCAACGGTTAAGGTATTAATAGCCTCATCAGCAATGCCACGGATAAAATCGGTGGGCATCGGTTGCTCGGCACGTGCAACCCCCGCAAGCCCAGTTATCAGGGCGATCACTATCCATTTCATCGAAAATCTTACATTTAAACCGCTCATAGGGCTTTTCCTTTAATGTATTTATATGGGTGAATGATAACACATGTTAGCGGCTATGTTCAATAAATCCGCCAAAATTACTTTGGTTGTATCTATTTTGCCACATTAGGGTGAAGGTTAGGGAATATGCCTAATAAATCAAGGTTTAGGTTGTAAAATGAGAAGAAAGGGAGTTTTTATCGGCCTAGATGCATGGATATCTTTTAAACGCCCGTCATTGATCGATATGTCCCGACATATATCCTAAATATTCGGGCAGGATTTTCATCCGTGGCAGCGTTTATGGGGATCATTTAAATAAAATTTACAGCCATTTTTCTACATGATGGCAAGCCACCAAACGGCCGCCAATCGGACGTAGGGGGGGGATGACCTGCGTGCACATTTCTGTGGCATGAGGGCAACGTTTATGAAAGGTACAGCCAGATGGAGGATTAACAGGCGAGGGCATCTCGCCTTTTAAAACAATGCGTGCTTGGTGAAGGGGACGATCGACGGAGGGGGTGCTGGCTAATAAGGCTTGCGTGTAAGGATGTAAAGGCTTTTGGAAAATCACTTCCTTCGGGCCATGTTCAACGACTTTTCCCAAATATAACACAGCGACGTCATTGGCAATATGTTTAACAACACTGAGATCATGGGAAATAAACAAATACGATAACTGAAATTCCTGTTGTAAGCTCGCCATCAAATTCAATACCTGGGCCCGGACGGAAACATCCAGGGCCGATACCGGTTCATCCGCTACCACAATTTTCGGGTTCAGCATTAAAGCGCGCGCAATAGCAATCCGTTGCCGCTGACCGCCCGAAAACATATGCGGATACCGTTGTGCATGTTCTGGCCGCAACCCGACCTTCTGCAACATCTGCTCGACTTTCTCACGCCGTTCCGGGGCCGAAAGGGAGGTATTTATTTTCAAGGGTTCGGCCAGCAAAATACCAATCTTTTGACGAGGATTCAGGGAACCATAGGGATTTTGGAAAACCATTTGAACAAATGGCCTGAATTTTTTTAATAAAGATTTGCCGGGGTTGCTTAGATCTTGCCCATCTAAAAATAATTGGCCTGTGGTTGGGCGTTCAATCATGGTTATCATGCGAGCCAAGGTTGATTTTCCTGAACCTGATTCACCCACAACCGCCAATGTTTGGGCTGCCTTTAAAGTCAAAGTAACCCCATTCACCGCCTGTAATGCTAAGGAACGCCCAAAAATCCCATTTTTTAAGTGATAAGTTTTGCTGATACCGTCAGTTCTTAACAAGACATCATCATGACGGGGGGCGGGGGTGGTATTCAATCGTTCAATCATGGGTAGAAGATCCTAAGGGATAATGGCAACGGACAGAATGGCCATTAGCGTTTGGGGCAAGGGCCGGTAAATCTTGCCGACAGGTTGGTTGACAAAATTGGCACCTGGGATGAAATAAACAGCCTTTTAGACGATCGTAAATTCCGGGTACCGTACCGGGAATTGATAATAAGGTTTCCCCTTGCTTACTTCTTTCCGGCAGTGCTTGCAATAATGCGGCGGTATAAGGATGTTGGGGGTTTTTAAAAAGTTGACTGGCGGGTTGTTTTTCAACCACTTGCCCCGCATACATCACCATAATATTTTCGGCCATTTCAGCCACCACCCCCATGTCATGGGTGATTAAAATCAGCGACATGCCTGTTTCTTTTTGTAAATTCCTTAATAAATCCAATATTTGCGCTTGGATAGTAACATCTAAGGCCGTGGTCGGTTCATCGGCAATTAGCAGGCGGGGGTTGCAGGCAATGGCCATCGCAATCATCACCCGCTGGTTCATGCCGCCCGATAATTGGTGGGGGTAAGAATCCATCCGTTTAGCCGCCGCAGATATTCCAACTTTTTCAAGCAGTTCAAGGGTTTTGCCATAACGTTGACGTTTGGTGCCGCCCTGATGTATGGCTAAAGTTTCCATGATTTGGTAACCAATGGTAAAGCAGGGGTTTAGGCTAGTGGTAGGTTCTTGGAAAATCATCGCCACGTCTTTGCCGAGTAGCGAACGTCGTTTAGCAGGCGAAATGCCTAATAAATTCATATTGTTAAAGGATAATTGGTCGGCGCGAACCTGGCCAGGCCAGGGAACCAAACCCATGGCCGCCAACATCGTAATGCTTTTTCCGGAGCCGGATTCTCCAACAATACCTAAGGTTTGACCGGGCTCAATCGTCAAATCCAATCTGTCCACGGCTCGGAATGACCCCTGTGAAGTTGGAAATTCAACAATTAAATTGCGTATTTCTAATAAACTCATTTTTTTACCGTTTTAATTTGGGATCAAGGGCATCACGCAGCCCATCACCCATCAAATTGAATGCCAGTACGGTGACGAGAATACATAAACCCGGCAAGGTAACAATCCAAGGATGTTGGATAATAAAACTTCTGGCCTCCGCTAGCATCGTTCCCCATTCAGGGGTTGGCGGTTGTGCACCATAGCCAAGAAAACCCAAAGCCGCCGCATCCAAAATAGCGCTTGAAAAGCTTAAAGTGGCTTGCACGATAAGGGGGGGCAAGCAATTGGGTAGTAAGGTTATGAACATCAAGCGCAAGGGCCCTGCACCCGCCACGCGTGAGGCAATGACATATTCTTTATTAATTTCCGCAATAACCGCCGCCCGGGTTAAGCGAGCGTAATAGGGCAGAACGGTAATAGAGATGGCAATCATCGCATTGGTTAAACTTTTATCCAAAATAGCTATGATCACCAGGGCCATCAAAAGACTTGGCAGGGCTTGGATAATATCCATTAAACGCATAATAGAAAAATCAATTATTCCGCCAAAATATCCAGCCATTAACCCTAGGGAAACACCAAAAATTAAGGAGATGGTCACAACAATTAATCCGATGATCAGGGATAAGCGTGCCCCATAGATTAAACGGGAAAGGATATCCCGTCCGACATTATCCGTACCTAGCAGATGCTCGATCATGCTGCCGTCAACCCACGCGGGTGGTAATAAAAACCTTCCCTCAAACTGAAAAGTAGGATCATAGGGGGCAATTACGTCGGCAAAAATTGCTATAAAAATCAAAAAGGTAATAATAATTAATCCGATCAAAGCGCCTTTGTTTCGAGAAAATTGTTTCCAAAATTCAGCAAATACACTCGGCACAGCCATGTTTTGTGGGGATACAGCTTCTGGTTCAACGGCCATGACGGATCCTTGGATTAATAAGCCCATATAAAATATCAATAATAAAGTTAACCAGCATGATAAAGGTTGCCACCATTAATACAGCACCCTGCAAGACCGGATAATCGCGCCTATCCAGGGAATCAACTAG
>JBGAWJ010000096.1:0-5466 GCA_044227605.1 Alphaproteobacteria bacterium
AATGAAATAAAGAATTTGATGTTAGATCTAGTTCAGAAAAAATCGCAATCAATTATTGAGGCCATGACGACAAGCTCGGAATTAACCAAAACATCCGGTTACGATGATGAAATAAGTTTAAACGACGGACGGATTTTAGAGATCCATGCCGCTCTTTTAAAAAATCAAGATTTGAATCATTATGGCTGGGTTTGGTTCTTCCGCGATATAACTACTCGAAAAAATGCGGAAATGGCCTTGGCCAGGGCAAGGGACGAGGCCATTCGAGAAAGGGAAAGGGCTCAAATGGCCAATCGATCGAAATCGGAATTCTTAGCTCTCATGAGCCATGAATTACGAACACCCTTAAATGCGATTATCGGATTTTCAGAAATTATTTCCAAACAAATATTTGGTGAAATACAGCAGCCTCGTTACGTCATCTATGCTCAAGATATTTATAATAGTGGTACGCATTTGTTATCATTAATCAACGATATCCTGGATTTGGCAAAAATCGAAGCCGGTAAAATGGAGATATATTGTGAATGGTTGGATATTTCTAGTATTAATAAATCTTGTATGTCGTTAATTGAGGGAATGGCTGCCAAAAAGTCCTTGTCTCTATCTAGCAAAGTTTTTGATAATATTGAAAAAATATATGCCGATCCCCGCGCTATGAAACAAATGCTGGTTAATTTACTGTCAAATGCTTGCAAATTTACCCCTAAGGGAGGAGCAGTCCGATTAGACTTTGCAAAAACAAACGACGGTTCCGCTATCATAGCCAGTGTAACCGATACTGGTATTGGTATGACTAAAGAAGATATTGTTACCGCAATTGAACCTTTCGGCCAGATTGAAAATCAATTAACCAGAACCCAGCAAGGAACTGGTTTAGGGTTACCGATGGTCAAAATGCTAATTGAACTGCATAAAGGTCATTTGGAAATTGATAGCACCCCTGGAAAAGGAACGACTGTAAAGTTACTTTTTCCTAACCCGATTTCTGCTTCTGTATAAAGATAAAAATAATTGAAAGAAAGAATTGCAATTATTGTGGGAATGCGGCTTGAAGCAACCTTATTACAGGGGGTTCCCAAAAAATTTGTGGGAATTGCGGGTGGAAGTGAGAAGAAAGTCAAAAGCCTAACCCAAGGTTTTATTGATCGCCAGGTGGAGGGATTGATTAGTTTTGGTTTTGCCGGTGGCTTGGATCCTGGTTTAGATGTGGGGACGGTTGTTATTGCAAAATCCGTTGCTACCCTATCGGGCGAGGAAATACTCACCTCGGCTAAATGGGGAAATAAAATTAGTGCTCAATTGGGTTGTTTTTATTCAACAGGTGCTATTTTAGGATCAAAATATCCTATTATTGACTCACAACAAAAAATAGATGCTTTTCATCAGACCCATGCTGTGGCTGTGGATATGGAAAGTTATGCAATGGCAGAGGTTGCCCATGCCCACAAAATTCCCTTTATTATTATTAGGGTTATTTTAGATCCAGCCCAAAAAAAAATACACCCCAAGATTGGGGCTTTATTTCAGGCAGATGGAAAAATAGACACCAAAGGCGTAATCAATATTATCTTCAAGGAACCCAAACTTTTAAAAGAGTTCCTTGATCTTGGCAAACAGTTTTATTTCGCAAGGCGCAGATTAAACTATATTGCTCGGCTCTTTTGCCCGGACTTTGCTTTCAGCAGTTTTTGATTTGGCAGGAGTTGTTAAATGAACGTCTGATAAAAAGGTTTCAACCTGCTTATCAAAAAGCCAATCTGCCTTTCTTTGTTTGCTTAAATCAATTTCCTTGGCCATTTTCCCTTTGGTCTTAATGCCAAATAACTTAACTTTCATAACTTTTAAGGGATTATCCAAGGTATCATTGATGGCTGAACCCTCATATCCACAATGAACCATACAATCCGCACATTTTTCGTAATTACCGGTTCCATAAGAATCCCAATTGGTAGTAGTCATCAATTCTTTGAATGATTCAGCATAGCCTTCCCCAAGTAAATAACAAGGGCGTTGCCAGCCGAATACGTTGCGTGTGGGATTGCTCCAAGGTGTACAATGATACGATTGATTGCCAGCCAGAAAATCCAAAAACATCATGGATTGGCTGAAATCCCATTTTTTCTTTTTGGAATCCTTTAATACATTCCGGAACAATTCCTTGGTTTGAAGACGATTAAGAAAATGTCCTTGATCAGGGGCGCGTTCATACGCATAACCGGGGGAAACCGTTATACCATCAATCTTTTCTTGTTTACACCAGTCAAAAAAAGCAATCACCCGTTCCGGATTGGCATTGTTGAAAAGGGTGCAATTGACATTCACGCGAAAACCACGCTTTTTAGCTTCTTTAATAGCTGAAACACAACGATCAAAAACGCCATCTTGACAAACTGACTTGTCATGTTCTTCTTTCAAACCGTCTAAATGAATAGAGAAAGTCAAATAAGGGCTGGGCTTAAAAAGATCCATCTTTTTTTCCAGCAACAAAGCATTCGTGCATAAATAAACAAATTTCTTGCGCGCGACAATCCCTGCCACAATCTCACCCATTTCTTTATGCAACAGGGGTTCACCACCAGGAATTGAAACAATAGGGGCTCCGCACTCGTCAACCGCGTCCAAACATTCTTTCAAGGACAAACGCTTATTCAGTATTTCATCGGGATAATCAATCTTGCCGCAACCCGAGCAGGCCAAGTTACAACGGAACAAAGGCTCTAACATTAAAACCAGAGGATATTTTTTAACCCCTTTCAGCCGCTGTTTCATAATATAGCTGCCAACTCGTAATTGCTGGATGATAGGTATAGACAAGGGGAAACTCCTCTTATATCTGTCGTTTAAGTAAAGTTATAACCAATAAGAATAGAAACAAATTAGTTTTGGATTTTCTTGGTAACATATTTTTTTTAGGATGTCACAAAATATTATTGCTTGGTTGAAACATTTATCCAGAAAATGCTATTATATGCCTACGGTTAAAAGATTATAAACGCGGCATTGATCTTAGATATCGATTGCGTTAATCTACAAAAATAATGTTCCCCAAATTATAAACCATATCGCTATCAACTGAAAGGTGTTTAATGTCTAGTAGTGTTCGTCCATATCGTGATGTTCATCGACGCAAATCAAGAAAAATTATGGTTGGTAATGTGGCGGTAGGCGGCGATTCGCCGATTTCCGTTCAGTCGATGACCAACACCTTGACCAGCGATGTGAAGGCAACGGTTGTACAAATTAAACAAATCCAAGATGCCGGAGCTGATATTGTTCGCGTTTCCTGCCCGGATGAAGAGTCAACGGCGGGGTTAAAAGAAATCGTCAAACAAGTGACTATTCCTATCGTGGCTGATATTCACTTCCACTATAAACGGGCATTGGAGGCGGCCAAGGCGGGTGCTGCTTGCTTACGGATTAACCCTGGCAATATTGGGTCATCCGAACGGGTTAAAGAGGTCATCAAGGCAGCCAAGGATCATGGATGTTCGATCCGGATTGGGGTGAATGCCGGATCCCTTGAAAAAGAACTATTGGAAAAATATGGCGAACCTTGCCCAGAAGCGATGGTGGAAAGTGCCTTAAACCATCTGCGTTTATTAGAGGATAATGATTTTTTTAATACAAAAATAAGTTGCAAAGCTTCTGATATTTTCTTAGCGGTGGCCGCTTACCAACAATTAGCAGAAGTTTGCGATTATCCGTTGCATTTGGGAATTACCGAGGCTGGCAGCTTGCGGGCTGGCACGGTGAAATCATCCATTGGTATGGGCAGTTTGTTATGGGCGGGGATTGGCGATACTATTCGTGTTTCATTATCTGCTGATCCGGTTGAAGAAGTTAAAGTTGGCTTTGACATGTTGAAGGCTTTGGGCCTAAGAAGGCGTGGCGTTACATTGGTTTCTTGCCCATCTTGCGCTCGCCAGCAATTTGAAGTGATTAAAACCGTTGAAAAACTAGAAGAAAGAATCGCCCATATCACTACCCCCATGACGGTTTCCGTGATTGGATGTGTGGTTAATGGTCCTGGTGAAGCCAGGGAAACAGATATTGGGTTTACAGGGGGAGGGAATAATACCCACCAGGTTTATGTCGCAGGTATTCCGCATCATCGCTTGAAAGATGCATCAATTGTTGATCATTTGGTAGAATTGATTGAGAAAAAAGCCCAAGAGATTGAGGCTAAAAAACAGCCGGTGGTGGTGTAATCAGAAATGGGAGGGTTTTCTTGATAAGCCCTTTGGATTATGATGAAAAATAAATTTGATACAATTGTTCTGGGGCTAGGCGCGATGGGTAGTGCCGCTTTGTATCAGCTGGCAAAACGCGGAAATAGAGTTTTAGGGATAGATCAGTTTTCACCACCGCACATGTTAGGCTCATCACATGGGGACTCGCGCATAACGCGACAAGCGATCGGTGAAGGTGAGCAATATACGCCACTTGCACTTCGTTCTTACGAAATATGGCAAGATATTGAAAAAGAAACAGATAAAAAACTTCTAGAGGTTACCGGCGGGCTTATTATTTCAAGCGGTGCAAAGACTGGTATCATGCATGTTAAGAATTTTTTTGAAAACACCGTTGCGGCGGCGAAAAAATTCAACATTAAGCATGAAATTTTAAACGCCCCTCAAATTCGCAAGCGTTTTCCACAATTTAACGTGCAAGATAATGAAACTGGTTATTACGAATACGAGGCGGGATTCTTGCGTCCCGAGGAATGCGTTAGCGCGCAACTATTTCTTGCCGAAAAATACGGGGCAACCATACACAAAAACGAAAAAGTGGGAAGTTTTTCCGAAAAAGATGGAGGTGTTCGCGTCCAAACAAATCTTGGTGAATACCAAGCTAAAAAACTAATTGTTAGCGCAGGGCCATGGCTTCCAACACTTATCGGGGATGAGTATTCAAAATCTTTTAAAGTCATTCGGCAGGTTTTGTTTTGGTTTGACGTCCAAACTTCTATCAAACGTTTTGAGCCGGAAAATTTCCCGATATTCATTTGGGAGTTGCAAGGAAACAAACAAAGCATTTATGGATTTCCTGCCATTGATGGACAAAAGGGTGGGTTGAAAATTGCAAGCGAACAATATGATACGAGTACTGGGGCGGACACCGTAAATCGAGAAGTCGGCCAAGTGGAAATAAAAGCCATGTGGAAGAATTTTGTTGCACCTTATTTCCTTGATTTAAGCAATAAATGTGTCAAAGCAGTTTCCTGCCTCTATACTGTCACCCCGGATTTTCATTTCGTCCTTGATACGCACCCGAAACATCCGTCAATTATTTTAGCGTCGCCATGCTCGGGTCACGGCTTTAAACATTCGGCGGCAATTGGTGAAGTTTTATCTCAAATGGCCATGTCTCGAAAAACAGACATCGATATATCAAAATTTGGATTTTCGAATCAGAAGTAGAAGTTACTTGCCTCGTTGCATGTCTTTGTAAGACTTGCAGCTG
>JBGAWJ010000097.1:0-5413 GCA_044227605.1 Alphaproteobacteria bacterium
AAAAAAAATAATACCCTGTAAAACCGGGTATAAAAAAAACCGCCGCTGTTGGGGGCCAGCCCCCGCCCCTGGGCCGCCATGCAGTAAAACGACCGGCACCCCCATTGGGTTGCCGCTTTCTTCCACATAAATTTGATGGTATTTACCTATTTTTAAATATTCGGTATGGTGGGGTTCGATTGGGGGGTAAAAATCCCAAATTTTATCTTTTGGGCTGATATTTGACATGGTTGATAATCCGCTTTAGCAAATAGGAATATTTTTGCAAATCATAAAACTAAGGTTGGCATAATGCAATTGAAAGATACAGATCGATTTTTTTGCACGAATCTGTCTATCTTGGCATTTCACCTTGTCAATTGGCGTCGGAAATTTTATTTTTTTTTCGTGGCGATGGTATTTTCTGGCTGTTTAGCGGAGAAAGTTTTTGCGGTGAATCATTCTTTTATCTCTCATCAATTGGTTTTTTTATTCAGTGCCACCGTCCGTGAAGTCGTTGATGGGGATACCATTGTTTTGGAAGAAGGCCAACAGGTCCGGTTGGTTGGCATCCAGGCACCTAAATTGGGGTTGGGCCGACCGAATTTTATGGATTGGCCAAAGGCAAATGATGCAAAGGATTTCCTGGTACAATTGACGCTGGGGAAAAAGGTTAAATTATATGTCGGGCAGCAAATTGTTGATCATAACCGCCGGTTACTTGCCCATGTGGTGACCGAGGATGGCAGGTGGGTGCAGGAGGAGATTTTGCTGCATGGGTGGGGCCGTGTCTATAGTTTTCCCGATAACCGCCGAGTTGTTCGGGAAATGCTTGCAATGGAAAAGACAGCGCGCGCCCAACATTTGGGTATATGGGCGGATGATTATTATGCCATTCAATCGCCTGATAAAGTTGGGCCGGTGGGTTCATTTCAAATTGTTGAGGGCAAAGTGCTGACGGTTGCCAAAAATAAAGAAATGGTTTACCTGAATTTTCACGAGAATTGGCGTACGGATTTTACGGTGGAAATAAAACTTGCAAGCGTTGCGTGGTTTTTATCGGCAGGGATTGATATCATGCAGCTACAGGGTCAAACAATCAGCGTGCGCGGCTGGGTTGAAAATAAAAATGGCCCGATGATTGAGGTAACCCATCCCGAACAAATAGAAATTCCTATCCTGCCCTGATTTAATAATCCTTTTTTCCTATATTCGGTTCCAAAACATGAACAATCCATCGGCCAATATTATGATGCCAAACGCTCATACCTGTGATGCGGCGGATCCGACGGGCAGCATGGTACGTAATTGCCAATAATAGCAGGTAAATTATGGATAAATAAGTAATAACTTGCCCCTGCTTTTAAAAAATCCGGAGTTTTTTCTTCCCTACGAAAATCATTGATTCTTAAATAATTAGGGTCATTTTATCAGTCGATGTTTTTGCCAAAATAGATATATCCGATTAACCAACAACCGCAGGGTGCCAACGACCAGGAAAGATAGCAGCAGCGTGCCGACCACATCTGCCGGAAAATGAACGCCCACGGCCAGGCGGGACAAGGCAACCCAAACCACATAAAAAACAGCCAATGCCTTGCCAATCTTTCCAAGCATCGGCCATAAACCTGCCGCCAGCAACATGGCAAAACAGGAATGCCCGCTGGGGAAACTGCTAAACGGACTTTCGTTCACCAACTGGGTGACTGTGCCAACTGGCAGGGCAATAAAGGGGCGGGGCATCTCTAGATAATCTTTCAAATACCACACCCACAGGATGTCCATAAAAAATCCGGTGATGATCACGGCGATGGTTTTTAGCCAGCGTTCCCGGTATTCCCGGTAATCGCTTGCCTGCAAATTTTTCCGGCGTTTTAAATCATAATAAGCAAATCCAACAATCAATAGGATATAAGCGGGGAAAATTTTGGTTCCCCCAAGCAGGGTGCCTAGGACCATGAATTTATCGTATAAACCACTCTGAATATTATTGATCAAATAAAACAAATGGGTATTAAATCCACCCCAATCATAGATCATTTCTTTAATGCTCATCCGCTGCCCCGTTCTTTCAGCTGCCTATATCTTCAGGCTAATAATAATTTTTCATCAGCTCATGAACCCAAATGGGTTGCTTCACCGGCGTTCTTGGGGCAAATTCCTGAAAATAGGGTTTGATATCTAAAACAGGTGTTTCATGGATTGCATCCAATCCCCGGACAGTAATGGATGTATCTTTTACCCCGACCAATTCACAAACGGATAGGCCTAATTGGTTGGGGCGGCCCTTGGCGCGCTGGGCAAAAATACCAACCTCTGGCCAATTTTTCTGGCCACGCGGATGGCGGGCGCCCGTGACTATTTCCGGGGATTGCACCAAATGCATATAAAACAGAACATAGAGATGAGAAAAACTCTCCAAGCCTTTTAAAGAATCGGGCTTAAAGCGCACGGTATCGAGTTCAATCACCGATATTTCCTGACCCCATTGATCATCAATCGGCTGAAGGCGCTGATTTTTCACCAAGCCAATCGCTTGCAGTTGGATCGCTTGTTGTAAGCTCGGGGAAAAGGGCATCATCGGCTCCTGGTCATCCCTATCAATGGGCCTCACTATCAAGGGTGTAAAATGCAGGCAATGGCATAAAATAAGGGTAATAAGTGACACTCAAATGTCAAGCACTTACCCCATATATAAAGGCCATTGAATTCCTTCCATGGCCTTTACGGGTTAAAGCCCAGAAGTTTAATTAAGCTGCCGCGGTGCTAGCTGTAGGGGTTGACAAAACCTTTTCAAGCCTAGCGGTAGCGGACGGTTCATCAATGCCTTCAACCGCAGCCAGTTCCCTGACCAGGCGGTCAAGCGCCGATTGATACATTTGCCGTTCACTATAAGATTGCATTTCCTGTTCGGAAGCGGTCCGGTAAAGTTCCCGCACGACCTCTGCAATAGCGACGGGATGACCCGAATTAATCTTCGTTTCATATTCTTGGGCCCGCCTGCTCCACATTGCCCGTTTAACACGGGATTTTGTTTTCAAAGCACCCAAGGCAGAATCCATCACTTTCCTGCTGCTTAACCGACGCAAACCGGCGTTCCTTGCTTTTAATACCGGCACGCGCAACATCATTTTTTCCTTGTCAAAATTGATCAAAATAACTTCAATTTTGGTGCCAGAAAATTCCTGTGTTTCCACACCCATAACACGGCCAACACCGTGCGTTGGATAAACAACTAAATCGCCTTTCTGATAAGGTAGTTCCATGATGATATCCCTGAAATTGTTGAGTTTAAGTTGATTATTTAAAAAACAAAATGACCAAAAAGTCCGGCTGGGTGCTGGACGGATCAATACCTCTCTATTAGGAACAATGAATAAAATACCTATTCCCAGTACAGAAGCCTCAAAACCCAACAAAAAGCCGGTAGTAATTTGATCTATACCCTTAAAGTTAAAGAATTAAAAAAACTAAGCTTATTTCGCCAAATCTGCCAAAAAATCATATAACTATTTTTTAATAGATAGCCGTTGAGTTTTTTTAAATCTAAAATGATTAAAAGTTTGGATAAAATCACTACGGGAAGCATAATAGCATAAAAAACAATGGGTTGGCAAGATTTCTTGAAACAATTGATTCAAGAAAAATTGTGGCTTTAAAAACTAGGGAATCATTAGAAAATGACAGCTAACGAAAATTCTTTCAAATAAATCCATTAATTTTTTTTACTTTTATTCCCCCCATTATTCCATCAAGATTCCACGAATGATAAAACGAACCGGTATCTGGGTCATTTTTGTTTTATGGTATGTCTTAGGAATTTATCTGAAAAAAACATTGACAATATGCCCAATTTTTGTAAATTGGCCATCTTAAGCAAAGCGGTTTAGGGCAGAATTTTTGATGGCGATGCTGGCAAAAGCTAAGCAATTAACATAGGATTTAGGTAACATGTATGCAGTTATTCAGACAGGCGGGAAACAATACCGTGTCACGAAAGATGAAATTATAAAAGTTGAACGTCTGGAAGGTGAGGTTGGGCAATCGGTTGAGTTGAACGTATTGGCGGTCAATCATGATCAGGGACTTGAATTAGATGCTTCGGCCCTGTCTTCTGCTTTGGTGACGGCGGAAATTATCGACCAAACCAAAGGTGACAAGATCATCATTTTTAAGAAAAAACCGCGGCACAATTACCGGCGTAAGCGCGGTCACCGCCAATTTGTAACGGTTCTTAAAATTACCGATATTCACCTATAATTTTCTTAAAGGAGTGCAGATATGGCAACCAAAAAAGCTGGTGGTAGTTCTAGAAACGGTCGTGATAGTGCAGGCCAGCGCTTAGGCGTAAAAAGTTTCGGTGGTGAGCATGTTATCGCTGGTAACATTATCATCCGTCAGCGCGGGACGACCGTTCATCCGGGCAATAATGTCGGCATGGGTCGCGACCACACATTATTTGCTTTAACCCCGGGCCAGGTTCAGTTTCATTATGGCTCAAAGGGCAGGAAATATGTTTCCGTTGTCCTGGCTGCCCAGGAATAATCTTTGGCGACTACAAGCAATTCATTGATTTAGCTGTCAATGGTTGTATAGATAAAAGGGAAAAAGATCATACGATCTTTTTCCCTTTGTCCTATTAAAGACCTTTTAGCCAAGTTGCGAAAGACCAATTTGAGAAAGAAGTGTATCGATGAAATTTCTGGATCAAGTCAAATTATACATCCATGCCGGTGACGGGGGGGCGGGCTGTGTCAGTTTTAGGCGCGAGAAATTTATTGAATTTGGTGGCCCCGATGGGGGGGATGGTGGCAATGGTGCCGATGTGGTGGTGGTGGCTTTAGAGAATCTGAATACCTTGATTGATTTTCGCTATCAGCAACATTTTAGGGGAGAGCGGGGGCATCACGGTATGGGTAAGGTGCGGAACGGGCCCAAGGGTAAAACCTTGATGATGAGGGTTCCGGTTGGCACCCAGATTTTGGATGAAAATAAAGAAATTGTGCTGGCCGACATGGTAAAACCCGGCCAAGAATTTGTTTTGGCCAAAGGTGGTCGGGGGGGGCGTGGCAATAGCCAGTTTAAATCTTCTACCAATCAGTCGCCACGCTATGCGGAACCAGGAAGGCCAGGGGAAGAAAAATGGGTGTGGTTGCGCTTGAAATTAATTGCCGATGCCGGATTGGTGGGGTTGCCCAATGCCGGAAAATCAACTTTCTTGGCTGCATCGTCCCATGCCAAACCCAAAATTGCCGATTATCCTTTTACCACCCTGCATCCCCAATTGGGTTTGGTTGATTTGGATGAGCAGCAATTTGTTTTAGCGGACATCCCGGGCCTAATTGAGGGGGCGCATGAAGGAGCGGGGTTGGGCGATCGGTTCCTGGGGCATATCGAACGATGTTCGGTACTGATCCATTTGATTGATGGGACA
>JBGAWJ010000098.1:0-5402 GCA_044227605.1 Alphaproteobacteria bacterium
ACATTGTTCAACAATTTCAAAGAAAGCACCGTCATTGTTATCACTGGCCTCTGATGGGCGCTCAATGGCAATCCATAAACAAGCCGGACGTTTGCCAGCAGCGCCTGATGGTTGCACCATAATGGCTGGCAAGGTTTCAAATGACCCTGTTACCCAGCCATAATCAATGGCTTCCTGCTTATTATTTTTTGATAGACGATAAATTTTCAGGGTTTTGATTAACCAGCTGCTTAAAACCTGTACATCGCGGTTCTTCTTGTTCGCCTCATCATCCAGTTCTGTAACTGCCAGATAAAAATTGTCCGCGTCAGCTTAATTGAGGGCAGAATAGAAAAAAACCGCCGCATTACTAATATTTTTGATCACCCATTCCTGCTTTTTTTTACCCTGATTGTCGAATTCAACCACCCAATAATCATAAGGCCTGGTTTTGGCTGAAGAACCAGTTGCTCCCACACGGCAGCCGTAAAATAACCGTTGGGCGGAGGGGAAGCTTTTTAATTCACAGTGAAATAAGCCGCGCCCCTGCAAAACAGTTGCTGACGGTTGCGGCAGCTCCATTTTCTGCCATTCAGCTGCTTGACTGGTCAGGGAAGAAAAGAACAAGAAAAAACTGGGAATAACCGCCTGCAAAATCATAGATTTTTTGGAAAAAAAGTTTTTCATCGTTTTATCCCTGAATGTTGCCTATGGAAAAATACTTATCGCGTACTATAGATCATCTTAGCTAAACAAAGTTTGGAATTGGCTTAGTAAGGAATTGCACTTCTCAGCACCATTAAAACACCCTTACAGCTTCGTTAACGACCTTATCATATATTCCTGGATGCAAACAGACACGCTCGATCAAATCAACCTGTGTCCCTAAAAATTCTCCTATAAAATCTTCCGGCCGCTTATGTGCAAGCAAGCTATGGCTAAAACTATCATCCGAAACAAAAAGCAAATCTACGTCACTATCTGGTCTGTCATCACCATGAATAGTCGACCCAAAAAGATATAAAGAAGAGATGCCAAGGTTACGAATTTCTTCCTCATGTTCCCGTAAAATTTTTAAAACTTTCTCTTGTTTCATGATTTCCTCTACAACCCTCATATATTTTTGATTATACCACAGAATGCCTTTTCTTGCAAACTCTTCAGTCGTCGTTACAAGATGGCCAAGTGACCTTCCTAATCTATCAAGCTTCCACACCGCCAGAATATGGCCCTTTTGAAGCAGCTGAATGGCTTCATTAAGTGCTGGTCGGTTTATTTTTGTTCCACTGAACCCCTGATCCTCAAATATCTTGTCACCGCCAGCTTTTAATAAACCCGGTTATTCAAGGCTTCTTAATGGTACCTGCAATTGGTTGTAACGGTCAGCTTTGTATTAATCTGTCAGCGGCACATAAAATAACTGACTGCGGAAGTTGCCTTGCGGTAACATATAACCCACCGGAAAAAAATAAGTTCCGTAAACCCACATACCTTTTTGATCGGGCTCGATTTTCAGATCAACAAACCCCAAGGAAGGAATAAAAACAGTATTTGATGAGTAATTTTTATCGGAAGGCCAAGGAAGATGGAAGGCTTTCTCAATGTATCCATCCCTATTAACAATAAGCAGCATTTCTGAAAGTCGCGCCCCTTCCACTGCCGGATTATCGTGAACAACACTTAGTAATAAGGCTATCTTTGCACCCTGATTTGTTGCCGGTAAAATAGCACCAACCCATATTATACCTTGGCTAAATAAACCACCCTGATTAACGGCAACGCCCTCGGGTAATGAAATCTCTATTACGCTAGGATGAAATATAATTTTCTTCGTTGATGTCTGGAACGGCTCCAAAACCTCGACCATAATTTTGCTGGCGTGGCTTTGCTGATTATCCTTTTCTGGATAAGCCAACCAGAGGTGCCCTTGGGAATCCAAGTGAAAAGCTGAATGCGGATTATTTTTACATTCCGTCCAGTCAGCACTCGCTTTACGAATATTCAGTGACCAAAAACATTGTCGAGTATAATGGGAATCCTCCCAATTATAAGTACGGGGACTCCCATAAGTAAGGGAAGACCCCGAATCATTAAAAGCAACTGACAGCAGCAAACCACCGGCATTATCCTCTTGAATTTTGATGAGGGGTCCGTTGATTAATTTTTTTGCATTCAATTCTGGAATTTCAAAGGTATTTTGCCAAACCGCTATTGGTCTAAGGGCTGCGGCCTGCAATAATCTTCCAAAATTAATCACCTGAATCTTTAGTTTATTATTTACTGTTTCCGAATAGGCCACGATGGTTTGCTGATTGGAAGTTTGAAAAAACGTCACGTGATCAATATTTCCGGTAAGGGGAAGAATTTTTTCTGATATGATAGTCAATTGTCCACCCCCTAAACGTTCAGACACCACCCCTAACCCCCAAACCTTCCACAACTTCTGGCTATTCTTCGTTTCGGAAAAGGCCAGAATATATTGCCCATCTTTGGTACTGATAAATTCTGGGTCTTGTATTTTTGTTAAATCAACCGGCTGATAAACCTGATCTTTCCCTAACTGGAAAATTCCTGGAACAGTGATTTGGTACCCCTGGTCATCTAATAAAACAGGCCCATCTGCCCCTCCGTTCCCAACCCCTTGCCATATTAAAATTTTTCCATCACCAGTCACTTGACGGATGATTTTGCCCTCAATATTCCGTTGGTTCCAGCTTGATTCTATGGGTTTTGCTGCCCATAACACCCCGGAGGAGGGTGACGCCAGATGGTAAACATAGGTTTTTATTTCATATTGAGGTATTGATGTGTCCGCTGTGCTAGAAGATAAAGGCCGATTTGTAACACACAAAAATATGGGTTCCCCAGACGGCAGCATAAAAGAACAATTATCGTCGATGCTGCGGGGCAAATTCACGGTCGGTTGAGCCAATGGGTCAAGCTTTTGCACGGATGGTTGGGCAGAAAGTGGGGCGTCAGCCTTGTACCAAAAGGCAGCTAACACCATAAGGCCAAGTAATGTTTTTGAGAAGGCTCCCATCATTTTCTCCCTGTGAAATTTTTCAGACGCCCACATTTAAGGCCTATATACCCAATTTTAAACCTGTGATACCGGTTCAAATTTTTAGATTGCGTGAGGCTACCAGGGAATTATGGCAAAATTATGTCAAGAAGCAGCGCATAGTACATAAAAAAATAGCGGGGCTTAATCGGTGCGAAGCCCCGCTATAGCTGTTATTCAAAATAATAACCGATTATTTTAAATATAAGGTTTTATCAAAGCGACCCATATTAGTTGTAAAAATTAATAAGGTTTCAGCCAGATGTTCTTGTGTAACCCCACCCGCCAAAGTCAAGGTAATACCTAAATATGGGTCATTTTCTTCATCCAGCCATGCCGTGCCATATAAACGATCCGAGTTCCAATCATTAATGACTTGCATGCTGGTGCCATCATCTAAGTCAACACCACGCACAAATTGCAACACTTTACAAGATTTGACGGCTTGTTTATCGCAATTATAGAAATAAACATCGAATTTTAAGCCCGAGTCGGCCGAAGCGATCGTTGGATCGCCATCTTTATCCGTTGAGATTTCCGCACGGAACCCTTTCTGCTGCATAATTTTTGCAACTTCCGCGGCTGTGATTGATTTATATATCACCCCACTACTACTCGGTTGTTGGGCTAGAGCCACGCTACTTACCAATAGCATGCCGGAAAACATTGCAACCGCCATTTTCCAAATCTTCATTGTTATTTCTCCTTTGTTCAGTAAATTTTCATTCTTATCATGGGCGGTAGCCCATCAAAACTATTTATCGCTCATTTAGCACCCGCAATATATTACAATTAGCTGGGATAAACAATTCTAAAAATGCTTACGAAATATTGTTTATTGTTTAATCTTATCATCCAATTATGTTTTTTTTGTGGCAACCGGGTAAAAGTTTAAGATCGGGAAAATTGAAAAATAATTTTTAGATACATTTTATATGGAATACGCAAATGTTGGACGAATGGAAATATTTGATTGCAGGCTTTTTGATATTGGATTTTTTGACGGTGTATCTGGTGATCCGTTACCTCCGAAAACGTTCCCAAAAAAATGCAACCCAATCCCCTACCCTATCCTCACCCGGTTCTTCGGTTAAAATTAAAGTCAATCCTTTAGACCATTCCTCAACCCTGGCTTATCAAGAAAAATTTATTTTTCAAGGCCGAAGTCGCGAAGAAATATTTCGGTTTATTAACAACCCTAAGGATTATCCCCAATGGCGAAAAGGCCTGAAAAAAGTTAATATCTTGTCAAACAATCCCCTAACTTATGAAGAGATGGATGGGGAAAATATAATTATAAATTTCCAAGAAACGCAGAACCAATCCCCTAAATTGGTCATTCGCATAGGTAAAAATAGCTATCTGCCAGCACCGATGGAGGTAAAATTTGAAGGGCAGCAAATTCAAAATAGCCGTACCCAAAAATATGACACCACCCTGATTATTGCCGCCAACATTACTTTGGCGGTACTTGCTAAAAATGCCGTAATCCAACAATCATCCCATTGGATGTTCCAAAAAGCGATAAAGCATTGGGTTAAAAATTTCGGCGAAGGGTTGCAGGAATTTTTAAAGAAAAAACAAAACTAACGTCCCTTGTTTTAGACGAATTCATCATGCGCGTAAATTCCTTGGCCCCCGTTGTTTGCCTGTCTAAAGCTTACAAGCGGATTGCCCCCCTGCAAAGCTGGTCAAATTTATACCGAATTTGATATAAATAGGTATCATTATTACTTTTTATATAATAATTATTTCAAAAAAATTTGTTTTCTCTATACAACCAGATCAATAATTATTTTGTTGTGAGGAAAATGAATGGACTACCTGAAATCAGCGGCAGACTATACCAAGCGCAGCAATTTTCTGTCTTTATCAGATAAAAAATCAATTAATCAATTAGTTAGCCAGCATTTGCATCAAGCCAAAGACGTTGTCCTTGAGTATCTGCAAGGGCAAAATATCAATCTGTATGTGGGGGGGTCGCTTGCCCGGGGTGAACCATCCATTCGTTATAATGGCCAGCTGCAGGGGCTGAAATCTGATGTCGATATGGTGGTGCTGGCTAAGGCCAAACCGGCCTTTGATTTGGCTGAACTGGAACAAATCCTGCAAAAGCGCTTTCCCCAATTCCATGACACCCTATGCTTCTTAAGCAGTGAGGCGATTCCCAAACTTAGTTTCGCTTTAGCACGGGATTGTTTTGAAGGGATGCAACATCCGCTTCATGAAAGTTTTACTTTAACCCAACCCTCTTTACCTCGCTTAAATTACAAACATATCCTAAGCATTGTCGTTTATCAATTAGCTGGCGTTCTTTTCGCAGCAAGCAACCCGGGCGGCGTGAAAATTGGCAATCTTACTT
>JBGAWJ010000099.1:0-5395 GCA_044227605.1 Alphaproteobacteria bacterium
GACCGTTCCGCTCTGATCCAGGATCCTTTTGGGCATAAGTGGCACTTGGCCACCCGCAAGGAAGAAATTTCACCCGAGGAAATGTAAAAACGCTGGGATGTGATGGTTACGTAATCAAACCGTATGATGGGCAAAAAACGGCACTGATTTTCTTGGGTTCCGAAGATGCCGATGACAAAGCCTGACAGGAGGGTACCCCTAGGCTTTTGGTATCTCCATTCGGCTGAGAGCCTATTAGCCCTTTATTTTACTTTATGTCCAGGCGGTAAATCCGGGGTTCGGCGGGGTAATATTCAGGCGTTTCCTGGCTTTTATAAACCATCGGGTGAAGCCAGATTTGCATCATTTCGGGGAAAAAGGCCATGCTGAAGCGTTGATCTTGATGCGGGTTGGCGGAGAAGGCCTCGCTGGCCGGATCAAACGATGAAATCACCAATTTATCCCAGATAATATCTTTGGGGGCGCTGGGATTAAGTTTGATTGCCCATAAATTGGCACGGGTTTCTTCTTCGGGGCGTCTTACTTCGAACAGAATGTTTCTTATATCCCATTGTTGGGCATAAAAGGCAATCACCTCGCCCTCAGGGGTAACCACCGCATGCTCCAGCCAGCTATAGGTTTTCAAGCCATCCCAATGTTCAGGAAGTTGGATTTTGCCCCATAAGCGGCTTTGGCAACCTTTCGTGACATCGATGACCCAGCCGATAAGAAAAGAATGCCCGTTTTCTTCTTCCGTTCCTAACAACAAGATTTCATTCTGTGGTAAGGCGAGGGCTAGGCGAAAACGATCAACGGGATAATTAATTTTTCCGCGAGCTGCCTTCGCGCCATCAACTACACAATGAAAATTGGTTGTTTCTTGCCCATTTTCTGCTCTTCCTGCTGCCCAAATAAATGTTGTCCCCCCCGCGCTGATGGTTAAGCCCCTAAATGCCATGTACCCAGAAGGGTTATTCACGGTTGAAAGGGTCCAGTCTCTTTCACCTTTTTCATCTAAAACCACTATTTGCGTATCGAAGCCCTTTGGTTGTTTTCTAGGATCTAATTTTGATAATTGGTCCCAGATTAACCATCCATCTGCGGGAAAGGCTAAGACTTGTTGCGTATTAAAGAAATTTACGGGAACCTTTTGCACCCGATATTGCGGCGTGCCTGAAACAATGGGTTGGACAATATATAAAGTTGATGGATCAATGGCTGCGCCTGTTGGTTGGGCTGGCTTCCGTACCACCCATTCCTTATTATTATTAACAGCTAATATTTCACCAATTAACGGATTGTTTGAAAAGGAAGAATTTGCTAAGGGGTCAAAAACAGTTGGGTTACCCCATTTTCCTAGCTCATTGATAGGAAGCATCCAAACAATTTCATTGGCTATCCCTTTTGCTGCGGGAAAAGCTTGGGGGTTTTGCGGCAATAGGCACTGCCACATGGTTATATGATAGGTAGGGCTTTGGATAAAATTACACAGGCGGGGGGTTGTGTCATAACCCGTTGGCAATGCGGGTGTAAAAAAGGGAACGGAAGATTTTAAGTGTTCTTGACTTAAAGCGGAATGATTAATCGCTACTAAATTCAGCATCGAGAAAAACAGGCAAGAGAGAAGAGGGCGTTTAAAAATTTTAGAGTGGCCATAGCTGCGAAAATAGTTCAAGAAATCCTCCCTTTATCACGAAAAGAATTAGAAGAACAATATAGCCAATAAAACCGGTGTGGGCGACACATATTTTTTTTCCCGTAGCGACTTTATTGGTTTTGCCGTTTTTAGAGACGGTAAGAAGATGATGCCTGACAGCATTTTCTTGATTGAGGGCTTTTTAGCGGTTCATTTCTTGGTCATAACGATATTTCATGATAAGCTTAGGGATGTAAGAACAAAATGAAAGAGAAGGAAAAGAAAATGATCAAACAAACTGCCCCAATAAAAGACTATCAATTGAAAACTTTCACCTTTGATGTGGACGGCATATCTAAAAAAACCCTGGAAGAGCATTATAAATTATATGAAGGATATGTGAAACACACCAACTTGCTCAACAAAAAAGTTGCCGAACTGACGGGGCAGGGGAAAACGGAAACCCCCGAATTTCATGAGGCGCGTCGTCGCTTCGGCTTTGAATATAATGGCATGGTTTTACATGAATATTATTTTGCGGCTTTAAAATTTGGTCAAAAAGCACTGGCGGAACGAACCAAATTATATCAAAGCATCACCGATTCTTTCGGCAGCTATCAGGCTTGGGAAGATGATTTTAAGGCTATGGGAAAAATCCGGGGTAATGGCTGGGTCATTTTATATCAAGATTCCGCAAGGGGGTTATTGCAGAATTACTGGATTGGCGATCATCATATTGGCCATCCGGTCAATTTAACGCCTATTTTGGTGATGGATGTGTGGGAACATGCTTATGTGATGGACTTCCTGCCTTCTGGCCGCAAGGATTATATTGAAGCATTTTTTAAAAATATTGATTGGAAGTTGGTTGAAAGCCGTTTAAAAGCTTAACCAGCAGATAAAATTCCTGTAAGGATGTGCAGAGGCGACATTCTTGCTTGATTTTTTGACGAACAAATAAATACAGATGAACAACGGGATTAAAAGCAATGGCCAAATTACGACATGAAAATTTAAAGAATTTAGTTCAACCAAGTTTAAGGCAGCGGGAAAACCTCGAGCATGTGGCTTATGGGGTTAAACAACCGCATTTTCCGATCATTTTTCTCACTATGCTGCTGTGCATCGCCGTTCCGATGTTTCTAACCCGTGATAATGGCTCATTATCTATTCTGATGGCCGGGGTTGGGGGCGGGGTAGCCAGCGTTATCATTTATGTAATGACCAAACATGTTGCCCTGGCTTTAACGGATCAGCGGATGTTAATTATTCAATTCCGCTTTGGTAAAAATTGGTCGAAGATTGCAGAATGGCAATATTCCCGCGCGCAAGTAAAAACCACTGGTTTTAAAAAACTGGCTTTCATCACCACGGCAAAATTTCAGGCGGGAACAGAAAACTGGGCGCTGAAATTCAACCGCAAGCTGGCTTTTGTCCAAAATGGCGCGGAGATTGATGCAATTGAACGGAAATTAACAGCACAAGCCTTGTCATAGCAGTATGGAGAAAATACTTACATTAAAACCACATATGGCCACTTATCTATTCACATAAAGGCCAGCGCTTGGGTTCCCATAGGGTAAGGCATGATCTGGTATTAGGAAATCATCCCGCCCTAGGAATTTGATGGGTGAGGATATTTTAAGCTTACCCAAAGGTTTTTTTGTTAAGGGGCGTTGGTATGGCATGTCACTGCCATAAGATGTAATAAAGGGCATCGTACAAATAGAAAAAGGACGGGAGATTTTCATCTACCCGTCCTCTCTTTATTGTGAAAGACCCCAAAGACCCCCACAATTTTTTAGGCTAGCTGACCAACTTTAAGTTGGTGGCAGCCAATTTGCCCTTGTCAGTTGCAACATCAAAGCTGATTTTTTGACCTTCATTCAGATTGCGAAGACCCGCTTTTTCCAAAGCGCTGATATGTACGAACACATCATTCTTGCCTGTTTCCGGAGTAATAAAACCATAACCTTTTGTTGGATTGAACCACTTTACTGTACCAATTGCCATTTGCTTTTCCTTTAGCTTTAGCGTAAGCACCGCCTCACCGTGAGGCGATGTCAAAGAGCCTTTATGATCCGACCAATTTGCCGGCACTCTCTGTCAAACGCTAACGAATCAACTGAAGGAAGATCGTAAGTATCAAGACTGAATACGCTCATGGATATAGCGGCCGGTAAATGCGAAAATTTCATATAAGCAACTTATGAACCCCTTATACAAGCCTTATCAAAAAAAAGCAAGCAAAACAAAATATTTTATTTGGGCCCATAAATTTTATGAAACAGGGGGCGGGTTGAAAGGTGGAGAAGGGCGGAAAAAGTCACTTTAGCCCTATTCATTGTTGATTTTAGCAAACTTCATGACTATAATAAACATTCCCGTTAATTTTCGGAAGATGCCCCTATGAAACAATTATATGCTTCCCCCGACCAATTTATTCATTTTCTTGGGTATTGTCCCGGTGAGATTCAGGAAATAGTAGCCACACTAAGGGCCGAAATAGGGAAATCCTTTCCGTCTTTAATAGAAAAAATATATTTCGGGTGGAAGGCAGTGGGGTATACCCATCCCCAAGCGGGGTATGTGGGGGCGATCTTCCCTGCGGTAAATCAAGTGAAAATGGCTTTTGAACACGGGGTTTTTTTACCGGATAAAAAGCAACAATTGGTTTTTGGTAAAAGCGTCGGCAAACAAGTAAAATACCTGCCTATTCACCAACTCAACCAGGTTACTTTAAACGATGTTAAGGGATTTATAGAACAGGCAATCGCCTATCGCCTATCTCGGTTTTCTTGCAAATAAAGGAATATGCAAAAGCAACCCAGCAAGCTTCCTGCAACCACATGCCACATTCAATCCCCATGCAATCTAACCTTGTGTAATCTGAGCGTTGAAGCTGACACCCCCCCCATGACCCCCATAAAAATTATATTTTTGTTGATGGGTTTGTTCGAAAATTGGCGGTTAAGGCTTGACCAAATAAATTTTTTTTATATAGTTACGAAGGTTATGTTATAAGTTCCTTTATTAACCAAGACTTTCGAGGATATCGATGGCAGCTCTAAAAATCGCTTATGTGTGTTTATTCATGTTGCTTCTTAGCAATTGTGCCTATCAATCTGAAAACACAGCGTTTTATGAGGGCGAATCGTCGATTATGAGACCGGCCGAGGCTGCTGATTATAGCCATGTCGTCATTGCGGCGGCTGTGCAATGCGTTCCCTATGCCCGGGAAATATCGGGCGTTAGTATTTATGGTGATGCCTGGACATGGTGGGACAAATCAAAGGGGCGCTATGCCCGCGGCAGCAAACCCCAAGAAATGGCGGTGTTGGTCTTAAGCAAGACCAATCGGTTGAAATTGGGTCATATTGCGGTCGTGACGCGGGTATTAGGGCCTCGCCAGTTGCTGGTTACCCATGCCAATTGGGGAAGTGATCCGGTTGAACGGGCAAAAATCCGCCTGAATATGCCGGTTTTAGATGTTTCCACCAAGAATGATTGGTCGGTGGTACGCTTCTGGAACCCGAATACCGGGGTTTACGGCAATGAATATCAGGTTGCCGGGTTTGTTTATAGTACCCCGCTTACCCAGCAGGCATCACGCTAAAAAACTTCTTTGCATATTGGCTAAAAATTCATAGAAACTATTTTCTGGGAAACTATTTTCTGGGAAATTATTTTCCGGTCTGATTGCTTTTCAATCAGATGATGCCCCATGCAAGAACTTAAAATATTGGCAGAAATTTGGGTGGCACGCTCTGTGGGGTTGCT
>JBGAWJ010000009.1:0-26441 GCA_044227605.1 Alphaproteobacteria bacterium
CGGGCTATGCCAACAACCAAACGGCTGCCCAACAATTTTCCGCTAAAACCGGTATATCGGCATATCCCTTTAACGTAGCCAATTACGGGGAATGCGAAAAAGCAGTGGCCAAAATTAGCAAAGATTTGGGCCCGATTGATATTTTGGTAAATAACGCTGGCATTACCCGTGATGCCCCGTTGCATCGCCTGACCCCCCAGCAATGGCAGGAGGTTATTGATACCAATTTAACATCCTGTTTCAATATGTGCCGGGTACTGATTGATAGCATGCGCGAACGCAATTTTGGCCGCATTGTCAATATTGGTTCCATCAACGGCCAGGCCGGGCAATATGGCCAAGTGAACTATGCCGCTGCCAAATCGGGCATTCATGGCTTTACCAAGGCACTGGCCCAGGAAGGGGCGACTAAGGGAATTACTGTCAATGCCATCGCCCCCGGTTATATTGATACCGAGATGGTGCGGGCCGTGCCCCCCAATATTTTAGAAAAAATTGTCGCGAAAATTCCGGTGGGGCGGTTGGGGCAAGCGGCCGAAATTGCCCGGGGTGTAGTGTTTTTGGTATCGGATGAAGCCGGGTTCATCACTGGCTCAACTTTATCTATCAATGGCGGCCAGCATATGTACTAATAGAGTGAGCATAAAGATTTTCTAGTTATTCTCTTTATAATATTTATGTTACGGAAGTGACGTGAATAAAACAATCTGGCACAGAAATAGGAACGATAAAGAAAAATGAAATGTTACTTACTGCACGTTGTCTCCGCTTTAGGAATGGCCGGTTGGTTAATGGGACCTGTGTTGGCGCAGCAACCGATATCTCATGATATTGTGGATTTGGATGATCGAGCGGTCTATTACACCGATTGCAATATCCTTTCCAGCCCCAATCATCAACATGTTTGGCTGGCTTGCGATGCCAGTGTCGAAGGAACCTATAGTCTGAATACCTATTTTCTGTTTCCTATATCGGCAGACGGTTATGTAGGGGCAAAGGTAAAGATTAATCTGGCATCCCGCGACTGGGGGCTTAGCCCGGAAGATCGATTGATTGGTTTATCAGATAATAATCAGTTGGTTCTACTGAACCTGAAAACGTCCGAGATGGTATTATTACCGACTGTTTTTGTGCATAAAGGCGATAGGTCAACGGATGCCGATGCGAAGCGCCAACCCATATCAAACATGGATGCCACTTTTGCCCAAAATCCAAGTGAGTTTACAATCTTAAAATCAACCATCTTAAATCAAAACACGCAGCTTTTATTAGTTAAAAAGAATTATGTCATGCACGATCCAGAAGCTACGGACAGGTTTTGGCTACTGCGGTTGCAAAATAATGGCCAACAATGGATGGCAGAGGACATTACGTTGTCAGCTACAGCCAATAAAGAGGCCTATGATAAATCAGATGAATCAAGACAAAATTTGATCGTGAATAGCCAAGGTTTCGCCATGCTGTATGATGCATCCGTGGAATCTACAACCCAATCGTTTTATTGTTTTAAGGCTAATGATAAAACAATTACTAGTCAGATTTATCAGAAAAATTTGACCAGCCCCGATCTTGCAGCCTTGTCAAACGGAAACTTTATCCTATCCACTTATAAGAACCTAAATGTCGATCCAACCGCTGAATATTCTTATCAAGCCTACCGAACTACGTTAACCAGTGACTGCAAACTTGTTGAAACGGCTGCTTGGGGTATAAAGCCTGATAATACGGTAGAAGCCATAAATGTTTCACCGCAAGGGGATATTTTTTTGGTTTATACCGATTATAAAGACTGGGAAGAAGCGGAAGATGATAGTGTTACGCCGCGTGCTTTATATCTGGCTAAATTCAGCCAGGATAACAAGCTAGTTTGGACAAGGGAATTAGTGGGTGAAAACGATCCTTGGCATCCCTATTTGACCATGGCGTTGCCCATGCATGCGGATGAGGCGGTAAAATACAACATGCAAATTAATTTCTCAGGCGACGGCAAACAGGTGCTGGTGATGGTTTATAACAGCTTCCAGAGTGAGATAGCTGAGGAGATGCTGGCGAAAGACCCCAAGAACTTATTGCCGCGAATTTACCAGTTGCCAATTAACTAGAACCGAGAAAAATAAAAAGGCATCGGTATAATAGGCAAGTAATCTGCTAAGAAGTTTGCAACCTTCTTTCCTCCTCGACCATATAATCGCGGGTGAGGGGGATGGTATCCACCTCACGGCTGAGCTGGATTTGAAAAACCATTCGGCCCAGGGTGCGGAAGGAATATTCGGCACCGCATAAATACAATTCCCACATCCGGCAAAAACGGTCCCCATAAAGTTCCACCATGCGCGGGCGGGCGGCTTGGAACCGTTCCCGCCAAGCCTTGAGGGTATAGGCGTAATGCAACCTTAAAATTTCTACATCATTCACCCACAAACCCGCTTGCTCAACCGCTGGCATTACCTCGGATAATGCAGGAACATAGCCACCCGGAAAAATATATTTTTTGATCCAAGCATCGGTTGCCCCCGGTCCGTCGATGCGGCCAATTGAGTGGATCAGGGCCACGCCATCCGGTTTCAGTAAGTTTTTCACTTGCCGAAAAAACTGGTTGTAATGGTGTGCTCCCACATGTTCAAACATGCCCACTGAAACAATCCGGTCCTAAAGGCCTTTTTCCTGGAGGTAATAGCGCAATTGAAATTGCACCTGGTTTTCAAGCCCTGCTGCGCGCGCACGCTGTTGGGCGACTGCATATTGCTGTTCCGATAAGGTTAAACCGGTGACTTTTACATCAAAGGTTTTTGCTAAATAAATGGCTAACCCGCCCCAGCCGCTGCCAATATCTAAGACATGTTGGCCTGGTTTTAACAACAATTTAGCGGCAATATGGTGTTTTTTATCCAGTTGCGCTTGCTCTAAGCTATTACCTGGGTCTAGAAAATAAGCGCAGGAATATTGTTTGTCAGGGTCAAGAAACTGTTCATAAAGCTGGCCGGATAAATCATAATGATGGGCCACGTTGGCTTTGGAACGACCTGAGGGAATGGCGCCAAACATCCATACCAGCCAGTTAAAGCTGCGTTTTACAAAATGTTGCCAGGGTTTTTGCCAGCTATCTCGCCCATTCAAGCTAAAAAAATAGATCAAATCCTCAAGCGTCCCTTCTTCAATTGTCAGGGTGCCATCCATATAGGCTTCGCCCAGATAAAGGCTGGGATTGATCATGGCTTTATAATGCAACGCCCGGCGGTGCAGGCGGATGGCCGAGCGTGGTTGGGCATTTGCCGCACCGAACACATGTTTCTTGCCGGTGGCATCCGTGACTGTCAAATGACCGTGGCGGGTAAAATGCTTTAATCCAATTGCCCAAAGCATAGAAACCTCGCAAAACCGAAGGACATAACAAATAAATTACTGATGGATAACATGCTACAGTATAGGAGGAAGAAAATCCGAAAGCAAAATAAATCGGGGCAATAAGCGTTCTTGATCGAACGAGGCGAACAGTCAATTTTTTTGTTCTTTTGTGGTATCTAGGAACAGCTATTAAGAACAAATAAAGAATATTGCTTGCACAAAAAAAGAATATTGGTTATGGTATTCGCTGTAAACAACAGACAGGAGGAAAAATTGACTTTATTAATGGATACAAACCAAGCCTTTCATAACGAGGCATCAGGTTATAGTTGGCAACGGCAACCGGTTGAAACTAGTCTTGGTCAATTGATGTTGCTGTTTCGCCCCCTTGCCCAGGAAATTACCCTGAAACAACATTGGGGGCATTTGGACCGTCATCAGGTTTATGAAGCGGCCTTTAGTTGTACGGAATATTTTGACCAATTGAAAAAAGCTGGCGTTACCAAGATTAAAATCGACGCCGCTGAATATGAAAGGGTTGTCCATAAAACCCATCTTGACCAGAGGGTTGAGCGGTTTTTATCCCTACTACACAATCTTTGTTTGGATTTGCCTGTTAACCGGCCAATGATTTATAACCATTAATTATTTTGATTTCTTTATCCTTGCTTACAAGGCGGTGGGTGACAGCTTGCTTGGCGATTGCCCATCGCCTTTTTCTTGAAATAAATTTTAGATAGGAAAGAGGTTAATGCTGGATTTTAGCGATTGGTATTGTTGAAAAGACTTGCCTGAAGGATTAGGCAATCCCTCTTTTTGGCGTTCCGCATACAAAAAAGATGGGTCATATGATAATTTTTGAGTTGTGGGAGCGGTTGCATCCAGTACCCGCCAGATCGGGGTGATTTGCTCCATAGGTATTCCCGCCATGAAAGATTCATAGGCTGCCTCAGCCACTATACGCAAATGGAAACCGGTGGTGATGGGGCAGGTGACTTCGGCCTGATATTGCTGCGCCAGTTTTTTGCGTAAGGTGGGTATGTCCATGAATTGGCCTGTTGGAATCTGGCGGATAAAATCATCAATTAGGTGGGTCGAGGGTACCAACATGATTTCACCGGCCTTCATCCCGGCAATATTGATAGGGGCTGCCTTAACCTCATGTTTTTTAGGGGCATTCAATTTATCGGTCCAGCTTAATGTCGTTTTCATTTCATTCTCCATTTCTATTAAGTAAGGGTAAATAAATATCCGTGATTAATTCAGAGGCGGCCACTTCACGCGGATTATTGATATATTCCTCAAATATCGGCGCATCTGCCGCCTCAAATCCTGACTGGGGCAGCCATTGGCCGTATAACCATTGATAGGCAGCCCGCATGCTGGCATAAGGCCCGCGGTAGCGTAGCACCGCATAATCGCCCCCCCGAATCTTACTATGGATCAAAGGGGGTTCGATTGGGGGGACGGTTGCGGTGATAATTCCCGCCTGCGAATGCAAATTTTGCTCGGGTGTTATGTCCGGGTCATCAAAATAAACACCGATTGAACGTTGTCCTGGAACAATCCAGTTGTTGGCACCCAACAAAACATATAACTGGTGAAAAGCTTTCCCGACATGCATGTACGAGCCATGATGATCAATCGCGATAACGGATAAGGCAGGCACCTGCCGGATGGTCACCTTGTAATCATCCCGTGCTTGGGCATTTTCCGGGGGAAACAGAAATTGTTGATGAAGGCCGTTTTTGCGGTATTGGGCTGGAGGCAATCCGTACGCCTTTTTAAATAAACGATTAAAGGATGGTAAATTAGGGTAACCGCTTTTTGTGGCGATAGCCGCAATGGACAAATCGGTATGCGCCAAATAAGCGGCGGCGCGCTGCAGGCGAAGGCGTTTGACAGTTTCTGCAATTGTTTCCCCTGATAAGGCATGATATAACCGGTGCCAATGATAAGGGGACATGCAAGCAATATCTGCCAATTTCAAAAGATCCAGTGGCTCATCCAGATGATCAAAGATATAGCCGGTGACCCGGTTCAACCGTTGCACATAATCTTTAACATGAAGGGCTTGGCGCATGGGTGTTTCCTTCTCTTTTATCCTGATCGGATAAAAATATCATGCTTTATGGGGATCACAACAAAACAGCTAATGCTTATTTGACGCCAATGAAAATATCAATAGCGCCGGATGGTTGATATTTTTCATAATCAGCGACAAATGCCCTTTTCAATGGTTGTTGCCAAATTTCCAACCATTTTTCACCAACTTTCATAGGCCCCCCGACCACAGCAAATATTTGGCGATTTGAGGGGGGGATGATGGTTGCAACCAAACCCGCGGGTAATTTCCCAACCTTGCTGACTGCAGCGCCAATGATTAAGGAATAGGCGCATTCTTGATATTTCCCGATATTCCGAAAATGGGTGTAGACGCCGTAAACATCAGGGGAAATTTTATTTGGAATTTTTTCTAAAACCCCTTCTTGGTAAAATTTTTGCCATTGGGGTGGGATGGTTTGAAGGGCAACATCGTTGGATGTTTTCAGCTCAATACCCACAATTTGGATAGGATCTTTTTGGGTGGTTTGCATCTGTTTGTTCCTTTATATAGTGGATGATAAAAGAACCCTATCATAGTTGTTTTTGACAAATCTTGCGGTATTGCATTTTAACCAAGATCAGGGGCAATTTTTTGAAATGGGCGAAAATTTGCTTGATGCCAATATTAATATATATAACAGTTAGATCAACATCTTGTCGTTTTGCCTGATGGATAAGGTAAAGTCAGATAATTGAATTTAAAAAAAATTGATACACAGGGAGAAAATCATGAAAAATTTAGCCACCATATCTTTCGTAACGGTACTGGGCTTCCTTAGTGCTGCTTGCAGTGAAACGCCTGAGGAGAAAGCTGCACGGACAGCCCGTGAGTTTTGTATAGCGATGGGCAACCAAATGGCTTCGCCAGCGGAGAAAGCAGATAAAGAGCGTTTCCAAAGATCGATGGATGATTGCATTGCTCACACAACAAATGAGAACCTGCGCCGTTTAAAAAGCCAATAACCACTTTACCCAAAGAGAGGCCTTTTAAAGGCGACCCATAAGCGCTTTCCCAACCGAAGTGGATAATATATATCGATGGAAAGCCGTTAATGGGTATCAGTGATAGAAAGAAGGGGCTGGCCTAGATATTGGGAACATTTAGTAGGTCAGCCCCTTATTTAAAATCTAAAAGCAATTGGCAATCTTTGCTTAAGAGGGCTGTAACACCGCTTGTTGGTGGAGGGCAGCCAGGATTTTTGGAAGCTCACCCTTAGGAATTGCCAAAAAATCCAGATTTTCATCAATTAAAACCGCTTGGCGGTTATCAGCGCGGACAGCAGCCAAGCCAATTAGCTGATTGGGTTGAAAAAGAAAGGGCTGAAAAAGGTAACCAATCTGTTGATATTCATAGGAAGTCTGGGGCTTATCTATTAAAGAAAAATGACGCGGTTTTCGGAGTTGTCTAGTCGAGCTGCCAGACAGTCTTTTCCCTGGTTTTTGGTCCTTTAGGATTACCGGCTCCACTCGCACTAGTCTTATCTTTGGTTTACCCTGAAGGACGAAAGCTTGTGTTTGGCGGTTTTTTACTACTCGGCCTATTTGGCGAACTAAGGGCACGATAAGCACGACAAATACCAACTGCAGCAGGCCGAAAGTAATCAACCGGTTGGTCAAGCTCTCAATCCCTAAATCGGTTGATAGGATGTTGGGATTTTCCGTTGATTGCAACACATCTGTTTCATAATCACCCGAATGAAAATCAATAAATACGTAAGCAATCTCAGCATTGCGACCGTCAATAGCGGTTAAGTGAGCATCGCAAGCCATAAAAATAAACTTACTTTCACAAGAGCCTTTGGTAATGCTGCCCAACCGGTCAATTGTCCAATTGTCCCCAGTGCGCCAATCATCCCAAAGATTTGGTCCCAGCAACCAGCCGATGGCGCCCATCAACGATAAACATATGAAGATAACCACGATAGGGGCAATTAAAAATTTAAGGCTGCTTCGCTTGAATGAATAAGGCGAGAGAATTTTTTGAATCTTGGCCTCAGAAGACATCGCTGATTTCGTAGAAAATTCAGCAGGGGGCATGAAGCACCTTTCAAAAAGGATAATAACATTTGAGAAAATCTAACGTAAAACAAGCGCTTCCGTCAACCTATTTGGGGGATTCACGGCAAAATTTGGAAGTATTTTTTGAATCCTGTTTTCAAAAAACTACCCCCCTCCTTTAAAAAAGGCAAAAAGTAGGATTTTTGGCAGAGAATTTAGATTCTATCTCTTACCCAGGGCATTTTTCAATGCGCCGGTCGGGTATGAACCATATGAAATTCCCCGGGTTAGGAAAGGAAGAAAGCAAGGAGATAAATAATATAAAATAGGATCGTGTCGAAATTTAATCCTTGGGGATAGTGGCTAGCATCGATGGGCGTTTGCTAAATTCTTGATACCAGGCATTGAGTTTTGCATAATCTTTGTGCCAATTGTCAGTTGGGAAACGGAAATCGATATATCCCAAGGCGGCGGCCAAGGAAAATTCTCCAATCGTTGGTGCTTTACTGAAATGTTTAACCTCCTGTTCGGCGGCTTTCAGGCTGCCTTGTACTTTATTCCGCTGCAGGGTTAGAAAATCAGCCCATTGTAAATTGGCTGGGCGCATGTGGGTTTCAATGCGTTGGGCAACAGCGGCTTCCAATAAACCATCGGCTAAAGCATGCAAGCGCAAGGCCCGATATTTCGCAGGGCTGCTGGTTGGGAATAATTTCCCTTGCGCCATGTCATTCAAATATTCGCAAATAACGATGGAATCATAAAGCACCATACCATCCGCGGTGGTTAAGCTTGGAACCTTGCCCAACGGATTTTCAGGGGCGATGCCTTGTACCCAATTATCCCGGATTGGGGCAATTATTTCAATTTTGTCAATCAGTTTTAATTCATGGGCAACCAGCATCACTTTGCGGCCGTAAGGGGTGGTGCTGGACGTACGCAGTTGCATTTTATGGGAAGTATCAACCATCGGATAGTCTCCTGAAAATAGAGATGAATATCGAAGCATGGGATTAAAATAATCCATTCCCACGATGGCCTAGTTTGTCAAAAACTGCAACAGGGGGTTATCAGCCGCTCTACGCCCAGCTAATCCACCATATATGGAAAAATAGGTACATGCTTTGATCTGTGATATTCCTGCCTGATGAACAAGCAAATTCTCTTTGTCTTGTCTTGATGGCGGATTAGGGGTTGCCATTCGATGGCGGCTTAGATAAGTTGTTGGCAATGCTGTATCAATTGTCTGAAATTGGCTTTGGGAACCAACGGCCCGTTTTATCAAGAATAATAACAATATTGGGAGGATGAACGATGACAGTTCCAGCAAGACCAGGCTTAAACGTTTTATCGGCCTACGTGCCAGGTGAGGCAAAATTACCAGGCTATGCCAACCCCATTCGTTTGGCATCCAATGAAAATGCTTTAGGGGCGAGCCCCAAGGCGACGGAAGCCTTTTCTAAGGTTGCATCTCAGTTACATCGGTATCCCGATCCATCCGCCCGCTTATTACGTGAAACACTGGCCAAGAAATTTCAATTGGACGATAACCGAATCGTTTGCGGTGCCGGTTCCGATGAATTAATTGAATTAATTGCACAAGGATATGCGGGTCCCGGGGATGAAGTTATTTATAGCCAATATGGTTTTGGGAAATATGCAATCACCATCATCAGCGTGGGCGCCAAACCCGTGATGGTACCTGAGAAAAATTTCACGACCCAAGTGGATGGCATCTTGGCTGCTGTGAATGCGCGTACCAAAATTATTTTCTTGGCCAATCCCAATAACCCCACCGGTAGTATGTTAGCAGCCAGCGACATCCGTCGCTTGCATCAAGGATTGCCGCCGTATGTGTTATTGGTGTTGGACGCGGCCTATGCGGATTATGTGGACGACAAGACCTATGAAGCGGGTTATCAATTAGCCAGTAACAGCGAAAACGTCATTGTCTTGCGGACTTTTTCAAAAATTTATGCGTTGGCAGCCTTACGGATTGGCTGGGCTTATGCCCACCCTGCTGTCATTGACATTATTAATCGTATCCGCGGGCCTTTTACCTTGTCTGCCCCCGCCCAGTCGGCAGCTTGTGCGGCCTTGGAAGATGAGGCCCATGTGGAAAAAGCGCGTCAGCACAACCGGCAATATTTGCCTTGGTTCCGCAAGCAAATGCTGGAAATGGGTTTTCAGGTCTTGCCAAGCGCTGGTAATTTTGTGTTGGTACGTTTTTCGGAAGGGGAGCAGCCGCAACAAAAGCAAGTCGGGAATCAAAAAGCCCTTGAGGTCAAAAGCTACCTAAATCAGCAAGGCATTATCATTCGCCCCCTTGATCCTTACGGCTTACATGACTGTTTGCGGATTACCATCGGTACGGCCGAAGAAATGAAAACAGTTGTCCAAAAGCTAAAAGATTACCAAAGCCGCCATCAACATCTTCGACAATCGGCCGGGTAATCCCGGACACGGTTCATAAGAAAACTTCCTCAATTGCTTTTCTTATCAACGGATAGGCGGGATGCCCTTACCTAGGGATGATTCTTTCCCGTTCATTTACCCCTTTTATTTATTATTGACGCTTTCCTAAACGATAGGAGACATTGACCATGACACCTAAGTTTAATTTTAACGGCCGGATTATAATGATTGGGTATGGCTCAGTTGGCCGCTGTACCCTGGCTATGATAGCAGAAAATTTTGATATGCCTTTAAGCAATATAACCATTATTGATGGGCAAGATCAAACCCATATCATTGCCCCTTACGTCCAGCGCGGCGTTCAATATCTGGTTAATCCTTTGTACCGGGAAAATCTGCATCAAGTTCTTGATGGGCGTGCGGGTAGCGGCGATATCATGCTAAATTTAAGTGTGGATGTAAGCTCGGTTGATTTAATGGATTGGTGCCAAAAACACCGGGTGTTATATTTAGATACCTGCATTGAACCTTGGGATGGGTATTATGATAACCCCAAAATCCCCGTGAGCAAACGCAGCAACTATTATTTGCGTTATGAGGCGATCCAGCGGGCCAAGAAATGGCGTAAACCTGCAATGAGTGCCCTTTTAACCCATGGGGCTAATCCGGGGCTTATCAGCCATTTTGCTAAAGCCGGGTTACTTGAAATTGCCAGCAAAAAACTAAAGGCCTTTAAGGATCAGCCAAAAACCCAGCAAGCATGGGCCGCTTTAGCCCAGCAATTAGGGGTTAAAGTCATCCAGGTGGCGGAGCATGACACCCAAATTGCCAATCGTCCTAAACGCCCGGGTGAGTTTGTAAACACTTGGAGCATTGATGGCTTTTACAGCGAAGGCATGCAACCAGCCGAGATGGGCTGGGGGACGCATGAAAAGAAAATGCCAAAAGATGGCTTCCATCACCGGGTGGGATCACGTTCTTCCATTTATTTGGGGCAACCAGGACTGATTACCCAAGTGAATTCATGGACACCGGTCAGTGGGCCTATGAAGGCCTATTGCATTACCCATGGCGAAGCTATTAGCCTCAGTGAATATTTAACTGTAAAGCAGGGGAAAAAAGTGATGTACCGGCCCACGGTATATTATGCGTATCACCCCTGCAACGATGCGGTTCTCAGTATGCGTGAGGTGGCCATGCGCGATAGCTGGACATTACAACCCAATAAACGTTTGTTAAATGAGGAAATTATCGAAGGCGGCGATGAATTAGGCGCCTTGCTACTCGGGGATCACGGCGGTTTGTGGTTTGGCTCCATTCTAGATCATCAGACCGCACGCCAAATGTTAAAAGGTAAATTCAGCGCCACCTCTTTGCAAATTGCAGCACCAGTAATGGCAGGGGCGATGTGGTTAATTAAGAATCCGCAACTGGGTTTATTAGAACCAGAACATTTGGGTTATCAGGAAATCATTGAAATCTGCCGGCCATATCTAGGTAAAATAGTGGGGGTGTGGACAGATTGGACGCCGCTACAAGGGCATTACCGTTTATTCCGGGAAAAGGGTTTAAATATGAATGATCCCTGGCAGTTCCAAAATTTCCGCATCAGTTAAGGATATAAATGAGTGGCCCCTGTTTTTTAAAGGCAGGGTTTAAAGATAGGGGCCTATGACCATAGGAGGGCGATCCTCAAGCTTGGTTTTTATAAAAACACTTTGGCGGGTAAAAGGCTTAGGAAATAAAACCAATCAATCCTTTGTAAATGATACAAAGTAATGGGCCCCCAGCTGATCAGTTGGTTTTTAATCGATAGCTTAACAGCGATGAAACTATTGTCTAAATTGCCTTGGGCTGCTGCCAAAAGTTTGCTGGTATCTTGAATACTGTTTTGCGTTTCTTTATCCCAATAGCCAACTTGGAAAAAGCTTTGCAGTAAGTGATCATACCCATATAACCGGAAATAAACGTCACTTTGAGGTTGTAATTGTTCATCCAGCTGAAGGGCTACTTGATTAGCTACCACGCTCCATTTATCCGTCAATACCAGTAAGTTTTCGATCATTATTTGTCCGGCGGATTTTTGCCAATTCGCCAATTTTTTCAAGAAATTCTTCCCCTGCCATGGGCCTTTGGCAGAAGCATATAAAATGACAAGGGGGATGGGGCCAGATAGGAAAGGGGTGGAAACCCCCGGTAAGCTAATCATTTGAAACTGGCTAATAACAAACCATTCAGGCTGGTTAGGAAAATGGGTTAGGATAATTTGCCCCTCTTTAATAGTTAGGGAAGGTATTGCTTGACCGGCTTGGGCACTAAGGGCAATATCGGTTGCATTGATTTCAGCACTTTTTAATTTACCGTCAAAGCCTAAATAGCCGAAGATAGTGGCATTGCCAGAAACCAGCGAGCGTTGCCCATTCACGGTTATTTCTTGCCGGGCATTTTGGATGATTAGTTGGACATCGATCGGTCGCCAGGCGGTCGCAATTAACTTGATGCTGTCGGCTTTCAAAGACCATGGATTGGGGGTATCATAATAGGCAATGTTGATACCCGGTATAAAAATAGTAAAACTATAAGGAAACCCTTTCACCGTGATAGTGGAGGGCAATATTGCTTTAAAACCATTGGCTTGCAACACGGGCTGCAATTTTGGCCAATATTTTTCGATCAGGCTTGCAGCAATACACCAATATGCTATATATGCGGTGCAGCAAATTAAGGGCAGCATGAGAATGCCGTAAGAAACCCGCCATATGCGCTTAGGACTAGACACGGATATGAACCCCTTTTTCATTTTTTAATGGTTGCAGCCAATTTGTTGTCTTTAATCCTCTCATCATAATTTTGAACTATGGGATATGAGGGGTTCCTTACTGAAAAAGGCAGACGAGCAATTTTGCCAGAAGAATATGTTATACGCCATATTGTCTAGAAAGAATACGGATGTCCAGTACCCAATCTCCTGCCGGTCCTTCTATCAAAAAGCAGCGCTTATCTTTTTCTATTTTATTTGTCCTGTTATGGAGCACGGGGTTTATCGTGGCCAAAATTGGTTTGCGCTATGCAGGCCCGTTTACCTTTATTTTAATACGGATGGGAATTGCTATTGTGATTATGGGAATTTTTGCCTTGGTCATGAAAGCCCGCTGGCCAAGGCAGCTTAAAACTATCTGCCATTTGGCGGTTGCCGGTGTTTTAACCCATGCTGTTTATTTGGGGGCTTCCTGGTCGGCGGTTGCCCAAGAAGTGCCGGTGGGGATCGTGGCGATTATTGCAGGCCTACAACCGCTCGTTACCAGTGTTTTGGCAGGTCCCATGTTGGGCGAGAAAACTACCCAACGACAATGGATTGGCCTCCTGGTTGGGTTTTTAGGCATTTTTATTATTGTTGAACCTAGGTTACAAGCGGCCATCTTGTCTTTTCAAGGGATTGCGTTGGCGGTTTTTGCTTTGTTGGGCATTACCTTGGGGACTTTATACCAAAAACGTTTTTGTCGGAATATTGATTTAAGATCTGGACAAGTCATCCAGTTGATTGCGGCATCCCTGGTCATATGGCCTTGGGTCTATTGGATGCAGGAAAAACCGGTTGAATGGTCCGGAGAGTTTATTTTTTCCCTATTTTGGATGTCAATCGTGTTATCGGGCATTGCCATCACTTTGCTTACCTGGTTGATTTATAACACTCCGGCGGCTTCAGTGGCCGTATTATTTTATGTGACACCCCCGTTGGCAATGGTTTATGCCTATATTATTTTGGGGGAAAATCTGGGTTGGTTAGGAATAGCTGGTATGGCTGTTACTATTTCAGGGTTAATATTGACCATTACTAAAAAGGTACCAACAAAACATCGTCATCCGCCATTATAGGGGTTAGCGGGGGATTTTAGGAAAGGCTATGATCATGCGGGGGCTTGGGACTAAACGCCCGTTTATCCCAGAAGGGGGCTGTGCCTCCTGTTTTTGCCGCACGTATGATTATCCCACAGTAGCATCAGCATAAATTTGCGTAAAGATCATTTTCATGAACATGCTTGTTTGGCGGGAGGATAGGTTCGGTATCCTATACTATTCATGAAATTCCTTGATCTACAGACTATCCCTGCCTAAATACTTATTCTGCCTCCTGTGATTCCCACGCCCAAGTACTTAAATTCTAACCGGTAATTTTATTAACAAACGGTAAAAAATAATTTCTTGCCAAGGCAATTAAGTTATGGTAATGCTCGTACAACAATCATCCTTAATACTCAAGGGTGGGCTTATGGCCCGCCCTTTTTGTTAGGGGCGTATTTTAACATATTTAGCGGACAAGCTACTGGGGAATTTATTTAATCTTCAGGCGGAAATGAAGAATATCGAACCTATTCAACAATTATTAGAGCCTTCTTTAAACCAGAGAGGCTATGAGCTTATCCAAGTCAAGTGGCAGCAAGGTCGTTTAGCTGTTCTGCAGATTATGGTGGAACATCAAAATTTGGAACCCTTGACCATGAAGGATTGTGTTAGCTTAACTAGGTTAATCTCAACCATTTTAGATGTTAGTGACCCGATCTCCCATGCATACAGCCTGGAAGTGGGGTCACCTGGGATTGATCGCCCCTTGGTCAAAAAACAGGATTTTCAGCGGTTTGCGGATCAAGACGTTTGGTTGGAAACAGAAGAACTAGGCCAGAAACCTAAAAGATGGCAGGGGAAAATTTTAGGTGTTAAAGGGGACGATATTTTACTACAGGTAGAAAATGAAGAACAGCCATTGGCATTGCCTTACCAATCCATCCGTCAGGCGCATTTGCAGATTGAAAAGAAATTGCTTGGCAAGCCGCCTAAGCCGGGCTTGAAAAATAATCCAAAGACAAAACAACCATCTAAACTGAATAACTAATATAATGGGTAGGATATAGAAATATGGCGACAATTTCAAACATTCAGCGTCATGAATTGCTACAAGTGGCTGATGCGGTGGCGCGTGAAAAAAATATTAGCCGGGAAGATATTTTGACGGCGATGGAAATGGCCATCCAAAAGGCTGGCAAGGCTAAATATGGCCATGACCATGATATCCGCACAAAAATTGACCGCCGTACGGGCGAGGTCAAATTATTCCGTTATTTGCTGGTGGCCGATCATGTTGAAAACGAAGTGACCCAAATTTCCTTCAAGGAAGCCAAAAGTCGTCAGCCCGATATTAAGGCGGGCGATTTTGTCATGGAGGAATTGCCACCCATTGATTTAGGCCGTATTGCTGCCCAAACCGCGAAACAGGTGATCGTGCAAAAGGTGCGCGAAGTCGAGCGTCAGCATGAATATGAAGAATATAAAGGCCGCAAAGGCGAAATTATCAACGGCGTGGTCAGGCGAGTTGAATTTGGCAATGTCACTGTTGAACTGGGCAAGGCTGAAGCCGTGATGCGCCGTGATTTAATGTTGCCGCGCGAAACTTTCCGTCCGGGCGACCGGGTGCGGGCGCTTATTTTGGATGTGCGTCCGGATAACAAGGGATCGCAAATTATCTTATCCCGTACCAGCCCGGAGTTTATGGCTAAACTGTTTACCCAGGAAGTCCCTGAAATATATAACAAAATTATCGAAATAAAAGCCGTGGCGCGTGACCCTGGCAGCCGGGCCAAACTAGCAGTTTATTCGAGGGACAGTAACATCGATCCGGTAGGTGCTTGCGTCGGTATTCGCGGCAGTCGTGTTCAGGCGATTGTGAGTGAGCTGCAGGGCGAGAAGGTGGATATTGTCCCCTGGGCTTCTGACCAGGCAACTTTTGTGGTGAATGCCTTGGCGCCAGCTGAAGTGACCAAAGTTGTTTTGGATGAAGAAACCAAAAGGATTGAGGTGGTGGTGCCGGATGATCAACTCAGCCTGGCTATTGGTCGTAAGGGCCAGAATGTCAGGCTGGCCAGCGAATTAACCGGTTGGGAAATCGATATTTTGACGGAGGCTGAAGAATCCGAGCGCCGGGCGCAAGAATTTAAAAATGTTTCCCAGATTTTCATTGAATCCTTAGATATTGATGAAGTAATTGCCCAGCTTTTAATTACGGAAGGTTTTACCAAAATCGAAGAACTTGCATTTGTTGGAGTTGACGAACTGGAAAAAATTGAGGGTTTTGACCGGGATATAGCCTTACAATTGCAGGAAAGAGCAAAAAATTACATTGATGCTAAAAAACAGCAACAAATGGAACGGTGGCGAGATTTAGGGGTTGAAGAGAAATTAGCTACAATTACCCAATTAACACCTGAAATGCTAGTTGCCTTAGGAGAGCAGGGAGTGAAAACATTGCAGGATTTTGCAGATTTATCCCGGGATGAATTGATTAATTCCCAAGATGGTTTGTTGCGAGGCTATGATATTTCAGCAGAGAATGCAGATCAGATGATTATGTTGGCTCGTTCCATGCCAACGGTTGTGGGCAACAATCTAAAATCATCGTAAAATTGAAACAGACTTAGGTTAATCCAAATAAGGTTTTTAAAGATACATGACCGATATTAATGAGCCATCAGCCGCTAAAAAAACATTGGGTCTTTCTTTAGGGGGAAAGCTTGAGCTAAAGAAAACTATCGATGTTGGGCAGGTTCGGCAAAGTTTTTCTCACGGCCGAAGTAAGGCCGTAACGGTTGAGGTAAAACGCAAGCGTGTTTATAATGCTGATTCACCTGGCCCTGCAGATGAAACGAAATTGCGAAGTCCCGAGCAAGTTTTGTCTGCCGAATGGTCAAGCCATTTAACGGTCGAAGAGCGGGCTATCCGTAATAAGGTGATAGAAGAAGCTAGAAAAGAAGAAGAAAAGCGGGCTATCGAACAACAGCGCCTGCGCGAAAGTGAATTAAAACAGCTAGAAGAACAAAAGGCTCTAGCTGCGCTCAAGCCTGCTGTTTCTAAACATCCAACATCGGATATACAACAAGACTCGATCATTGTAGGTACGGATAAACCAAAAGTTTCTTCATCCAAAAATTCTGACGGAGAAGAGGGTAAAAAACATTCATCGACCGCAGCGGCAGAAAGCACGGGAAAGGCTTATGGAATAGCGGGTGCAACTAAAGTTACCGAGATTGCGGATGATGATACGAAGAAACCTAAAGAAAAAACCAAGCATTCTGGTAGATTGCCTTCTTCCACCAAAAGTGGATATGGGGATGAGCAGGAAACGGAAGATGGGTTTTCTTCTGCGCGGAAACCAGGAAAATCAGCGCCCGCAGCGCCGAGCAGCGAATTAAAGAAAAGCACTCCGTCAAAGTGGCGTAGCGGGAAAATTACGATTGACCAAGCGCTAGAAGAGGAAGAAAAAGTCCGGGTGCGCAGTATGGCCTCTATTCGCCGGGCACGTGAAAAAGAAAAACAAAAATTTATCCAAGACAATCAAACGGAACCAACTAAAATTGTCCGTGAAGTTATTTTACCTGAAACCATCACGGTGCAGGAACTTTCTAACCGGATGGCGGAACGAAGCGCGGATGTCATTAAAACCTTGATGAAAATGGGAATGCTGGCCACCCTTAACCAGGTTCTTGATGCGGATACGTCTGAATTGGTTATCAGTGAATTCGGCCATAAAGTGAAACGCGTGAAAGAATCAGACAGTTTCATCGCAGAAACCTTGGCACAAGATTCAGCCGGGCAGCTGCAAACCCGCCCGCCTGTGGTGACGGTGATGGGACATGTGGATCACGGCAAAACTTCCTTGCTGGATGCTTTGCGTTCAACCGATATTGTTTCCGGTGAAGCCGGGGGGATTACCCAGCATATCGGTGCTTATCAGGTGACACGCCCATCAGGTCAAAAAATTACCTTTATTGATACCCCCGGCCATGCCGCGTTCTCGGAAATGCGCGCGCGCGGTGCCAATGTCACGGATTTGGTGGTGTTAGTGGTGGCTGCAGATGATGGTATCATGCAGCAAACCATTGAGGCTATCAGCCATGCCCAAGCTGCTAAGGTTCCCATCATCGTAGCCATCAATAAAATCGATAAGCCTCAAGCTGATCCCGCCAGGGTTAGGCAGGAATTGCTCAACCACGGTTTGGTTGTGGAAGAGCTGGGTGGGGATGTGTTGGCGGTTGATGTCTCAGCCAAGACCAAATTGAACTTAGACAAATTAGAAGAAGCCATTTTATTGCAGGCTGAAGTGTTGGATTTGAAAGCCAACCCTGACCGGTTGGCCAGTGGTGCTGTTGTTGAGGCGCGCCTAGAGCGTGGCCGGGGATCGGTTGCCACTTTCCTGGTGCAACGTGGCACATTGCGGGTGGGTGATATATTGGTGGCTGGCAATGAATGGGGACGCGTTCGGGCCTTGCTCGATCATTATGGTCATCCTTTAACAGAAGCAGGGCCATCAACACCTGTTGAAGTGGTTGGATTACAAGGCACACCGATGGCTGGGAACCAATTTGTTGTTGTAGAAAACGAAAATAAAGCGCGTGAAATTAGTGAACACCGGCAACGTAAAAGCCGAGAATTACAAGCAGCCACCGCTTTAGGCAAAAGGGGCAATGTGGAGCAAATGCTCTCAAAGATCGGTGATAGCGGCTTACGGGAATTGACAATTATTTTAAAATCAGATGTCCAAGGATCCCTTGAAGCCTTGGTTAATAGCTTAAATAGGTTGAATACAGCTGAGGTTGGGGTGCGAATCCTGCACGCCGGTGTTGGGGGTATTAATGAATCTGATGTGACCCTGGCGCGTGCTTCGCGTGCGGTGATTATCGGGTTTAACGTTCGTGCCAACCCGTTGGCTCGGGAGATTGCGCGGCGGGATTCGATTGATATCCGATATTATTCAATTATTTATAATGTGATCGATGATGTGAAAGCCATCTTAGGGGGGTTGTTAGCGCCAACCCTACAAGAAAAATTCTTGGGTTATGCTGAAATCCGGGATGTGTTCTCCATTTCAGACTCTGGCAAGATTGCTGGGTGTATGGTAACGGAAGGGCTTGTCAAACGCGGGGCTAAAGTACGCTTGTTACGTGATAATGTGGTCATTTATCATGGCAGTTTAAAAAACCTGCGCCGGTTTAAAGATGAAGTCAAAGAAGTCAAAGAAGGATATGAATGTGGTATGGCCTTTGATAACTACCAAGATATCGCCAAATTGGATATAGTGGAATGTTATGAAATTGAAGAAGTGGCCCGGACATTGACAGATAAATCGTAATATTTAAGCAAGGGTTAATTTAGCAGTGGTAGGAGAATTTAGTCAGCGACAATTACAGGTAGGGCAGGAAATAAGAAAGCTGCTCATGGATGTTTTTGTCAAAAAGCAATTACGTGACCCGGATTTGTATGATGTGAGTGTGACGGTTACGGAGGTACGGGTAAGCCCGGATTTGCGTGAAGCCACAGCTTATGTTTTGCCTTTGGGGGGTGAAAATCTGGAAGATGTCATGCGTGGTTTAAAGAGGGCCGCCGCTTTTTTCCGGTCTTATTTGGCAAAACACCTAAAAATGCGTGTAGTCCCGTGGATTAGGTTCCAACCGGATCATACTTTTGAATATGCCAGCCATATTCACCAATTATTGAAAAACGTTCAGACATTAAACGATGATCCTGACCAAACCCTTCAAGACAGTTAAAAAAAAGCCCGTGCAACTGCATCATGGTTGGTTGGTTCTAAATAAGCCAACAGGCATATCTTCAGCCCACGCTTTAACCCAAGTCAAAAGAGCCTTGTCCTTAAGCAAACTTGGGCATGCGGGTACCCTTGACCCACTGGCAACCGGCGTTTTACCGGTAGCGGTGGGCGAGGCTACCAAAGTCATGTCTTATATTGTAGGTGCGGATAAGGAATATCGCTTCACGGTTAAATGGGGAGAAAATACCGATACAGATGATGTTACCGGCCAGGTGATGGAACGATATCCCCTGTATCCAACGGTTCAGCAGATAACGGATATCCTTCCCCAATTCATTGGCAAGGTGTTCCAATCTCCCCCTATTTACAGTGCTATTAAGATAAGCGGGAAAAGGTCCTACCAATTGGCGCGGGATCAACAATTATCGCAACCTTTGCAGCCGCGCCTGGTTGAAATTTTCTGCCTTGAAATCATAGAAGATTGCCCCCCTTTAGGAACAACCTTTTTTCTAAAGTGTGGAAAGGGCACATATGTGCGCAGTTTAGCTAGGGATATGGGAAAAATTTTGGGGACAGGGGGATGCGTTAAAACACTCCATCGATTGCGGGTAGGGGTATTTGAAGAAAGCCATTCGATTTCACTGGAAACTCTAAAAAATATCGGGCATAGTGTTCCATCTTCGGCGGTAAGGGTTGATTTTCTGAAGCCGTTGCAAACAGGTCTGGACGACATCCCGGTGGTTTGCATTTTGGTTGAGGAATACCAGCATTTACGTTGTGGAAGGCCTGTTTATTTACTACCGGGAAGGTATATAAATCTTGCTGGAGGAATAGAAAAAGGCTCTCCGCTGACAGTCAAAGCAATGGTCGGCGATCAATTGGTTGCAATAGCAAACATTGTGGGTGGCCATTTAAAAGCTAAAAGAGTGTTAAATATCAATTTTTAAGAAAGGACTAATCGATGTCGCTTACTGTGGAACGCAAACAAGAAATAATGACCGAATATGCAAGGACCGAGCAAGATACAGGTTCACCAGAAGTCCAAGTGGTCTTGCTGACCAATAGAATTCTGAGCTTAACGGAACATTTAAAATTACATCAAAAGGATTTTAGTTCAAGACGCGGTCTTCTAATTATGGTTGGTCAACGCAGGCGTTTATTAGATTATCTGAAGTCAAAGAATTTTGAAAAATATCAAGATGTGGTGAAGCGTCTTGGGCTGCGTCGCTAGAATAAAGCAACGGGATTATCCGGATCTTGTTGGTATGGAATAACAGAAAGGCTATTATTTGAAATGTTTAATATTTTTCGTAAAGAACTAAATTGGGGGGGAAGGAAGCTTACCCTAGAAACAGGCCGTATTGCAAGGCAAGCGGAGGGGGCCGTATTGGCAACCTATGGAGATACAGTGGTCTTGTGTACTGTTGTTGCGAATAGGCAAGCAAAACCGGACCAAGATTTCTTTCCTTTAACGGTACATTATCAAGAGAAAACTTTTGCCGTCGGCCGTATCCCCGGGGGGTTTTTTAAAAGAGAAGGCCGTCCAAGCGAACGCGAGGTTTTGGTTTCAAGATTGATTGACCGGCCAATCCGCCCGCTTTTTCCAGAAAAATTCTTAAATGAAGTTCAGGTTATCTGTACGGTGCTGAGCCATGATTTGGAAAATGATCCTGATATCGTTTCAATCATTGGGGCTTCGGCTGCTTTGACTATTTCAGGGATTCCTTTCTTTGGGCCGATTGCGGCTGCTAGGGTGGGATGTTTTGATGGACAATTAACCTTAAATCCTGCTTTGTCTGAAATGTCAAAAAGCACATTAGATTTGGTTGTTGCGGGCACGCAAGAAGGTGTTTTGATGGTGGAATCAGAAGCCAAGGAACTGTCTGAAGATGTGATGTTGGAAGCGGTGGTGTTTGGTCATCAGCAATTCCAAACGGTTATTGATGCTATTATCAGCCTGGCTGAGGAATGTGCAAAAGAACCTTGGGAATTACCTACGGCTTCCAGTGAACATGCTGCGCTGGAGCAAGAACTACAGAAAAAATACCAGCAAAAAATACGCGACAGTTATAAAATTGCCAATAAGCAGCAACGATATGGCTCCTTAGACAATTTGAAAGGAGAAATTGCAGTCAATTTCCAAGAAGATAGCAAAAAACAACAAGCGGCTTTGAATAGCTTCAAAGAGCTTGAATATAAAATTGTCCGCCAAAGTGTTTTAGAGACAGGGCGGCGGATTGATGGCCGGGATACGGTGACCATCCGACCGATCCAAAGCGAAACCAATTTTCTTTCGAGAGGGCATGGTTCGGCCCTGTTCACTCGCGGGGAGACACAGGCGTTAGTTGTCGCGACATTAGGGACAGGGGAAGATGAGCAAATCATCGATGCCTTGCAAGGGGAATATAGAGAAAATTTTATGTTACATTATAATTTCCCGCCCTATTCTGTGAATGAGGTCGGACGCTTAGGATCGCCCGGTAGGCGCGAGATAGGGCATGGTAAATTGGCTTGGCGTGCGCTTCACCCCATTTTGCCATCAAAAGATTCATTTCCCTATACCATAAGGGTAGTTTCTGAAATTACCGAGTCGAATGGATCCTCTTCGATGGCGACTGTTTGTGGTGCTTCCTTGGCTTTAATGGATGCTGGCGTGCCTTTATCCCGGCCGGTTGCGGGGATCGCCATGGGCTTAATCAAAGAAAAAGATAAATTCGTTGTTTTATCTGATATCTTGGGGGATGAAGACCATTTGGGCGATATGGACTTCAAGGTGGCTGGTACCGCACAGGGTGTGACAGCTTTACAAATGGACATTAAAATCACCTCGATTACCACCGAAATTATGCGTACAGCCTTGCAACAAGCAGCGAAAGGCCGTTTGCATATTTTAGCGGAAATGGATAAGACACTTAGTGGTTCACGTGCAGCTGTTAGTGAAAAGGCACCACGGATAACGGTTATTAGTATACCTAAAGACAAAATTCGTGAGATTATTGGTACAGGTGGAAAAATTATCCGCGAAATTTGTGAAGTTACCAAAGCTAAGATTGATATTGATGATGATGGCACGGTTAAAGTGGCCGCGGTTGATGCATCCTCGGCGCAAGCCGCCATCAATTGGATCCGGGGGATTGTCTCTGATCCAGAGGTGGGCATGATATACACGGGTAAAGTTGTTAAATTGATGGATTTTGGTGCATTTGTTAACTTTCTCGGTAGCCGGGATGGGCTCGTCCATATCAGCGAATTGTCAACCCAACGTGTTAAGCAGCCTGGCGACGTCGTTGCGGTCGGTGATACGGTAAAGGTTAAAGTCCTTGGCGTTGATGACCGGGGCAAGATTAAATTGACCATGAAAGGCGTGGATCAACAATCGGACCCTGAACCTGCACAAGCGCCTTCCTAACCCGGGATAACAAAAATGATGTTATTACCTTCCGTTATTGGCCATCGTGGGGCAGCAGCTGCTGCCCCCGAAAATACGTTGGAAAGTATCCAGCAAGCAGCATGTCAAGGGGTAAGGTGGGTCGAATTTGACGTCCAGTTAACCCAAGATGGCCAAGTCATTGTGTTTCATGATGATGATCTGCAACGTACCACCAACGGTCAAGGAAAAATATGGGAAAGTTCGTATGCAGCAATCCGAAAGTTAGATGCCGGAAGATGGTTTGCTGAAAACTGGCGGGGCGCAAAAGTCCCCACATTGGCAGAGGCTATTTTTTTGCTGCTCAATCTTGATTTGAAGGCAAATATCGAAATTAAAATTCCCGAGCATTTTGCCGAAGGTCATCCCTATATTGAAAAAACCGTTTTTAATACTATATCCCTTTTGAAGGAATATTGGCCGAAAAAACATCCTTTGTTATTATCAAGTTTTTCATTCCCGGCGTTGGAGTTGGCTTATCAAATAGCCCCGGAATTTGAACGGGGATTGCTTTTGTGGGGGAAACCTCAAGATTGGCAACAGCAAGCCCGTGCCATACGGGCTAAAACCATTAATTGTGCTGACCAATTTATTACGAAGGAATGGATCAGTGAAATTCGTCAAATGGGCTATGAATCGGCGATTTATACGATTAACCAGGTGCGGCGGGCGCGTGAATTGTTAGAATGGGGAGCCAACAGCTTATTTACGGACTGCCCGGCAATGATTATAGGGGGTGTGAAGTCCATGACATCTGTGGGGGATTATCCCCCCGGAGTTCTGAAAAAGCCTAGGTGAAGCTGGATTATTGATGTTATCGTAAGAGGTATTTTGTGAAAGCTCTGAACCCGGTCATTATATCTGGGAAGGAAGTTCTTCCTCTGATTGAGGGGGGGAAGGGTATTTCTGTATCAAATGGGGAAAGTTCAGGGGCATGGGCAGCCTCGGGAGGGGTTGGCACATTTTCCGGGGTCAATGCTGATTCCTATGATGAAAAAGGCCAATTAATACCCCAGATATATCATGGTAAGACCCGGCGGGAACGCCACGAAGAATTGATAGCTTTCGCGATCAAGGGCGGAATCCAACAGGCGCGTGTGGCCCATGAAATGGGAGGTGGCAAGGGTCGGATCCATATGAATGTTTTGTGGGAAATGGCCGCAGCTGAAAAAATATTACATGGGGTATTGGAAGGTGTTAAGGGGTTGATCCATGGGGTTACCTGCGGTGCTGGCATGCCCTATAAAATTGCAGAAATTTGCTCGGGCTATGGTGTTTATTATTACCCTATTATCTCTTCTGCGCGGGCCTTTCGCGCCTTATGGAAACGTGCCTATCATAAGTTTCGCGATAAATTGGGTGCTGTTGTCTATGAAGACCCTTGGCTTGCAGGTGGCCATAACGGCCTTTCCAATAATGAGGATCCCTTAAAACCCCAAGACCCTTATCCGCGGGTGGTAGAGTTGCGCCGCTTAATGCGGGAAGAATGCGGGTTGGGGGATACGGTCATTGTGATGGCTGGGGGGGTTTGGTGCCTAAGGGAGTGGGGGAAATGGATTGATAATCCTGACCTAGGTCCGGTCGCTTTCCAGTTTGGTACCAGGCCGTTATTAACCGTTGAAAGCCCTATTTCTGAAGTCTGGAAAGATAGGTTATTACATTTGAAAAAAGGCGATGTTTCCCTCAATAGGTTTAGCCCAACGGGATTTTATTCTTCGGCGGTTATCAACCCGTTCTTGGAAGATCTGCAGGCAAGGTCAGAAAGGCAGATTGCCTATAGCTTAGATCCAGTTGGGGAACATCAAACAGCTTTTGCGATTGGTGTGCGTGGCAGGATCGTTTATGTAACCGGTCCCGATAGAAAACGGGCCGAAGCCTGGATCAACCAAGGACATGCGGAAGTGCTGCGTACGCCGGATTCAACACTGGTTTTTGTAACGCCAACTAAAGCCAATGAAATCCGGACGGATCAAATCAATTGTATGGGATGCCTAAGTGCCTGTGCCTTTTCCAATTGGGCACAGAATGAAGAAGGAACCACGGGTAAAAAAGCCGATCCGCGTTCTTTTTGTATCCAAAAAACCTTACAAGAAATCAGCCATTCAAATGATATTGAAAACCAGCTTATGTTTGCAGGGCATAATGCTTACCGCTTTGCTAGCGATCCTTTTTATAAAAATGGATTTATCCCAACAGTCAAACAATTGGTGGAACGTCTTTTAACAGGGGAATAAATGACCATTCAAAAGAATAAGTTGCCCATGGAAGAACAAATTCCTGCGATATTGCAACGGATCTTTGAAAAGATTAGTCAGCAATATCAAGAATTAATATGCTTTGCTGATAAGGCTGATGGTTTGGGATATAATGATCTGGCGGCCGTTTTGCGCTCCATGGCAGATAAGAAAAAAGAACAATCCGGCTATTGCCTAACATTTTTATATCCCTGGCTGGCAGAGGAGGATCAAGAATCATTGTCCCCCGAAAGCATCATCCGTAAAATTCTGGGGGTTTTACAGCATCAAGCAACGGGGAAAGAGTTTTCCCATCAAATATCCAATATAGTACCATCGCAGGGCTTGGACACCCTTAAAAGCTTCTTTGCCAATCTTGAAGCAACGGAACAATTTCATCGCCAGCGTTTACAAAAGGTTCTTGCTACCCTTAATTAACTTGCTAGTTTGGGGTATGTTTCCAAGTCAGAAGGCTTTGGGGGGGCCTATAAGAAGGATTAGACCTGGCATCCCCCCTAGCACAATTAGGGCTTTTGCCTAATTCGATGATAATTCAAAAACCCCTTCTTTGATTGAAGTTTTTGCCTGGATGTTGTCAAACCTACCGTGCAGGCATAGCGAAAGGATTTGGATCCTACGGTTGACTTCTTCAACGGATATAATTGGAAAATTACTGGCCCTGACTTTTGGGCTTAGCGGCCCCTCTGGCATCGCATATTTTGTATTTTTCTTTAATCGTTGATCAACAGCGATCATTTTTGCTTTTAAATAACTGAAAGAAAACAAACGGCGATTGCGGATATTGGATGATAAATCATCAAGTACTTGAACAATTTCCTCGCTGGCAAACTTATTTTCTGTATTTGCCACATTAATGCTTCTCAGTTTAGCCCGTGCTTCTTTTACTTGCGGGTCAAGGTTGGTAATCTGTTCCCCTGCTAGCAATTGATTAGTCAGATCTTGCACTTGTTTTAAACTAGTGGCCTGCAAACTGAGGTTATTGGGAAGCTGGGCATCAAGACCTTCGGAGCCAATCGGACAATAAGCAATCATTTCAATTCCGAGCAAGCTGCCTTCAACAGCGGTTGTACAACCGTTATGTATCAATAATTTACAAGCTTTTAGCCAGGGTAGGACATTGCCTTCCCTAATCACCACAATATTGGGAAAAAGCTTGGCAATTTCTTGCCAAGGCCCATAACTTTCCGAAGGATGGGGCCTTAAAACAATTTTATGTCGAGGAAAATGTTCCGCCATAAATTTTAAAAGCTCTAAAAAATGGCTGAATAAGGCATGCCGATGGACTGCAAGATCTGGGTTATAC